>CBHWEO010000303.1:0-5772 GCA_966112955.1 uncultured Duganella sp. | reverse complement strand
CGGGGTAGCAAAGTGGTTATGCAGCGGCCTGCAAAGCCGTGTACGCCGGTTCGATTCCGGCCCTCGCCTCCAAAAAATCAAGCACTTAGCTTGCGAAAAGCCGGGAACTTCCCGGCTTTTTGCATTTCAGGCTTGTTGCGGTTTCAGGTCGCTACCGCAGGTGTCGATCAAGTGCTGCGATGCGAATGGCCGAAGGATGGGGCATGAAGCTCAATAGCAGGCAGTCCATGGGCTGCTAATGCTCCTTCGGCAGGCGGACCAGTACTTCGAATTGCCCGCCAGATGGTCCTGCCTGCATCATCGCCTGGCCGCCGTACAGCAGTTGCAGGCGACGCTCGATATTGGCCAGCCCCAGTCCCGTGCCAGCGTTCTCCGACAAGTGCGCAGGTGGCATGTCATTACGGACTTGCAGTACCAGTTGCCGCTCCTGGCGCACCACCTGCAGCTGAACGCTGCCACCCCCACGCAAATTCTCGATGCCGTGCTTGACGGCGTTCTCCACCAGGAGCTGCAACAGCATTGGCGGCACCAGGCAGGCGTGCAGCTCGCTCGGCACATGGAAGGTGAAGCGCAGGCGATCCTCCAGCTGCGCGCGCACCACGTCGATATAGCGGTGGATGATTTCCATCTCCCTTGCCAGCTGCACCTTGGCTTGCTGTCCGCTCTCCAGCGAGTAGCGCAGGATGTCGGACAGGGCCAGCACCATGGCGGCGGCCCGCTGCGCATCTTCGTGGATCATGAAGCGCAGGTTGTTCAGTGAGTTGAACAGGAAGTGCGGATTCAGCTGGCCAGACAGGCTGTTCAACTGGGCTTCCTTCAGGCTGTCCTGCAGGCGCAGGTTGGCCATTGCCGCTTCCCGGATATGACGCTGGCTGGTCACACTGATATATATAAAGGCCCAGGCACATACAAACAACTGGGCCTGAAGCCCGTCCGCCACCAGCTTGCCCGCGGCCCAGGAAACCGGATGCTTCATTGCTGCCATGCAGGAAGCCACCATCATGCCGGCCACACAGCCGTACAGCATCACGAGTGGTATCAGGCGCGACATCGGCCATTCCTGCCAGCCCAGCCGGCGATACAACCAGCGGAAGGCCAGCGTCGCCACCGTATATGGCAGGACCCACAAGGTGGCGCTCCTGGCGTCATCCGCCCCCACGTTGCCGTACACGCTCATGGCCGCGAGCGAAATGCCGACTGTGGCCAGTACGGTCAGGCCATGGTAGAACCAGAACTGCCCGTTGCGGGGCAAGAAGCGCAGTGGCATCGTGGGCGGGCCTTTACCAGATATGGATACGTTCATCGATCGATTTATACATGCCGTCGCCCGGTTTCGTGCCAAACGCCTGGTGGAAGGCGTCCACGTTCACGGCCGGGCCGTTGGTGCGGTATTGCGGCGGCGCGTGCGGGTCGGCGGTCAGTTGGCGTATCATCGCCTCGTCGCGCAGTTTGGCGCGCCGGCTTTGCGCGTAGCTGAGGAAGAAGCGCTGGGCGCCGCTGTAGCCATCCAGCACCGGGGACGGTTTGCCACCCAGCGATTGCTGGTAGGCGTAGAAGGCGATCTGCAAGCCCGACAGGTCGGCCAGATTCTCGTCCAGCGTCAGGCGGCCGTTCACCGCGTGGCCGGGCAGCGGCTGGTAGGCGTTGAACTGAGCGGCCAGTTTGTCGCCGAGGATGCCGAAGGCTTTGCGGTCGGCATCGTTCCACCAGTTGCGCATGGCGCCGCCGGCGTCGAATTGGCTGCCCATATTATCGAAGGCGTGGCTGATTTCATGCGCGATCAGTACGCCGGCCATCCCGTAGTTGACTGCCGCGTCGCCATCCGGCTCAAAGTACGGCGCTTGCAGGTGGGCTGCCGGGAAGACGATTTCATTGAGCATCGGATCGTACATGGCATTGACGGTTTGCGGGGGCATCATCCATGCCTTGCGATCGACCGGCTTGCCGGCCTTGGCCGCTTGCTGGCGCCATGCGAATTGGGCGGCGCGATGGCGGTTGCCCAGTGCGTCGCCGGGGCGCAGCAGCAGGCCGCTGTAATCGCGCCATTGGTCGGGATAGCCGACTTTGACGCCCAGGGTGTCGAGCTTGCGTAACGCTTCCTGCCGTGTGGCCGCAGTCATCCAGGTGGCATGGTCGACCAAATCCCGCGCAGCCATGCGCAAGTTCTCCACCAGTTGCACCATGCTCGTTTTGTGCCTCGGCGAGAAATGGCGTTCGACATACAACTGGCCGACTGCTTCGCCCAGTGCGTCGTTCAGTTCGTGGATGGCCTTTTGCCAGCGTGGCGTTTCGGACCGTATACCTTGCAGGGCGGTGCCACGGAAGGCAAAGCGCGCGTCCCGCAAGGGCTTGGGCAGCACAGCCGCGTCGCTGTCCAGGCTGTGCAGCTTGAAGTACAGCTTCCAGTCGGCCAACGGCATTTGCGCGAACAACTGTGCAATGGCCTGCGACGCTTGCGGCACCACCGTCAGGCTGGTGGATGCAGGCAGCGCACCCGATGCGACGAATTCCTCCCATGCGAAGCCGGGCGCCAGCGCCGCCAGTTGCTCGGCCGGCATCGACCGGTATTTGCCGGGGTCGCGGGTGTCGGCCAGCGGCTGGTGGGCGGCAGCCAGGCGGGTTTCCAGCGCCAGTACGCGCTGAGCAGCCTTTGCAGGCTGGCGCTCGCCAGCGACGCGCGCCAGTGCAACAAGGTAGCGCAGGTAGGCTGTGCGGGCCTTGGAAAAGTGCGTGTCATCGCGCAGGTAATAGTCGCGGTCCGGCAGGCCAAGCCCGCCCTGCATGGCCAGTGGCTGGCTGGTGTGGGGATCCTGGAAACCCGGCAGCACCCACAGGTAGACCGGTGTTTCGATGCGGCCCTGGACGCGGCCCATCCAGCGCGCCAGCGCGTTGCCATCGGCAATGGCGTCGATCTCGGCCAGCACCGGACGCAGCGGCGCCATGCCGGCCTTGTCGATCGCCGCCACGTCCATATAGCTGCTGTAAAAGGCATTGACCTGATAGGCCACGGTGCCTGGCTTCGGCTGGGTGTTCGCCAATTGTTCGACGATCGCCCGCACCTGGCTATTGGCCATGCCAGGCAGGTCGATGCCGTACACGGCCGCCTTGTCGGCGGGGATGGCGGTGGCGGCCATCCAGCCGCCGTTGGCCGCCCGGTACAGGTCGTCCTGCACGCGCACGGCGGCATCGGCGCCGCTGTGCAGGGAAGCCGCGTTTGCCGCCAGCGGGGCCAGCAAGGCCAGTGCGATCAAGGTACGGATTGTCATTCGGGGGTTCCTCCTGCTGTTGGTCAGTGCTGGCATTGTCTGCATGCAGAAGGCGCGGCGGGGAAAAAGGTGCCGGACGGCGAATGGTGGGGATGAGCGGCCGAAAACGGGGAGAGGCTTCAGAAACTGAGCAACTCTTTCAGCTCACTGGCGTTGCGGCGCGAAACTTCCAGCACTTTGCCATCATCGAGCGTCAGCCTGTAGCCGTAGTTGATGGTCTCTTCGATGCTGGTAACGGCGCGCAAGTTGACGATGTGCTGGCGGCTGATGCGAAAGAAATGCCGGGCCGGCAGGCGCTCTTCGACATCGGCAAGTGGTTTCTTGAGGTAGGCGCTTTTGCCCTCGAAAAAAACCTGTACATAGTTCTTGCAGCTTTCGAAATAGCGGATTGTTTGCAGTGCCACGAGGTGGCATCGCTCACCGTCCTTGATGAAGAGGCGGCTGTCAATATCGAGCTTGGTCTTGCTCGCGCTGGCTGCTGCTGGCAACTTGGCGATGGCTGCGGCAAGGCGTTCGTGGCTGATTGGCTTAACCAGGTAGTCGACCGTGTGGAAGTCGAAGGAGCGGATCGCATGTTCGCTGTAGGCGGTGGTGAAGATGATGCGCGGCGCGTAGTCCAGCCGCTCCAGCAGGTCGAAGCCGCTGGCGCCTGGCATGTGGATGTCGAGGAAGAGCAGGTCGGGCCGGCTGGCCCGGATCAGTTCCAGTGCGCTATCCGGGTGGTCGGCATCGCCAACGACTTCGAGCGCTGGGAATTCGCGCAGCATACGCACCAGGCCTTCACGCGCCAGGCGGGAGTCTTCAACAACGATTGCTTTCAATTTCGCGTCTACCTGTCTGGATCTAAAGACCGCATCCTAACTGATGTGATGCTCATTTACCAACAGGAGGGTCGCAGTAGGGGCAAGGCGCAAGCAGTTCCGGGCCTGGGCCGTCTCCTTCGAACAGCCTCACAGCATCGGCTACACTTGCAGGCCACGCCCCTGATCCGGGGGCCGTCCCACCTAAGGAGACCTGCTTGAAGAATATGACCAAGTTGCTGGCTGCCGCGGCCTGCCTGATCGCCTGCACTCTCGCCCGCGCCGAAGCGCCGGCCCCGGCCGGCGCCGCCTCCCAAGGGTTGTATGTGGACCCGCAGTCGGCCGCAGCAGCCTGGGCGCGCAGCAACCCGGGCGACAGCCGCGCCGCCGATATCGCCCGGTACATTGGCAGCCAGCCCAGTGCGCGCTGGTTCGGCGGCTGGAGTGGCGATATCGCCGGCGTCGTGGCCCAACATGTCAGCAATGCGGCGCAGGCGCAGCGCACGCCGGTAATGGTGGCCTACAATATTCCCGGCCGCGATTGCGGCCAGTACAGCGCGGGTGGCGAGCGCACGGCGCGCGCCTACCAGGAATGGGTGCACGCCTTCGCCCAGGCCATCGGCGACCGGCCCGCCATCGTCATCCTCGAACCGGACGCCTTGCCGCAACTCGATTGCCTGAATGCGCAGTTGAAGGCGGAGCGCATACAGCTGATCCAGTATGCCGTGCAGTCCTTTCATGAGCTGGCGCCGCGCACCCTGTTGTACCTCGACATAGGCAACAGCGACTGGCTCGCGCCGGACGAAGCGGCCAGGCGCCTGATCCAGGCCGGCGTGGCAAACGCGCATGGCTTCTCCCTGAACGTCTCCAACTATCGTGGGGACAGCGAGAGCAAGGCATACGGGATTGCCGTCGCCCAGGCGCTGCAAGCAAAGGCGGGTTGGAGCAAACCGTTCGTGGTCGATACGAGCCGCAATGGCGCCGGGCCCAAAGGCAAGGAGTGGTGTGACCCCGCCGGGCGCAAACTGGGCCAGCTGCCGCGCATCCATGGCGCCGGCGCCCAGCCCGAGATGAGCCTCTGGATCAAGGGGCCTGGCGAGGCCGATGGCTGTGCCGGACCGGCGGGGAAGTTCATGCCTGAGATCGCGTACGAACTGATTGGCGGCCATTAAATCCGGATTGACAGCGAGGCATGCCGGACAGCATACTACCGGCTGGTAGCGCTATCAACAGCCAGCTGAAACGAATTCCCATGACCGCAACCGTCCTGTCCTGGCGTGAAAAACTCAGTTACGGCGCCGCCGACATGGGGTTCAACTTCTTTTGGACCAACGTCTCGACGTTCCTGCTGATCTTCTATACCGATGTCTTCGGCCTGACCGCAGGCGTGGCGGCGTCGATGATGTTCGTCGTGAAGATCATCAACGCCTTCACCGATCCCCTGATCGGCGCGGCCGCCGACCGCACCAGCACCCGCTGGGGCAAGTTCCGCCCCTACCTGGTGTGGGGTGCGCTGCCGCTGGCCGGTGCTGCCGTGCTGACCTACACCACGCCAGCGCTGCCGCCGGCCGGCAAGGTGGCGTGGGCCTACGCCACCTACCTGCTGATGATGATGTGCTACACCTGCGTCAACATTCCCTACAACGCGCTGTCGGGTGTGATGTCGAGCGACCCGCAGGAACGTTCGTCCATCAACGGCCTGCGCT
>CBHWEO010000302.1:0-5817 GCA_966112955.1 uncultured Duganella sp. | reverse complement strand
ACGGCCTTCGCAAGAGCGTCGGGGGGTGGTGCATGGCTGGCCGGCCCTGGATGGGGGCCTGTGGGGCGGGGGTCCGGCCGCGAGGGCCGTACCCCGGTTGTCCGGTTTCCCTGGTTCTTAGATCACAGCGCGTAATTCAAGCGCGCATACACGAAGCGCCCGCTGCGTCCGAACGGCGAGTAGTTGGAGAACGGCGCATTGCCGGTCGAGTTCAACGCCGCCGGGAACGGATCCGGATACTGGTCGAACAGGTTCTCCGCCCCCAGTGCCGCCGTCAGGCGCGGCGTGATCTTGTAGCGCCCTTCGAGGTCCACCAGCGTCTTTGGCGTCATCCAGTGGTCGTTGGCCGCCGTGGTGCCCGGCTGCAGCACCTTGCCGTAACGGGTGGCGCGCAGCGTGCCGCTCCAGGCGCCCAGCGTATGGTTCACGCTGGCCGTGAACTTGGTCTGCGGCGTGCCATGTTCGAAGGTCAGCACATTCACACGGTCGAACAGCGACGGTGCCGGATTCAAGGCCGCCAGCTGCGCGGTCTTCGGCACCTTGGTCACTTCCGTCTTGGTGTAATTGCCGGCCAGGGTGAAGTCGAACTTGCCCACCGCCGCGGTATTCCACGGATAGTTGGCCACCACGTCCACGCCGCGCGTGGTGGTGTTGACACCGTTGATGAAGAAGCGCGCGCCGGTGGCGGCAAAGCCTTGCGAGGCCAGGTAGTTGCGCACATTGTCCTGGGTCAGGTTCTCCGACAGCACGATGCGGTCGCGGATCTTGATCTGGAAGCCATCCACCGTGAAGCTGGCCTTGCCCATCTTGGCCACCGCACCCAGCGAGAAGTTGGTCGACTTCTCCGCGTCCAGCGGCTTGGCGCCCAACGCTTGCGCCGGGCCGTCGGTCGGCTTGAAGGTGGTGATCTCGAACGGAATGCCGTTGATGAAGTTGGTGGCCGTGGAGGTAAATGCCTGCTGCTGCGGCGACGGCGCACGGAAGCCGTTCTGCGCCGAACCGCGCAAGGCGAAGTTGGGCGTGAAGTTGTAGCGGGCGGCCAGCTTGCCCGACCAGTTATTGCCGAAGTCGGAGTAATGCTCGCCGCGCACCGCGAACGAGGCCAGCAGGTTGCTGGTGAGGTTCGCTTCCAGGTCGGCGTACAGCGAGAAGGCTTGGCGGTGGAGGTCCGACGCGTCACGTGGCTGGAAGCCCGGGAACACTTGCGCGCCCGGAGGACTCACGCCGCCATTGGGCAGGAGTACGCCGCCCTGGCGCCAGGAATCGGGCTCGCCGGCACGCAGCGCATAGGATTCGCGGCGCGCTTCGGCACCGACCGCCAGGTTGAGCGGCGACGCCAGGCCGGCCTCGAACTGGCGCACACCGGACAGGTTGAAGGTCAGCTGGTCATATTCGAAGCCGCCGGCATCGAACACGGTCTTGGAGGCCGCACCGAGCGAGCGGTTCAGCGTGTTCTCGATGGTGAAGTCCATCCGGTTCTGGCCGTAGGAAATCGAGGTGTCCATCTCCCAGGCGCCGCTGGTCCAGCTGGCGCCGAAGGCACCGCTGAAATCCTGCACCGACGGCGCAATGATCGGCAGGAAGCCATCCGGGTAAATGGCGGTCACGTTCTGGTCCTGCAGGGAGCGGCGGAAGAAGCCGGCGCCGCGGCCATCGCGGTCCTGGAAGCTGGTCCAGCCGTATAGCTTGACGCCGCCTTCCAGGTCGTAGCCGGCATTGGCGAAGAAGGTGTTCTGCTTCAGCTCAGGCTCGCCGTACCAGGCATTGAAGCGGTTGAAAGTCGCTTCGCGCGGGTCGAACTGGCCATTGACCTTGGCGTACTGCTGGCGCACGTCCCAGCCGGAGCGTTCCGTGTGGTCCTGGTTCTTGCGTTCCAGTGCAATGGTCAGGTAGCCGTTCTCGCCCAGCTCCAGGCCTTTCCACAGGCTATAGGTGGCGGTATTGCCGTCCTTGCGCTCGCGCGAATTCACGGTGCCCCAGGTGGCGCCGGCCGGCGGCGTGCCGGGGTTGAAGTTGTATTCGGTATCGCGGCGGCCGTAGCTGAAGCTCGCTTCGCCGCCGCTGCGGTCGCTGCGCAGGCGCACGTTGACCACGCCGGCAATCGCATCCGAGCCGTATTGCGCCGACGCGCCATCGCGCAGCACCTCGATGCTCTTCACGATGCCGGCCGGGATGGTGTTCATGTCCACCGCCGCCGAACCGCGGCCGATGGTGCCGTTCAGGTTGACCAGCGAAGACGAGTGGCGGCGCTTGGAATTGACCAGCACCAGGGTCTGGTCAGGCGCCAGGCCGCGCAGCGTGGCGGGGCGGATGGTGTCGGTGCCGTCAGCCAGGCCCGGGCGCGGGAAATTCAACGATGGCAGGGCCACCGACAACGCCTGGGTAATTTCGGGCACGCCGCTGTTCTTGATGGTGTCGGCGCTGATGATGTCCACCGGTGCGGTGGTATCGAGTACGGTGCGGTTGGAGACGCGGGTACCGGTCACGATGACGGTGGCGGTATCGCCGGCGGGCGCTTCCTGGGCCCATGCGGCGCTGGTGAAAAGCGATGCGACTGCGATTGCGAGAACCTGTTTTTTTGGTGCCATAACTACCCCTTATTGTTAAACCAGTTTCACTCCACTGGCTTATCTTTGGGGTAACCATGAGTAACTGTCAATTAAGGTTCTCGCGGATACAACACTTTTACGTGTTAGTACGTAGCTTCTGGCGCACGAATTCGATATGGTTGCGCAAACCATAGAACTCGTCGGCGAAGGAGAGCGGGACGGTCAGGCGGTTGACGCGCTCTTCGATCTGGTCCAGGCGCCGCAGCAGTTCTTCGCGCGGGCGGCCTTCGTCCACGCCCTGCTCGACCGCGCGCAACTGGCCATACCAGCGGTAGACACGCGAGCGGATGCGCCACACGTACAGCGGCGGCACCACCTTCGACAGCGGCAGGATCAGCGCGCCGGCCGCCAGCACCACCACCCACAGGCGGTCGAACAGGTTGGCCAGCCAGAAGGCCATGTAGCGCTGCAGGAAGGGCGGGCCGTCCTTGTAGAACTTGGCCGCTTCGCGCGCCACCGGAATCTCGGTGTAGCGCGGCGAGGGGAATTGTCCCTGTTGCTGGAACCACCCTGCCCCGCCGTGGATATTGCTGGCGGCCTGCACGAACAGGTCGACCAGGGCCGGATGCAGGTCTTCGCGCGCCACCAGGGTGGCGGTGGGCGCGATCAGCTGGTAGTCGCGCGCCGGCAGGTCGCGTCCCAGGTCCACGATCCCGCGCGGCAGCGTGACGTGGGTCAGGAACGGCAAGCGGCGCGTGTAGGCTTCGGCCTGGGTGAAGTCGAACAGCCGGATCCCCGGCGTCATCAGCAGCATCTGGATCAGCGGGTCGTCGGGGGCGGCGGCGAATACCAGGGCGTCGATGCGGCCTTCCAGCAGTTCCACCGTGGCGGGCGTGTTTTCCAGGCCGCTGGCGGTGAAGTCGCCCGGCATCACCCCGTTCACCTGCAGCACCTGGCGGAACAGGCGCGGCGCGCCGCTGCCTTCGGGGCCGAGGTTGATCTTCAGGCCTTTCAGTTTGGCCAAGCTGGTGACGGCCTTCTTTTCCCGCATGAAGAGCCACAGCGGTTCGGTGAACAGGCTGCCCAGCGAGACCAGGCCGCGGCGCTCCGCTTCCGCTTCGTTGGTGGAGCCGCTTTGCACGAAGGCGATGTCGGTGTCGCCCTTGTTCAGGCGCTGCAGGTTTTCCTGCGAACCCTGGCTCGGTTGCAGGATCACCTTGATGCCGTGCCTGGCCATGGCTTGCGCATAGCGCTTGCCGATGTTTTCGTAGGCGCTGTTTTCCTGGCCGGTGGAGAGCTTGACCGTGCGCGGCGGCGTGGGATCGATGATCCAGTAGGCCAGCGCGCAGGCGGCAGCGACCACCACGACGGTGGGGGCGACCGAGACCAGCAGGTCGCGCAGGCTGAAGCCTGTGAATTTGATGAGTTTCATGCCCGCATTTTAAACCTGGAAAACCGGAAAACCGGGGTCCGACCCGCAGGGACTCGGCGTCCCCGTCGTACCCCGGTTTTCAGGTTTTCCAGGTTTTGCAGGTTTTGCGGTTCAGCGCGCGCCGCAGGCGCGCAGCGGCGCTGCGGGCACCGCAGCCGCCGTGGCAGCCGCCAGCGCGGCGGTGGCCACCGGCTGCACCGCGCCCGGCGCGTTGGCCGCCATCGCGGTCACCACCGGCGCCGCCTTCTGTGCATTCGGTTCGATCAGCGGCATCAGGGACGGCGCCAGCACCGTCAGCAGCTGCACCGGCAGCGCCGACGTGAAGTCGTAATTCTTCGACTCCGGCCCGTGCACATAGGCCGTCATCGAGCCGAAGAAGCGCTCGCCGATATTGAACACGAAGGTCGCCGAACGGTTCACGTAGCGCGACTCGATCAGGCGCCCGCCGGCCGCGTACACGTCGAAACGCTGGTCGCCGGTGCCGGTCTTGCCGCCGACCGGGATGATCTGCCCGTCCGCGCCGACGAAGGCCGCCTTCACGCGCCGTGCCGTGCCATCGGACACCACCTCGCGGATCGCATCGGCCACCGCGCGCGCCACCTCAGGCGACAGCACCTGCTCGTTCGAAGTCGACTTGTTGCGCGCCACCGTGGTCTCGTACGGCGTGCCGGCCGCAAAGTGCAGCGATTCGATGCGCTGGGTGGTCTTGCGCACGCCGCCGTTGACGATAATGCCCATCATTTCCGCCAGCGCCGCCGGACGGTCGGCCGAGGCGCCCAGCGTGGTGGCATACGACGGCACCAGCGAATCGAAGGGATAGCCCATCTTCTTCCACTGGCGGTGGATGCCCATGAAGGCCTCCATCTCCAGCAGGCCGGCGATGCGCTTGTCCTGCGCGTGCTTGCGGTGCGTCTTGAACAGCCACTGGTAGACTTCCTGGCGCTCCTTCTCGCTGGCGGCCACCACGTCGGCCAGCGAAGCGCCCTCGTTGTGGTGCAGGTAAGCCACCAGCCACAGTTCCAGCGGGTGCACGGCCGCCAGGTAGCCGCGGTCGGCCAGGTTCCACTTCTCCATGTCGTACTGTTCGTACATCTTGGCCAGGCGGTCGTCCGGCACGTCGTTCTGCACCTTCAGGTTGTCGTTCACGAACTTGCTGAACTCGGCCAGCGTCGCCTTCGGGTAAATGGTGCGGTGGATATTGGCCAGGCGCACCGGCGTCGGGCGGATCGTGTCGAGCAGGATGCCGTCCAGTTCCGACGCCTTCTTGCCCTTGTACTTGGCGTAGAAGCGGTACAGGAATTCCTTGCCTTCCTTGTCGGCGAAGCGCGCCAGGTAGGCGGCGCGGCGCGGATCGTCGGCGTCGGTCAGCAGGGTCTGCGAGGAGCCCGGCATCTGGAACGAGTAATACTTGACCACGTCGCGCATCAGGCGCACGAACACCAGGTTGGTGGAACGGCGCAGCGCTTCGCGCACGGTCATGATCTTGAAGTCGTCATCCTTGCTGAAGTTGCCGAAGTAATGCAGGCCGCCGCCGGTGAAGAAGCCTTCGCCCGGGTTGGCCGAATACTTGCGCTCGAGCGCCGCCTGCAGCATGGACGGCAGGTCGCGCTTGTCCATCGGCGTCATGCCCAGGTATTCGACGCCCCAGCTGGTCAGGCGGTCGCGCTGGTCGACGTTGACCTTCTTCAGCTCGGCCGCATCCATCTTGCCGTACTTCTGGTACAGCTGGTCGACGATGTCGAGGTAGGTCACCAGGGTGCGCAGCTTGGCGGTGGAGCCCAGGTCCAGCTTGGCGCCTTCGTTGATGTCCAGCGGCTGGTCGTAGTTGTCGGTCTG
>CBHWEO010000301.1:0-5953 GCA_966112955.1 uncultured Duganella sp. | reverse complement strand
CTCGACCTTCCTGCAGCGCGCCTACGACCAGCTGATCCACGACGTGGCGCTGCAGGATCTGGACGTGACCTTCGCGCTGGACCGCGCCGGCCTGGTGGGCGCCGACGGCGCCACCCATGCCGGCAATTACGACCTGGCCTACCTGCGCTGCATCCCCAACATGGTGGTGATGGCGCCATCCGACGAGAACGAATGCCGCCAGATGCTGACCACGGCCTTCCACTATCCGGGTCCGGCGGCGGTGCGTTATCCGCGCGGCGCGGGCATCGGCGCCGCGATCGCGCAGGAGCTGACCGCGCTGCCGATCGGCAAAGGCGAAATCCGCCGCAAGGGCCAGAAGATCGCCATCCTGGCCTTCGGCTCGATGGTGGCGCCAGCCATGGGCGCGGCCGACCTGCTGAACGCCACCGTGGCGAACATGCGCTTCGTCAAGCCGCTGGACGTGGAACTGGTCAAGCAGCTGGCGGCTGACCATGACTACCTGGTGACGGTGGAAGAGGGCTGCATCATGGGCGGTGCCGGCGCCGCCGTGGCGGAAGCCCTGGCAGCCGAAGGCATCACCAAGCCGATCCAGATGCTTGGCCTGCCGGACAAGTTCATCGACCATGGCGACCCGGCCAAGCTGCTGGCGCTGGTGGGGCTGGATGCCGCCGGCATCGCGGCTTCGATCAAGGCCCGCTTCGGCGACGAACCAAGGCTGGTCGTGAACAACGGTTGATCCTGATGACCTGCAAATAATCCCTTCAACGGCGCCGCACACGGCGCCGTTTTTTATTGCTGCGCCGGCGACACTGCCGGTGCTGGCGCCGCGGGGCCGCTCTCCGGCAGGCGCGCCACACGCAGCGCCGGCGCATCCTTGTCGCGCGCATCCAGCGTGAAGGCATAGCGGCCGGGCGCCGCCACGTTCAGGCTCAGGTTCTTGCCGCGCTTGACCAGGGCTACCGTTTCGCCGTCGGCGATTGGCTGCTCCGGCACCGAAGCGCCGAGGTTGATCGCACCCAGGCCGCGCGTGCCGACCTTGAGGGAATGCAATCCCTTGCCCAGCTCCAGTTCGGCGGCATACACGCCTTCCTCGACCTTGTGGAGCGGGTTGCGCGACGCCCATTCGCTCATGGAACCAACCACAAACAGGGGTTGCAGCCAGGGGTTGGCCTTTTCTTCCGCTGTCGGCTCGGGCGCGTATTGCAGCTCGATGCGCGCATCGTTCGACCATTCGCTCTGCGCGATCGGCGCGCGGAAGCTGAAGTCGAAGGTCTCGAGCTTCTGCCGGCGCTCGCCATCGACAATCTCGGCCCCTTCCAGCGCGCGCAGGCTGGCGAAGCTGAAGTTGACCTTCTTCTTGTTGACGCTTATGTCGCACCAGTCGGTGGTCATGGCGACCGTGTTCACGAACAGCGTCAGCATCAGGCCCAGTTCCTTCTTGCCGATGGCGACCATGACCTGGCACTCCAGCCGCAAGTCGCCCAGGCGGCGCATATGGTCCGGCAGGCCGGGCGTGCGTACTTCCGGGCGGCCTTTCAGCACGCCTTTCCTGCGGTTCAGGACCAGGTCCGCATCGTCGTCGATGGCGGATTGCACGCGCGGCACGGTAAAGGTGCCGTCCGCCGCGATCGGCACGGGGATCGGGTCGCCGTTGCCAACGATGCGCAGGTAGAGCGGCTCGCCTGCGGCTTGCTCCACCCCGGCGCGCGCCGATAGCCGGAAGCGCAGTTCCGGGGCGGACGGCGCCAGGGCATGGTACTTCTCGAACGCGTCGAGCCCCGCCACCACGGCGCGGTAGGACTTCATGTCCGGATTCTTCACCCCCTGCACTTCAACGCTCGGCGTCGTGTCCTGGGCCGCCACGCCACCGGCCGCGCATGCGAGCGCGATGGCAAGAAAATATTGTTGAATTTTTCGCATCCCGGGAGTCTAGCAGAGCGGAGCGATTCCTTGCACCGCTGCCGCGCAGCGCCTATCGGGCCACCAGGGCTGCGGCCGCGGCCATCTCGGCATAGCCCGCGTCATTCGGGTGCAGGTGGTCGCCGGAATCGAAGGCGGGGCGCAAGCGCGCGGGGTGGGCCGGGTCGCGCAGGCGCTGGTCGAAGTCGATGATGGCGTCGAATTCGCCGCTGTTGCGTATCCAGTCGTTGACTTCGCGCCGTACCAGTTCTTTGGCGGCAGAGAAGTGGCTGGCGGAACCTTCGAACGGCAGCAGCGTGCCGCCGATGATGCGGACCTGGTGCTTGTGCGCGGCGGCGATCAGTTGGCGGTAGCCGGCAACCAGGGCGGCGGCATTGGCCGGCGCTTCGGCGGGAGCGAAGGCGCTGCCGGGCCAGCCGATGTCGTTGATGCCCAGCAGGACGACCACCGTGTCCACGCCCGGCTGCGCCAGCACATCCTGCCCGAAGCGGGCAAGCGCCTTCTCGCCCATGCCGTCGGCCAGCAACCGCGCACCGGAGATGCCGGCGTTGACCACTGCCACGCCGTCCATGCGCTCGGCCAGCTGGTCGGGCCAGCGGCGGTTGCGGTCCGGCGTGGAGCCATTGCCATCGGTGATCGAATCGCCCAAGGCCACGACAGTGCGCCGCGCCGGTCCTTCGACCTGCAGCGCGCTCAGGAAAGTGCGCCCCGTCAGCGCCTGCGCGCCGGGCAGTATCGGTGCAGCGATGTGGTTGCCCGGTGCGGAGAAAGCGGTCTGCTGCGCGCCCCAGTGGAAAGTCGCCAAAGGGGCGCGTGCCGGCAGCCAGGCCGACACCGACAGCCTTTGGCGTGCCGCCACCGGCAGCACGGCGGGATCGCTGGTGACCGTCTGCCCTGGCGCGGCCGTCACGCCGCGCTGGCCGCCGAAGGTCAGCGGCACGCCGGCACCGGCTTGCGACGCCGATGCGGCACGCCCTGGTTCATCCACCGTCGCCGCCAGCCGCGCTTCGCCGATCACCAGCGGCGTGCTGCCATAGCGGTTGGAAAAGCTCACGCGCACGCGCTCGCCGCCGACGCTGGTGCGCACCACTTCGCGCACGGTCTGCGCTTCCAGCACGTCCGGCATCATGGTCGGCAGTGCAAACCCGGCGCCCCAGGCAGGCATGGGCGCCGCGTACCAGCTGGTGCGCCACTCGGCGGCATGCAGGGCGCCAGCGGCCAGCCATGGCGCGAACAACAGAATGAAGCGTTTCATTGCAATCTCCCACGTCGGTTCAGGTGGGGAGATGGTCGACCATTCCCGTTTCGACTGGTAGGCGGCAAAATCGACTATAGTTAAGTCCGGAATGGAATAAACTTGGACACCCTGCGCTCCCTCCAATGCTTCGTGCGTGCCGTCGAACTGGGCAGCCTGTCTGCGGTCGCCCGCGAGCAGCACACCAGCCAATCGAATATCAGCAAGATCATCGCTGCCCTGGAAGAGCAGCTGGGTGTGCGCCTGCTGGAGCGCAGCACGGCGAGCCTGTCGCCCACCATGCCCGGCCGCCGCTTTTATGAACGCGCGCGCGGCGTACTGGAGGAATGGGCCGATGCGGTAGCCGACGCGCGCGGTGAAACCGCCGCCGCCAGTGGGCTGTTGCGTATCAATGCGCCGGTGGCGCTGGGGCAGTTCTGCCTTAACGCGTACCTGCAGGACTTCCTGCGGCAGTACCCGGCGATCGAGGTAGAGCTGATCCTGAACGACCGCCTGGTCGACCTGGTGGAGGAGGGTGTCGACATTGCTGTGCGCCTGGGCAGCGACTTGCCGCCGAACGTGGTGGCGCGCCGGGTGGGCGCGTCGCCGCGCTGCCTGGTGGCGTCGCCCGGCTACCTGAAGGCGCACGGCACGCCACAAACGCCGGAACAGCTGGCCGGCCATGAATACATCCGGTTTGCCTGGTTGCGCACGGGTGACGCGCTTGAGCTGAACGACGGCGCGCGCAGCGTGACGGTTGCCACGCATGGCCGCTACCGCATCAACAATGCGCTGGCCATCCGCGACACGCTGGCCGCCGGCGGCGGCATCGGCCTATGCCCGGAGTGGCTGGTGCACGACTTGCTGGCCCAGCGCAAGCTGCGCCGCGTGCTGCGCCAATGGCAAGGGCCGGCGCAGGAACTCAACCTGCTGTATCCCAGCCGGCGCTACCTGCCGCACCGCGTACGGCTCATGCTCGACTACCTGCAGCAGCGCTTCGCCGGCCAGCCGGGGTTTTAACCGCGCTTGCGGTCGTGGTGCCACAGCACGTCGCTGCCGCCGGCAAAGCGGTTCAGCACACGCGCCAGCACGAACATCAGGTCCGACAGGCGGTTGACATACTGGCGCGGGAAGTCGTGGATGGTTTCGGCCTTGCCCAGCGTGACGATGGCGCGCTCGGCGCGGCGGCACACGGTGCGGCAGACATGGGCCACGGCCGCGGCACGCGAGCCGGCCGGCAGGATGAATTCCGTCAGCGCGGGCAGCGTGGCGTTGTATTTGGCCAGCAGCGCGTCCAGGCGCTCCACGTGTTCTTCCTTGATCATCTGGTAACCCGGGATGCACAGTTCGCCGCCCAGGTCGAACAGGTCGTGCTGGATCGAGACCAGCTCTTCGCGCATCTCGTCCGGCAGCGGCTCGGCCAGCAGCACGCCGAGGTTGGAGTTCAGCTCATCGACTTCGCCGATGGCCTGGATCCGCACATTGTCCTTGTCCACGCGCGAGCCGTCGCCCAGGCCCGTGGTGCCCTTGTCGCCCGTGCGGGTCGCGATTTTCGAAAGTCGGTTGCCCATTGCAGCCTCACATTGTCAATAACGGTGGCAGGATACGACAAATTACCAGTGGTTGGGAGGGGATTTCCTCGTGGCGCCGGCTTTTAAACTTACAATGGATCAATGAAAAACAGTACAGCCCTCGTCGATGCATTGCGCGCGGCCTTGCCGCCATCCAGCGTGCTGTCCGGACTGGAAGAGACCCGTCCCTACGAATGCGACGGGCTGTCCGCCTACCGCCAGCCGCCGCTGGCAGTCGCCTTGCCGGCCGACGAGGCGCAAGTACTGGCCGTGCTGAAGATTTGCCGCGAGTTCAATGTCCCCGTCGTGCCGCGCGGCGCGGGCACCGGCCTGTCGGGCGGCGCCATGCCGATCGCGGAAGGGGTGGTGCTGTCCACCGCGCGCCTGAACCAGGTGCTGCGCATGGATGCCTATGCGCGCACGGCGGTGGTGCAGCCGGGCGTGCGCAACCTGGCCATCTCGGAAGCCGCCGAACAGCACGGCCTGTATTACGCGCCCGACCCATCCTCCCAGATCGCCTGCACCATTGGCGGCAACGTGGCGGAAAACTCGGGCGGGGTGCATTGCCTGAAATACGGCCTGACGGTGCACAACGTGCTGCGCGTGCGCATGGCAACCATCGAGGGCGACGTGGTGGAACTGGGCAGCGAGGCGCTCGATGCGCCGGGCCTGGACCTGCTGGCCGCCTTTGTCGGCTCGGAGGGCATGCTGGGCATCGTCACCGAGGTTACCGTGAAACTGGTGCCCAAGCCCGCTTGCGCGCGCGTCATCATGGCGTCCTTCGATGACGTGGTCACGGCCGGCAACGCCGTGGCGGAGGTGATCGCGGCGGGCATCATTCCGGCCGGGCTGGAAATGATGGACCGCACCTCGTCGCGCATGGTGGAGCCGTTCGTGCACGCCGGCTACGATACCGAGGCCGCCGCCATCCTGCTGTGCGAGGCGGATGGTACGGCCGAAGAGGTGGACGAGGAGATCGCGCGCATGACGGCCGTGCTGCGGGCGGCCGGCGCCGGTGCGGTGCAAGTGTCCGGCAGCGAGGCGGAGCGCCTGAAATTCTGGTCCGGCCGCAAGAACGCCTTCCCGGCCGCAGGGCGCATCTCGCCCGACTATTACTGCATGGATGGCACCATCCCGCGCAAGCACCTGGCGCGGGTGCTGACCGGCATCGCGCAGATGGAGGCCAAATACGGCCTGCGCTGCGCCAACGTGTTCCATGCCGGCGACGGCAACCTGCATCCGCTGA
>CBHWEO010000300.1:0-6020 GCA_966112955.1 uncultured Duganella sp. | reverse complement strand
GTCGGGGGGTGCCCGGGGGCGCCGCCCTGGCCCCCCACGCCCCCGGCCCCCAAGGTTGACACGGGCTCGGCTGTACGGGCTATCCGGTTCTTGCTTTTGAATTCGCTCATGTGGGGCAGGCGGGGCTGGGTGGGGTGGCGAGGGCGGCGGCGTGGTTGATCTGCAGGACTTCGGGTACGCCGTTCTTGACGGCTGTCATTTCCGCCAGAATCGAAATCGCGATCTCGGGCGGGGTCTTGCTGCCGATGTACAGGCCGATCGGGCCGTGCAGGCGGGCGATCTGCTGTTCCGTCAGGTCGAACTGCAGCAGGCGCTCGCGCCGCTTGCTGTTGTTGGCGCGCGAGCCGATGGCGCCGACATAGAAGGCGTCGGACTTGAGCGCTTCCATCAGGGCCATGTCGTCCAGCTTGGGGTCGTGCGTCAGCGCCACCACGGCGCTGCGCGAGTCGAGCTTCATTTCCAGCACCAGGTCGTCCGGCATGGCGTGCACCAGGGGCACCTCGGGCAGGGTCCAGCCGGCGCGGTATTCTTCGCGCGGGTCGCACACGGTGACGTGGTAGTCCATGGCGCTGGCAATCTGCGCCAGCATGCGCGAGAGCTGGCCGGCGCCGATGATCAGCAGCCGCCAGCGCGGTCCGTGCTGCGTCACCAGGATGTCGCCGTGGCGCTCCAGCACGGCGCCGGGCCGGGCGGGCGCCAGCATGACTGCGCCGCTGCGCAAGTCCAGGCTGCGCGCCACCAGCTGGTGTTCGCCCAGGCGGGATAGCAATTCGTCGATGCGGCTGTGCGCGCCGAGCGGTTCTAGCGCCAGTTCGATGGTGCCGCCGCAGGGCAGGCCGAAGCGGTGGGCTTCGTCGGCGGTGATGCCGTAGCTGACCACTTCGGGCCGTTGGCGCTGGATGCCTTCCTGCCTTACCCGTTCGATCAGGTCGTCTTCGATGCAGCCGCCGGAGACCGACCCGACCACCCGTCCATCGTCGCAGATGGCGAGCGTGGCGCCGATCGGGCGCGGGCTGGAGCCCCAGGTGCGGATCACCGTCACCAGTTCGCAGCGGTGCCCGGCCGCCAGCCAGGCGGAGCAAGTCTTCAGTACTTCGAGGTCGATGCTGTCCATGCACCGCACTATAGCAAGGCTCAGCGCTTTTTGCAGACGGCCTTCAGGGCCTTTTCGGCCGGGCTGCCGGGAGCAACCGGTTCGGGGTCGTAGGATTCGTATTTGTAGGTACCCACCGGCTCGCCCTTGGCCAGCACTTCGGCGTAGAAGGCTTGCGCCAGCAGGGTGCGCGCGGCGGCGTCGCAGGCGTAGCTGTGCTGCGAGCGCACCGACAGGTACAACTTGCCGTCCGGCGCCGTCTGCGGCTTGCGGAAGCTTTCCATGGTCCAGGCTTTGGGGGCGCCGCCTTCCTTGCGCACGGAATTGCGGTCAAGCAGCAGGATGCTGTCCTTGTCCTTGGCGAGCTCCGTCCAGGGGCCCGCCAGCGCCAGGGAAGGCGCCAGGGCCAGGGCCAGGACCAGCGGTTTCATGGCAGCAGCGGGCGTTTGGCGGCCTGCTTGGCCTTGATCTCGGAAACGCTGCGGTCCATCGCGGCCAGCCGTGCGCTGACGTTTGGGTGGATCGCGGTGTAACTGTTCAGCACCGTGGCCGGGTATTGGCCGGACAGGCGCTGCCAGAAGCTGCGCGCATTGTCGATGTTGTAGCCCGCGCGCGCCAGCATGTACAGTGCGAGGTTGTCGGCCGCGACGTCGTAATCGGCCGGCATCGGCCGCACGCCGGCGCTGCCCACCAGCATGGTCAGGTCAGGTCGCACCGAGGCCAGGTTGTCGATGATGCTGGCCATGGTGGCGGTGTTGCGCATCTGGCTGGCGTGGCCGAGCACATTGTGCGCCAGTTCCTTTGCCATCACGTAGGCGATCGCCTGGTCGTTCTGGGCGAAATTGATCATGCCGCGCGTGATCAGCACGCGGCTGCCGTCGCTGTAGGCGTTCACGTTGTCGGCGTTGCCCAGGTCGACGCGGAAGGCGCAGGCGCGCGTGACGGGGACGTTCAGCGTTTCCTTGCTGCCGTTGCGGGCGATGGTCATGTTCAGGCTGGCGCTGTTGGCGGTCAGCGGGGCGAACACGGCGGCGGCCTTGCTTTCCGCATCGCGCCCCTTGGGCAGGGGCTTGCCGCCAGCGGCCACCAAGTCGTCGCCCTTGCGCAGGCCGGCGCGCGCGGCACCGCTGCCGGCCAGCACGCCGGACACTTGCAGCACGTCGTCGTAGCCCAGCACGGCGGCCGAGGCGTCGGCGTATTCGCCCGGGTAGGAATATTTGTTCTTGGCGGTGAAGCCGAGCAGGTTGCGCGCCTGCGCCTTGCACAGGTCGGCATTATTGATCAGCAGCGGGGCGGCTACGCGGTACAGGCGTTCCTGCAGGCTGGCGATCACTTTCAGCTGGTCGCGCGCGGCCTGCATTTGCGGCGTCACTACCTGGGCGGGCGGTGCCGGCGGCGGTGCGGGCTGGGCCGGCGCGGGCGCTTCGCTGCTGGACTGGAAGGTGGAACAGGCAGAGAGCAGCAGCGCGGCCGTCGCCACGGCGCATGCCGCGGGGAAGGCGGGCCGGCGGGCCGGCGCGGTGGGACGATGTACTTGCTCTACTGCCATAACTCTTTCCTTAGTGCTTGCCTGTGCTGCCGAAGCCTCCGGCCCCGCGGTCGCTTGCCTCGAAGTCGTCGACCACATTGAAGCCAACCTGCAGCACTGGCACGATGATCAATTGCGCCAGGCGCTCCATTGGGTTCAGCGTAAACGTGTTGAAGCCCCGGTTCCAGGTAGACACCATCAGTTGTCCCTGGTAATCGGAGTCGATCAAGCCTACCAGATTCCCCAAAACAATGCCGTTCTTATGGCCCATGCCGGAACGCGGCAGTATCATGGCCGCGTAGCCCGGGTCGGCAATATGGATGGCGAGGCCGGTCGGCACCAGCACGGTCTGGCCCGGCTCGATCACCAGCGGGGCGTCAATGCAGGCGCGCAGGTCGAGGCCGGCGCTGCCCGGGGTGGCGTAGGCCGGCAGCTGGTCTTTCATGCGCGGGTCGAGGATTTTGACGTCTACAGTTTTCATTGGAAGAGCGAGTTCTTGTCGATGCGTTTGGCGATTTCGGAAATCAGCTGGCGCGCCAGCGTGAGCTTGTCGGCGCGCGGCAGGATGGTGTGTCCATGCTCGTCAAACAGGATGATGGTGTTGTCGTCCTGGCCGAAGGTGTTGTGGCCGATATTGCCGACCAGGAGCGGGATGCCCTTGCGTTCGCGCTTGCTGGCGCCGTATTCGATCAGGTTTTCCGACTCGGCGGCAAAGCCCACGCAGTAAGGCCAGCCGGCCAGGCTGGTGCGGGTGGCCACGCTGGCCAGGATGTCGGGATTCTGTTCGAACTTCAGGTCCGGCACGCTGCCGTCGCCGGTCTTCTTGACCTTCTGCGCGCTCGGGTTCACCACTTTCCAGTCGGCCACGGCGGCCACCGAGATGAACACGTGCTGGCCGCCGATATGCTCCATCACGGCGTCGAACATCTGCTGCGCGCTCTTGACGTCATGGCGTTCGACGCCGAATGGCGTGGCCAGGGCAACCGGGCCGGACACCAGCGTCACTTCCGCGCCTGCTTCGCGCGCGGCGCGCGCCACGGCATAGCCCATCTTGCCGGAAGAGAGGTTGGTGATGCCGCGCACCGGGTCGATGGCTTCGAAGGTGGGGCCGGCCGTGACCAGGATGCGCTTGCCGGCCAGGACTTTCGGCTGGAAGGCGGCGATCATTTCCGCCAGCAACTGCTCGGGCTCCAGCATGCGGCCCAGGCCCACTTCGCCGCAGGCCTGGTCGCCGGCGGCCGGGCCAAAGATGGTGATGCCGTCCGCGCGCACCTGTTCCACATTGCGCTGGGTGGCGGGGTTGGACCACATTTCCACGTTCATGGCGGGAGCGATCAGCAGCGGCAGGTTGCGCGGGCGCGCCAGGCACATGGTCGACAGCAGGTCGTCGCACACGCCATGCGCCAGCTTGTAGATGAAATCGGCGGAGCAGGGCGCGATCAGGATGGCGTCGGCGTCGCGCGTGACGTCGATGTGGGCCATATTGTTGTTGACGCGCGGGTCCCACTGGCTGCTGAAGACCGGCTTGCCCGACAGGGCTTGCATCGTCACTGGGGTGATGAAGTGGGTGGCGGCGTCGGTCATGACCACCTGTACCGAGGCGCCTTCCCTGGTGAGGGCGCGGCACAGTTCAGCGGCCTTGTAGCAGGCGACGCCACCGGACAGGCCGAGGACGATTTTTTTGCCGGTCAGTTCCATGGTGCTGCTCCTACTTGTTCACGCGGCGCAGTTCGTCCAGCACGAACAGCGCGGCGCCGATGCAGATGGCGGAGTCGGCGATGTTGAATGCCGGGAAATGGCCGAAGCCCTGCCAGTGGAAGTCGAGGAAGTCGATCACGTGGCCGTACACCAGGCGGTCGATCACGTTGCCGAGCGCGCCGCCCAGGATCAGGGCCAGGGCCCAGCAGAACAGCCGTTGGCCGCTGTGGCGTTTCAGCAGGTAGACGATGTACAGGGCGGCGCCGATACCGATGGCAGTGAACAGGTGGCGCTGCCAGCCGCCCTCATTGGCCAGGAAGTTGAAGGCAGCGCCCTTGTTGTAGGCGAGCACCAGGTTGAAGAAGCTGGTGACCACTTTTTCTTCGCCGTAGACGAACAGCTTGCTGATCGTGATTTTGCTCAGCTGGTCGAGCAGGATGACGATGAAGGCAATGCCCAGCCATGGGGTCATGCTGCCGGAGGAGGATTTGTTGCTGAAGGTTTTCTTGGTGGCCATTTATCAGAACCGGGTAACCGGGGTACGGCCCAAGGGCCGGACCCCGTTGCTGGTTGTAGGTTTACGCGAACTTGCGCACTTCGCCGGCGCCGAACAGGTTGGCGTGGCAGCGGCCGCACAGGCCCGGGTGGTCGGCGTGCGCGCCCACGTCCGCGCGGTAGTGCCAGCAGCGCTCGCACTTCTGCGCCGACGATGCGGCCACGTTGACCGCTTCATCCACTTCGGACGCCACTTCCACCGCCTTGGCCAGCGAAGTGATGAAGATGAACTTCAGGTCGTCGTCCAGCGAGGACAGCACCTTGTACTTGTCGCCGGCGGCCTTGATCTCCAGTTCCGCCTGCAGCGAGGAGCCGATGGCGCCGGAACCGCGCAATTCTTCCAGCTGCTTGGTCACGTCGGCGCGCACGGCGATGATGGTTGCGTACTTGGCCATCAGGGCGTCGGCGTCGGCCAGTTCCGGCAGCTGCCACCAGGTCTGGGTGTAGATGGTCTCGTCGCTGGCCTGGAAGGCTTCCTGGCCGGCGAAGAAGCCCCACGCTTCCTCGGCGGTGAAGCACAGGATCGGGGCCATCAGGCGCAGCAGCGACTGGGTGATGTGCCACAGCGCGGTCTGCGCGGAGCGGCGCGCCTTGCTGTCCACCGCGCTGGTGTACAGGCGGTCCTTCAGGATGTCCAGGTAGAAGCCGCCCAGGTCTTCGGAGCAGAAATTCTGCAGCTTGGACACCACCGGGTGGAACTCGTAGCGCTCGTAGTGCGCCGCCAGTTCTGCCTGCAGCGCGGCCACGTTGGCCAGCGCGTAGCGGTCGATTTCCAGCAGTTCGGCCACCGGCACGGCGTTGGCCTTCGGGTCGAAGTCCGAGGTGTTGGCCAGCAGGAAGCGCAGGGTGTTGCGGATGCGGCGGTAAGCTTCGGTCACGCGCTTCAGGATTTCGTCGGAAATCGACAGTTCGCCGGTGTAGTCGGTCGATGCCACCCACAGGCGCAGGATGTCGGCGCCCAGGCTGTCCGAGATCTTTTGCGGCGCCAGGGTGTTGCCGAGCGACTTGGACATCTTCTTGCCTTCGCCGTCGACGGTGAAGCCGTGCGTCAGCAGGGCCTTGTACGGCGGGCGGCCGTTCAGCATGGAAGAGGTCAGCAGCGAGGAGTGGAACCAGCCGCGGTGCTGGTCCGAACCTTCCAGGTAC
>CBHWEO010000299.1:0-6027 GCA_966112955.1 uncultured Duganella sp. | reverse complement strand
GCTCGCGGCAGATGTCGGCGGTCAGGTCCAGCGGGAAGCCGTAGGTGTCGTACAGGGTGAAGGCGGTCTTGCCGTCCAGGTTCTTCGGATCCTTGGCCAGCTGCGCTTCCAGGATCTTCATGCCGTGTTCCAGGGTCTCGCCGAAACGCTCTTCCTCGGCCTTCAGCACCTGGGCCACGCGCTCCTTGGCTTCCGCCAGTTCAGGGTAGGCGCTGCCCATTTCGATGTTCAGGTCTTCCACCAGCTTGTAGAAGAATGGTTTGGACTGGCCCAGCTTGTGGCCGTGGCGCAGCGCGCGGCGGATGATGCGGCGCAGGACGTAGCCGTGGCCGTCGGCCGACGGGATCACGCCGTCCACGATCAGGAAGGAAGCGGCGCGGATATGGTCGGCGATCACGCGCAGCGACTTGGCTTCCAGGTCGGTGGCGCCGGTTTCGCGGGCGGCCGCCTTGATCAGGTTCTGGAACAGGTCGATCTCGTAGTTCGAGTGCACGTGCTGCAGCACGGCGGCCAGACGCTCCATGCCCATGCCGGTGTCGACGCAAGGCTTCGGCAGGCGGGTCATATTGCCCGCTTCGTCGCGGTTGAACTGCATGAACACCAGGTTCCACACTTCGATGAAACGGTCGCCATCCTGCTCCGGCGAGCCCGGAGGACCGCCCCAGATCTCAGGACCGTGGTCGTAGAAGATCTCCGAGCAAGGGCCGCAAGGGCCGGTGTCGGCCATCTGCCAGAAATTGTCGGACGCGTAGCGCGCACCCTTGTTGTCGCCGATGCGGATGATGCGCTCGGTCGGCACGCCGATCTCCTTTTCCCAGATCTCGTAGGCTTCGTCGTCTTCCTGGTAGACGGTGACGGTCAGCTTTTCCGCCGGCAGGCCATACACCTTGGTCAGCAGCTCCCAGGCATAGTGGATCGCATCGCGCTTGAAGTAATCGCCGAAGCTGAAGTTGCCCAGCATCTCGAAGAAGGTGTGGTGGCGCGCGGTATAGCCGACGTTTTCCAGGTCATTGTGCTTGCCGCCGGCGCGCACGCAGCGCTGCACGGTGGTGGCACGGGAATACGGGCGGGTATCCAGGCCCAGGAACACATCCTTGAACTGCACCATGCCGGAATTGGTCAGCAGCATGGTCGGGTCGTTGCCTGGCACCAGCGGGCTGGAACGGACAATCGTGTGACCCTTGGATTCGAAGAATTTCAGGAACTTTTCGCGAATTTCGGCAGATTTCATGTCGTATTGAAGTAGGTTGCAGGCTGGTGCAAAGGGTTGATTATACGTGAAGCGCCCGCCGTTGCGGTGGGCGGCCGGCGCTAGGCGAAGTCCGGCGCGATCAGGTCGATGCGGTCGGTGCAGAAGCCGTCCACGCCCCAGGCCAGGATTTCCCGCGCCCGATCCGGCGTATTGACCGTATAGCAAAACAGCCCCAGGCCGGCCGCCTTGATGGCCTTGGCCTGTTCCGGCGTCAGGTGTTTGTGGTTGGTATGGATCGCCACGGCGCCCAGTTCCTGCGCCGTTTGCCGCCAGTCGGATGGAAGCTTATCGAAAAGACAAGCGCGCGGCAGCTCGGGCGCCGCATCGCGGGCCGCCGCCAGCGCCGCCATGCTGAAGGACGACAGCAAAGGGAGCTGCGCTGGATCGCCCGCCGCCACCTCCGCCGCAAAGCGCGCGCGCGTAGTGTGCGCCACCCAGCGGCCGGTCGCCTCGTCCTGGCCCTCGGCCGGCTTGATCTCGATATTCATCCAGATCCGGTGCTCTTTGCAGTAATCGACCCACTCCAGGAACAGCGGCACCGGCTCGCCGCGGAACTCCGGGCCGAACCAGCGGCCGGCATCCATCTTCGCCAGTTCCGCCGCCGTGAAGTTGGGCACATAGCCATCGCCATAGATCGTGCGGCCGAAATGCGGGTCGTGCATGACCACGCCAATGCCATCGGATGACAGCATGACGTCGAATTCCACCGCGCGGAAGCCATAGGCCAGGCCGGCGCGCAGGCCGGCGATGGTGTTCTCCGGCGCCAGCGTGCCGCCGCCGCGGTGCGCAACGATTTTCGGGTAGGGCCACATGGTTTAAAACACTAACACGGTTGGATGCGTTAAGCTAACGCTCCCTGAAAACAGTAGGAAGAAGACAACATGACCCAGAAGGCCCTTGGACACATCCGCGTACTGGATTTGAGCCGCGTGCTGGCTGGCCCCTGGTGCTCGCAGAACCTGGCCGACCTGGGCGCCGACGTGATCAAGATCGAGCGCCCCGGCGCCGGCGACGACACGCGCGCCTGGGGCCCGCCGTACGCCAAGGACGCCAACGGCGCCGATACCACGGAAGCGGCCTACTACCTGTCCGCCAACCGCGGCAAGCGCTCGGTGACCTGTGACATATCCAAGCCCGAAGGCCAGGCCCTGATCCGCGAACTGGCCAGGCATTCCGACGTGGTGCTGGAGAACTACAAGGTCGGCCAGCTCAAGAAATATGGCCTGGACTACGAGTCGCTCAAGGCCGTCAAGCCGGACCTGGTGTACTGCTCCGTGACCGGCTTCGGCCAGGACGGCCCTTACGCGCACCGCGCCGGCTACGACTTCCTGATCCAGGGCATGGGCGGCCTGATGTCCGTGACGGGCGAGCGCGACGACCTGCCCGGCGGCGGCCCGCAGAAGGCCGGCGTGGCGCTGACCGACCTCATGACCGGCATGTACGCCACCATTGCCATCCTGGCCGCCCTGACCCACCGCGACCGCACCGGCGAAGGCCAGTACATCGACATGGCGCTGCTGGACGTGCAGGTGGCGATGCTGGCCAATATGGGTTCCAACTACCTGAACAGCGGCAAGCCGCCCAAGCGCTGGGGCAACGCCCATGCCAACATCGTCCCCTACCAGACCTTCGCCTGTTCGGACGGTTACATCATCGTCGCCACCGGCAACGATGGCCAGTACCAGAAATTCGTCGAAGTGGGCGGCCGCCCCGACCTCGCCACGCACGAACGCTACGCCACCAACCCGCTGCGCGTGCAGAACCGCGACGAGCTGGTGCCGATCCTGGCCGAGATGGTCAAGTCCAAGCCGCGCGACTGGTGGATCGAACAGCTGGAAGCGGTCGGCGTCCCCTGCGGCCCGATCAACGACCTGCACGACGTATTCCAGAACCCGCAAGTGCAGGCCCGCGGCATGGTGGTGGAAGCGCCGCACCCCACGGCCGGCAAGGTCAAGCTGGTACGCAACCCCATGCGCCTGAGCGCCAGCCCGGCCGACACCGACAAGGCCCCGCCGCTGCTGGGCCAGCACACCGACGAAGTCCTGCACGAAGTCCTCGGCCGCAGCGACGCCGAGATCGCCGCCCTGCGCGCCAAAGGCATCCTCTAAGCCAACTTTTGTCCACCCGGGGTCAGGAACCAAATGGACAAAAGCTGCTGCTAGGAAAAATCTGTCCACCTGGTTCCTGACCCCGGGTGGACAGTTATTGCTTTAGTGCAGGTGCTGCTTGAAGTCGAACAGTTCTCGGTGCATGTGGTTGACGGCGGCTTTCATTTCGGGGGTTACCTGCATGCGCTCGCTCGCGCAGACGCGGCGGGCGCGCGCGCCCAGCATTTCCATGTCACTCACCAGCTTGGGGACGTTGGCGTAGTCTTCGCTCGCCAGCATTTCGCTGATGTCGTCGGAACGGCGGTCCAGCTTCTGGATCGTGTCCCGCAACTCGCCGGTCAGGTGGCGCTCAGCCGAGAGGGCTTGCGCGGCCTGGCTCACGGCCATCTGGATGTTGCTGAGCCTGATACGGATTTCCCTGTCGTGCATCATGATGTTCTCCTCACGCGAAAACGGCACACAGCGTGCCGGTCGGACTTGGAGACGGGTTCCGCCAGGCAGTTCAGTCAGCTTGCCCCGGCTTTGATCTGGCTCAACATTGGTGCGATCGGCGTCAACCGCCGTAAGTGCAGCGCGATCGCCACCGCGCATGCCAGGCAGGCTGCCAGCAAGCCGACCACGCCGGCCCAGCCCGCCCGTGCCCACAGTACGCCGGCGGCCCAGCCGATCACGCTGGAGCCGAGGTAGTAGAAGAACAGGTACAGCGCCGATGCCAGTGCCGCGCCGCGCGCCCGCCGGCCGACCCAGCTGCTGGTCATCGAGTGCGAGGCGAAGAAAGCAAACGTGAACAGGGCCAGCCCGGCCACCACCAGGGGCAGCCAATCCGACAGGGTCAGCACCAGGCCGCCCAGCATCAGGCTCAGCACAACCCACAGCACGCCTTTGCGGCCGTAGCGGTCGGCCAGCTTGCCGGCCCAGACGGAACTGAATATCCCCAGCAGGTACAGCAGGGAAATACTGCCCACCACGCTTTGCCGCAGTTCGAACGGGGCGGCCAGCAGGCGGTAGCTGATGTAGTTGTAGGCGCTCACCATGCACCCCATCAGCAGGAAGGCCAGCGCGAACAGCCACGGCAGGCCGTCGTCCGCCAGGTGGCGGCGCGCGCTGTCCGGCAGGCCGCGCCAGCCGCCCGTCGTGGCGCGGAAGCGGCGCGATGCGGGCAGGCTGCGCCAGAACTCGGCGGCCGCCAGCACGCCGGCCACGCCCATGGCCGCCATCGCCACCCGCCACGAGAAGAAGTCGCTCAGCACCGAGGTCGCCATGCGCCCCACCATACCGCCGAATGCGCTGCCGCTGATGTACAGGCCCATCGACAAGCCAAGCGATTCCGGTTCGATCTCTTCCGCCAGGTAGGCCATGGCCACGGCAGGCATGCCGCCCAGCGCGACGCCCAGCAACACGCGCGCCGCCAGCAGTTGCCCGTAATTGCCGGCCAGTGCGCACAGTAGGGTCATCAAGGCGGAAACAGCCAGTGCGGCCGCCATCAGCGGCTTGCGCCCGACGCGGTCGGAGATCGCGCTCGATGCCACCAGCGTGACCGCCATGGTGGCGGTGGCCAGCGAGAGGGACAGGCTGCTTTGCGCCGGTGTCAGGGCGAATTCCTGGGAAAACAGCGGCATCAGCGGCTGTACGCAATACAGCAGTGCAAAGCAGGAAAAGCCGCCAAAGAACATGGCGCGGTTGGTGGGGTGGCTCAGGGCGTTCATGGTGGATCCATCTTAGGATTGCCCTGTATTACTGTCCAATATATATTTAAGGCGTTATTAATCTCTTTCACATATGATGGAACTGCGTCACCTGCGCTATTTCGTGGCCGTGGCCGAGGAGCTGAGCTTCACCCGCGCAGCCGAGCGCCTGCACATTGGCCAGCCGCCCCTGTCCCAGCAGATCCAGGCGCTGGAGGCGGAAGTGGGCGCGCGCCTGTTCGACCGCAGCAAGCGCTGGGTGCGGCTGACCGAAGCGGGCAAGCTGTTCCTGGAGGATGCGCGGGCGATCCTGGCCCAGTCCGAACGCGCCACGGAGCGGGCACGCCGGGCGCAGCGCGGCGAGGCGGGCGAGCTGCGCGTGGGCTTCACCTTTTCGACGCCGTTCACGCCCCTGTTCGCGCGCACCATCCGGCGCTACCGCCAGCTGTATCCGGACGTGGCCTTGACCCTGCATGAAATGACTACCCTGCACCAGCTGGACGCCATCGAGGCGCGCAAGCTGGACCTCGGCTTCGTGCGGCCGCCCGAGGTGGCGCTGCCCGAGCAGCTTTCCCTGACCACCTTGCGGCGCGATCCTTTGCTGCTGGTACTGGCCGGCGATGCGCCGCTGGCGCGCAAGCGCAAGGTGAAAGTGGCGGACCTGGCGCACCTGCCGTGGGTGATGTATCCCAAGGAGTCGGGCGTGGGCATCAACCATGCAATTCTCAGCATGTGCCGTGCGGCGGGCTTCGTGCCGCAGGTGGCAATGGAGGCGCGCGAGGCGGCAACCATCATCGGGCTGGTCGCGGCGGGGATTGGGGTGTCGGTGCTGCCGTCGCCGTTCCAGGGCATGCAGATGGAGGGCGTGGTGTATCGTCCGTTGGCCGATGCGGGGGCGGTTACTTCGCTGCAGTTGGCGCAGCGGCGCGGGGATGCGGGGGCGCTGGTGGAGGCGTTTGTGCGGGTGGCGTTGGAGGAGAAC
>CBHWEO010000298.1:0-6120 GCA_966112955.1 uncultured Duganella sp. | reverse complement strand
AAGCCTTGCGGCTCCGGGCACATCATCAAACGCCCACACTTATCGACTGTTGATTGTTAAAGACCCCCGGTTCCGGGCGCTGCGTGATGGATCGAAGCGTTGTGTTCGTCAGCAGCAGAGAAGCGAGATTATGCAGTGTTTCGTATAACTCGTCAACCCCATCTTTTTTCGCTACGCTGCTTGCGCGTCGTTGCGAGGGACAGAACTATAACCGAACGACTGGCGCTTCGCAAGTGAATAATTCACCATCACGATAGCGCAAGCAATCCAGGCCGACCACAGTGTGTGCGTGAGGAAATGGGCGCCGCGGAATTGCTGCACCAATCCTACCGCCAGAGCAAACAGCATCGCCAGGGCGCCAACGCCAAAGGCCTTGCGTGGTTGCTCAGGCCACCAGAACGCGGCCAGCGCGATCAGCCACAATGCACTGGAGGCGTGGCCGCCCGGCAGGCAATGGCCGGCATCGACGCCGGCAGGCATCAGTTCGAGCAGCCGTACGTACGGGGCATGGCCGCCGTATCGCTCAATGTCCCAGGGGCAGTGCGATGTGCTGGCACGCTTCAGGAGACTGACCACCACCGGCACACTGATCGCCGACATGGCGAGCACCCGCATGCCCAAGCGCCGGGAAGGCGCCCAGTTCAGGTGGGGGCGCCAGGCATCCCACAACGCCAGCACGACAGCCGCGCCGGCGAGGCAAGACAGCAGCGCCTTCAGGATCACATGGTTGAACTGCTCCGCAAACCAGGCATGCTGCCAAGGGAACACGCCGCGGACGCGGTCGAACGCCATGTCGGCCAGCCGCAAGTCGATATCCGTGGACTGGCCGATCCACAGGATCAGGGCGGCCGATGCTGCCAGCGCCAGCACGCCCCGGTAAGGTTTAAGCATCATGGATACAAGCCTGGAACAGGTCCAACTTCGGGTTGTACACAGCGGTATTCACGTTCAGCATGCCGAGCGTGGAATGGAACACGTTATCGTGCGAAAACGGCTGGCTGCTGCGCGCCGCGAGGCAGCTGCGGTCGACGTGGAAGCGCTGGCTGAAGCTATCCGACATCCACAGCATCATCGGCACCTTGCGCTGCTCTTCAGGCGAGAAGATGTAAGGCGCGCCGTGCAGGTACATATTCTTCTCGCCCAGCGATTCGCCGTGGTCGGAGAAGTACAACATGGAGGCCGGCACGCCAGCCTGTTTCAGGACGTCGATCGTCCTGGAAAGGAAATAGTCGGTGTAGAGGATGGTGTTGTCGTATGCTGCCGTGATCGATTCGCGCGAGCACTGTTCCAGCTCATTGGTCTGGCACACCGGGCCAAATTTGTTGAATTCCGCCGGATAGCGCTTCCAGTACGCAGGGCCATGGCTGCCCTTCTGGTGCAGCACGATGACCAGATCCTTGCTGGCATTGCGGATCAGGTCCGGCAAGCCTTCCAGCAGGCGCTCGTCATAGCATTCTTCGGTATTGCACAAAGGGTTGCCGGCCACGGGACGCGACACGTCCTCGAAGCGCACGCGGTCGCAGACGCCCTTGCAGCCTGAATTATTGTCGCGCCAGATCACCTCCAGGCCGGCATGCTGCAGCACATCCAGCAAGCCTTGCTTGCTGCGCGCCTTGTCTTCCGAATAACCTTCCCGCGTCAAGTCCGAGAACACGCAGGGTACGGATACCGCCGTCGCGGTGCCGCACGAGCTCACATTGTTGAAGTTGACCAGCGAATGCTCCCGCGCCAGGCGCGGGTTGGTGTCCCGCCCATAGCCATTGAGCGAAAAGTTCATGGCGCGCGCCGTCTCACCAACCACGATGACGGTCACGGTGCGCGGCCCGTTGGCGGCCGCGGCCCACAGCCGCCCCTTGGCCGCATCGGTACCCAGCGGCGCCACGACAGTCGGCGTGGCCCATTTCTGCTTCAGGTAGCCGTTCGTTGCCTGGAAAACATTGGTCGGCGTCAGCATGAAGCGCAACTCGCGATGCTCGCGCACGGCCGGCGCTAGCGTCTTGAACAGCAGGAACAGCAAGCCCGTCGCCAGCAACAGCGATGCGGCCAGCAGGCCGGCATTGACCAGCACTTCGCGCCGCAGCGAACCGTAACGTACCGGCAGCCGCCACACCAGCCAGGAGGGCACCACACCCAGCAGGACCACCGACTGCACCAGCTTCCAGCTGAACAGCTCGCCCGCCTCGCGCACATCGGTTTCCACGACGTTCTGCACCATCGAGGCATCGATCACGATGCCGTACTGCGACATGAAATAGGCCGTCATCGACGACAGCAGCAATAGCGCTATCACCACTGGCTTGAACACGCGGCGATAGTTGACCAGCGCCAGCACGCCGCTGAATATCAGGACCAGCAGCAGGGCGGAACCCAAATAGACCGGCAGGTTGGCGGTGCGGAAGCCCCCTGTGGCCGCCATGAAGCTCTTCCAGAAGCTGATGTTGTAGATCAGGACCAGGAAAGAAGCAGCTGCAAGCGGGAGGTAGGCGGAGTGGATGCGAGGCAATTTCATCCTCGCACGATAGCTTGCTAATGGTAAAGGCTATGTCAAATGGGCGTTAAATTTGCGTTAAAGCCGAGGCGTCACGCCGGGAAACTGATGTCGAAACGGGTTCCTCCGCCGTCACGTTGCCGGACATGCAACCCGGCGCCGAGATGGAAACAAATGCGCTGCACCAGGCCCAGGCCAAGGCCGCTGCCCGAGGAAGCGCCATCCCCGTCCGGCGGCAATTCCCCGCGCAGGCGCGCCAGGGCGGCCGGCGGCAACCCCGGCCCCGTATCTTCGACCACGATCGAGCGCCGCTCCAGCCTGAGCACCACTTCGCCCTGCTCCGTGTAGGCGCAGGCATTGCGCAGCAAGTTGCCGATGGCGGCCTGCAGCAGCTCGCGCGATCCGCGCACGGTGAAATCGCTGCCGCCCTGGTAGCGCAAGACGACCGGCTTGCCGGCCACCAGCGGCTGGCAGCGCGCGGTCTCGTATTCCAGCAGTTCCGCCGCCGACTGCTCCGGTGCGTCCAGCCCCTGGGGCGAGCGGGCCAACCGCAACAGGACGCTGGTCACCTCGCTCGCTTCGCGCGCAGCACGGTAAATCCTTTCAGCCGGCGAATGCAGGCTGTTTTCGCCTTCGGTGCGGGCCATCAGCACTTCGGCGGCACCGCTGATCACCGTCAGCGGCGTGCGCAATTCGTGGCTTACGTCCCCGGTGAAAAAGCGCTCCCGGTCGAGGACGCGTTCCAGTTCGCCGGTGCGGCCGGCAAACGCTCGCGCCAGGACTCCCAGTTCGTCGCTGCGGTCCATGCAGGGCAGCTCGGTGCGGCGCTCTTCGACCGCCTGCGACAGCAAGGTGATCGGCGTGACGATGCGGTTGGCCAGGAAGCGTGCCAGGGCCAGGGAACAGGCAACGAATACGAGGAAACCTGCGGCAAACATCGAGTACACGACAATTTCGATCTTCTCGTACTCGCTGTCATGGTCTACCACGACAAACTCGCCGTCGGCATCGCGGCCGGCCAGCACGTGCAGGTCGGTGCCGTCCACCGAGATTTCGCGCACGCCATGGGGCAGGCCGCGCAGCGAACGCGGGATGTCGGCGCCGTGGTGGAAGGTCAGGCCGGCAGGCATCTGCACCGACATGCCACCGGTATGGCGCGGCGCGGCCCACGCCGCGACTTCCTTCAGCCGGTCGTCGACCAGTTTGCCCTCAATACCCTCCACCGCCAGGGCGGCAATGATGGCAAAGACAGCGGACACCACGACCGCGAACGTCACGTAGGCACCGACAATGCGCCGGCGCAGCGAGTCAGCCTTCTTCATCCTGGCTCACCAGCTTGTAGCCAATGCCGGGAATGGTGCGCAGCATGGCAAATGGATAAGGTTTGTCCAGCGCCTGGCGCAAGGCATGGATGTGGGTGCGCAGCGCATCGCTGTCGGGCCGCTCGTCGCCCCATACCTCGTGTTCCAGCGCGTCGCGCGTGACGATGCGCGGCGCCTCCTTCATCAGGCATTTGAGAATGGTATAGCCGGTGCGGGTCAGCGCCAGCGGGCGCCCGGCCCGGCGTACTTCGTAATTGACGGTATCGAACGTGAGGTCGCCGAATTGCAGCACCGGCGCCGCCGCTTTGGCCCCGCGCGAGCGCCGCACCAGGGCACGCAGGCGGATTTCCAGCTCCACCATGGAAAACGGCTTGACCAGGTAATCGTCGGCGCCGCTCTCGAAGCCGGCCACCTTGTCTTCCAGCGTATCGCGCGCAGTCAGCATCAGCACCGGCGTGTTCTTGCCCAGCTCCCCGCGCAGCTTGCGGCACAACTCCAGCCCATTCAGGCCGGGCAGCATCACGTCCAGCACCACCGCGTCGTATTCATGTTCGGTGGCCAGCGCCAGCCCACCGTAACCATTGGCTGCGGTATCCAGCACATAGCCCTTCGGCTCCAGGAAGCCATACAGGTTGGCGACAATATCCTTATTGTCTTCAATGATAAGTATCCGCATACGGGCATTATAATTCCGCGATGACTATCCCACACATCACCCCACTCAAAGACGACGCCCTCGCGGCCCAGCTCGACCGCGCCATCAACAACAAGACCAAACCGCCGGGCAGCCTGGGGGCGCTGGAAACCCTGGCGCACAAGGTCGGCATGATCCAGCAAACCACGGCGCCGGCAGTGCGCGAACCGGCAATCCTGGTGTTCGCGGCCGACCATGGCGTCGTAGCGGAGGGCATTTCCGCCTTCCCGCAGGACGTGACGTGGCAGATGGTCGAGAATTTCCTGGCCGGCGGCGCCGCCATCAACGTCTTCGCGCGCCAGAACGGCTGCGCGCTGCAAGTGGTGGATGCCGGCGTCAAACACGAATTCGGCCAGCGCGAGGGCCTGGTCAACCGCAAGATCGCCCACGGCACCGCCAATTTTGCCCGGCAGCCCGCCATGTCGGCGCAGCAGTGCATGGAAGCCATCGAATGCGGCATGGACCTGGTGGCAGGCCTGCCCGGCAATGTGCTGGGCTTCGGCGAGATGGGCATCGGCAATACCACAGCGGCAGCGGCCCTGATGCACCGCCTGACCGGCATCCCGGTGGCCGATTGCGTGGGCGCGGGCACCGGCCTGTCGCCGGAAGGCGTGGCCCGCAAGCAGCGCGTGATCGAGGCGGCCATGGCCCTGCATCCGGATGCGCAAGGCGCCCTGCCGGTGCTGGCCACCTTCGGCGGCCTGGAAATCGCGATGATGGCCGGCGCCATGCTGAAGGCCGCCGAACGCCGCATGGTACTGCTGATCGACGGTTTCATCGTAACCAGCGCCCTGCTGGTGGCGGCCCGCGTGCAGCCGGCCGTGCTCGATTACTGCGTGTTCTCGCACTGCTCGGACGAGAACGGCCACAAGCGCATGCTCGACTTGCTGGGCGCCCGTCCGCTGCTGAACCTGGGCCTGCGCCTGGGCGAAGGCACCGGCGCCGCGCTGGCCGTGCCGCTGCTGCACGCCGCCGTCAACTTCCTGAACCAGATGGCCACGTTCGATTCGGCCCAGGTCAGCGAAAAGTCCGAGTAAGCCGATGCAGCAGCTGCGCCTGTTCTTCATCGCGCTGCAATTCTTCACGCGCCTGCCGATCCCGCGCTGGGTCGGTTTCGAACCGGCGTGGCTGCACCACGCCTCGCGCTATTTTCCTGCCGTGGGCCTGGTGGTGGCGGCCATTGCCGGCGGCGTGTACGCCGCGGCGGCCCTGGTGCTGCCACCGGCGGTGGCCGTGCTGCTGTCGACCGCCGCCGGCATTTATGCCACCGGCGCCTTCCACGAAGACGGCTTTGCCGACAGCTGCGATGGCCTTGGCGGCGGATACACGCGCGAGCGTGCGCTGGAAATCATGAAGGATTCGCGCATCGGCGCCTATGGCGCCATCGGCATTGGCCTGATGCTCGCGACCAAGGTGGCGGCACTGGCCGCCATGCCCCGGCTGGCTGTGCTGGGCGCGCTGCTGGCGGCCCACCCGCTGTCGCGCCTGATGGCCTGTTCCCTGATCTGGCGCATGGAATATGCCCGCGCCGAAGGCAAGGCCAAGCCCCTTGCGCAGGAAATGCGGGGCGGCGAGTTCGCCATTGCGGCGCTGACTGCGGCGGCGGCGGCGGCGGC
>CBHWEO010000297.1:0-6148 GCA_966112955.1 uncultured Duganella sp. | reverse complement strand
CGCCGAACTTCTTCGACAGAACGGTTGCGATTGCAGCGGTCAGGGTGGTCTTGCCGTGGTCAACGTGACCGATGGTGCCAACGTTCACGTGCGGTTTAGTCCGCTCGAACTTTTCTTTTGCCATTTTAATTCTTCCTCAGAACTTTAGATTTAAGGTCAAACCAGGCGGGAGGATCTCCCCCGCCCGGGTAATTGTTTATTTTACTTCGACTTGGCGGTGATGATCGCGTCGGTCACGTGCTTCGGCGCCTCGGAGTAGTGCTTGAACTCCATGGTGTAGGTGGCACGGCCCTGGGTCGCGGAACGCAGGATGGTCGAGTAGCCGAACATCTCGGACAGCGGAACTTCTGCCTTGATGATCTTGCCGCCGCCGCCTGGGATCTCGTCCATGCCCTGCACCATACCGCGGCGGGACGACAGGTCGCCCATCACGGTACCGGCGTAGTCTTCCGGCGTTTCCACTTCCACAGCCATCATTGGTTCCAGGATGACCGGGGAAGCGCGCTTGCAGCCTTCCTTGAATGCCATCGAACCGGCCATGCGGAACGCGTTTTCGTTCGAGTCCACGTCGTGGTAGGAACCGAAGGTCAGGGTGACCTTCACGTCCACCACTGGGTAGCCCGCCAGCACGCCGGAGTTCAGGGTGTCGCGCACGCCTTTCTCAACCGCCGGGATGTATTCGCGAGGAACGGTACCGCCCTTGATCGCGTCGACGAACTCGAAGCCCTTGCCGGCTTCCTGCGGTTCGATGGTCAGCACGGCGTGGCCGTATTGGCCGCGGCCGCCGGACTGCTTGACGAACTTGCCTTCCGAATCGACCACGGTCTTGCGGATGGTTTCGCGGTAGGCCACCTGTGGCTTGCCGACGGTCGCTTCCACGCCGAATTCGCGCTTCATACGGTCGACGATAATTTCCAGGTGCAGCTCGCCCATACCACCGATGATGGTCTGGCCGGATTCTTCGTCGGTCTTGACGCGGAAGGACGGGTCTTCCTGTGCCAGGCGGTTCAGGGCCAGGCCCATCTTTTCCTGGTCGGCCTTGGACTTCGGCTCGACTGCCTGCTGGATCACCGGCTCCGGGAACTCCATGCGTTCCAGGATGATCACGGAGGACGGGTCGCACAGGGTTTCGCCGGTGGTCACGTCTTTCAGGCCCACGGCTGCGGCGATGTCGCCGGCGCGCACTTCCTTGATCTCTTCACGCTGGTTGGCGTGCATCTGCAGGATACGGCCCAGGCGCTCTTTACGGTTCTTCACCGAGTTCAGCACGGTGTCGCCGGAGTTGATCGAGCCGGAGTACACGCGGAAGAAGGCCAGCTGGCCGACGAACGGGTCGGTCATGATCTTGAATGCCAGCGCCGAGAATTTCTCGTCGTCGGAAGCCTTGCGGGTAGCAGGCTGCTCGTCGTCATCGGTACCGGCCACCGGTGGAATGTCCACTGGGGATGGCAGGTATTCGATCACGGCGTCCAGCATCGCTTGCACGCCCTTGTTCTTGAAGGCGGTACCGCACATCATCGGCACGATTTCCGAAGCGATGGTACGGGCACGCAGGGCCTTCTTGATTTCTTCTTCGGACAGGTCGCCTTCTTCCAGGTACTTGTTCATCAGTTCTTCGGAAGATTCGGCGGCAGCTTCCACCATCTTCTCGCGCCACTCTTGCGCCTGGTCTTGCAGTTCGGCCGGGATGTCCTTGTAGTCGAACTTCATGCCCTGGGACGCGTCGTCCCAGATGATGGCCTTCATCTTGACCAGGTCGATCACGCCGGCGAAGGAGTCTTCGGCGCCGATCGGGATCTGGATCAGCACTGGGTTGGCTTTCAGGCGCGCGCGCATCTGCTCGTAGACCTTGAAGAAGTTGGCGCCGGTACGGTCCATCTTGTTCACGAAGGCCAGACGCGGCACCTTGTACTTGTTAGCCTGGCGCCACACGGTTTCCGACTGTGGCTGCACGCCGCCCACGGCGCAGTACACCATGCAGGCGCCGTCCAGCACGCGCATCGAGCGCTCAACTTCAATGGTGAAGTCCACGTGGCCCGGGGTGTCGATGATGTTGATGTGGTGCGGCTGGAAGTTGTTGCCCATGCCCTTCCAGAAGCAGGTGGTCGCTGCGGAGGTAATGGTGATACCGCGTTCTTGTTCCTGCTCCATCCAGTCCATGGTGGCGGCGCCGTCGTGCACTTCACCAATCTTGTGGTTCACGCCGGTGTAGAACAGCACGCGCTCGGTAGTGGTGGTCTTACCAGCGTCGATGTGAGCGGAAATACCGATGTTACGGTAGCGCTCGATGGGGGTCTTGCGGGCCATAATTGATCCTAAATCTTTGAATGGACAAAACCGAGCAGCATTTTCCTGAGAAAAATGCGCCCGGCTTGAACTAGGCCGGCCACCCTGGGCCGGCCAAACGTATTAGAAGCGGAAGTGCGAGAACGCTTTGTTCGCTTCGGCCATACGGTGGACTTCGTCACGGCGCTTCATCGCGCCGCCACGGCCTTCCGCGGCTTCCATCAGCTCACCGCCCAGGCGCTGTGGCATGGACTTTTCGGAGCGCTTGTTGGCGGCTTCGCGCAGCCAACGCATGGACAGGGCCAGGCGGCGCACTGGGCGCACTTCAACCGGCACCTGGTAGTTGGCGCCGCCGACGCGGCGGGACTTCACTTCCACCAGTGGCTTGGCGTTGTTGATCGCTGCGGTGAACACTTCCAGCGGGTCCTTGCCGGACTTGGACTGGATATGGTCAAAGGCACCGTAGATGATGTTTTCTGCAACCGACTTCTTGCCGGACAGCATCAGAACGTTAACGAATTTCGCGACTTCGGTGCTACCGAATTTTGGATCCGGCAGAATCTCGCGCTTGGGTACTTCACGACGACGTGGCATGTTATTTCCTTTGTCTTCAGTTGAGTGCCTCTTTGCCGGCACTCGCGGAGGCCATCATAGCCTTCCACTTACTCGGTCTCGCGACCGCCTCAACTCAATTAAATAGCAAGAATTACTTCTTAGCGGCTTTAGCGCGCTTCGCACCGTACTTGGAGCGAGCTTGCTTACGGTCTTTGACGCCCTGGGTATCCAGCGAGCCGCGGACCATGTGGTAACGCACACCTGGCAAGTCTTTGACACGACCGCCGCGCAGCAGGACCACCGAGTGTTCCTGCAGGTTGTGGCCTTCACCGCCGATGTACGAAATCACTTCGAAACCGTTGGTCAGGCGCACCTTGGCAACCTTACGCAGTGCCGAGTTAGGCTTCTTAGGAGTGGTGGTGTACACACGGGTGCACACGCCACGCTTTTGCGGGCAGTTTTCAAGTGCCGGCGATTTGCTCTTCACGACCAGCTTGGTACGTGGGCTGCGAATCAATTGATTGATGGTTGGCATCGTTCTAAATCCAACAAAATTACAGCGTTGACAACCCGGGCAGCGGCTGCCCGGGGGCTAAAACGGGATCTCTTAGGGCACGTCAGCGGCGCAAAAAGCCACCCTCGGGGAGCAGCCTTTCAAACGCGTATACGATGCGCAGACTAAATTGAGAACTCGCGAGTATATACCTGGTTAACCGCTCAGTCAATGGGGATGCGCGTTTTTTGGGCAGCACCGCCCGCCATCGCACATGACTTAAAGGCAATAGCAATTGCCATTTTTGTAGCAAAGTTTGGCATAATGCCGCACTCAATGTGTTTTTGATAAGCGTCAATGAATTCGCCGCACCGCTTCCGCCAGCTGTTCCTCCTGGCCAGTTATCTTGCTTTGTCCAGCCCGCCGTTCCTGCCGCTGCTGGCCGGCCATGACGTGCCGCAGGCGGGACGGGTGCTGGCCGCCGAAGTGCTGCTGTGGGCGTGGGTCTGGGCCCTGTTCGGGCGCCCGGCGCATTTCCAATGGCTGCTGATCCCGGCCTTCCTGGCCTTGCCGCTCGAACTGTATTTCCAAATCTTCTTCGACCAGCGCCTGGGCGCCCACCAGTTGGGCGTGCTGGCGGAAACCACGTCGGGCGAGGCACTGGAATTCATGGGCCGCAGCGCCTGGGGCATGCTGGCGGTGCTGGCCATGGTTGCCGCCTGGTGGGTGCTGTGCTTTGTGGCGGCCCGCCACACCGATGGCCTGGCCTGGCGCGGGCCGACGCGCTGGGCATTCCTGGCAGTGACGGGGGCCCTTGCGGCGGTCACTGCCCATGGCTACGAGTCCCAGGCGCCGCTGGCGCAGATGGCAGGCGAAGTCAAATTCGCCGAGAGCCGGCCGTTTGGCCTGGTTGCCACGTTTGCCGGCTATTACCAGGAACGCCAGGAGGTCGCCAGGCTCAGTGCGGGGGCGGAAACGTTCCGCTTCGCGGCCGGCCAACAGGCGCCGGACGGGGTACCGGAAACCGTGGTCCTGGTGCTTGGCGAATCGTCGCGCTTTGACCGCTGGCGCCTGAATGGCTATGCGCGCGACACCAATCCCTTGCTGGCCAAAGAAAGCAACCTGGTGGTCTTGCAGGACCTGGTCTCGCCAGTCACGCTGACGCGCGCATCGGTGCCGCTGATCGTGACGCGCAAGCCGGCCATCACCGCGGCAACACCGGGCTTCCACGAACCCTCGTTCGTCAGTGCTTACAAGGAAGCCGGTTTCCGCACCTGGTGGCTGTCCAACCAGCTCGCCTATGGCGAATGGGATTCGCCGTTCGCACCCTATTCCCAGGAAGCGCACGAGGTACGGCACTTCAATCCCGGCAAGATCAATGAGCAGTCCAGCTACGACGAAGTGCTGCTGGCGCCGCTACAGCGTGCGCTGGCAGCGCCGGCGCCGCGCAAGCTGGTGGTGCTGCACACCCTGGGCAGTCACTGGAATTATGGGCTGCGCTATCCGGCGCCATTCGACCGCTGGCAGCCCTCGCTGGCGTCGCTGTCAGGGCCGGATCCCGGCGACGCCAGGCTGCAGCGGGAAACCAGCAACAGCTATGACAACAGCATCCTGTACACCGACTGGTTCCTGGCCCAGGTCATCGGTGCGCTGAAACAAAGCGGGCAGCGCGCCGTGCTGCTGTATGTGTCCGACCACGGGGAACTGTTGCGCGATGCGCATTGCGAGCGCTTCGTGCACGGCCAGAACACGGAATTCGAATTCCACGTCCCGGGCCTGGTCTGGTATGCCGACCAGTACCGCGCACGCTATCCCGACAAGGTGGCGGCGCTGCAGCAGAACCGTGCCGCCCGCCTGGGCACGCCGGATATATTCCATACCGTACTTGACCTCGGCAATATCCGGTACCCGGGCGAGCGGCTGGAATGGAGCTTTGCGCAGGCGCGCTATACGCCGCGTGCGCGCCTGGTGAACACGGACGACTGGGTCGACTACGACCAGGCGCAGCGCAACGGCGCCTGTCGCGTGCTCAGCCGGCCCGGCCACGCCGGCAGGCAGTGAAACACGCTGGGCCGGGCGCTAAAAAAGACGGTCCGGCCGGGAAAAGGCGGGATAATACGGGCTCGATCAAACTTGCCCGTATGTAATGCGACTGCTGCTGCGCCCCGCCCACCTGTTTATCCTCCTGAGCTACCTGGTCCTGTCGGCGGTGCCCTTCGTGCCTTTGTTGCTGGGCAAGCCGGTGGAGCAGCCGTGGCAGCTGCTGGGGGTCGAGCTGGTGGCCTGGGTGGCGGTGTGGGCGCTGTTCAAGCGGCCAGCCTACTTCCACTGGCTGCTGATCCCGGCGTTCCTGGCGCTGCCGACCGAGATTTACCTGTTCGTGTTCTACGGCCAGGGCATTTCCACCCACCACCTGGGCATCCTGGCCGAGACCAGCCCGCGCGAAGCGCTGGAATTCCTCGGCCAGAAGGTGTGGACCATGCTGGCCGTGATGGTGGCGGTGGCGGTGTGGTGGGTGCTGAGCTTCCGCGCGGCGCGCCAGACGCGCGAGCTGGACTGGCACGATGGCTCGCGCTGGGTGGCGCTGGCCGCGCTGGTGCTGCTGGCGGCGGTGGCGGCCTGGGGCTACGAATTCGGCATCGATGCGGCGCCGGCCGCGCGTGCGGCGGCCAGCGCGGCCGGCAGCGGCAGCGCCGACGCCAGCGACAGCGCTTCGGACGAGGAGGAGTCGGCCGACAGCGACCCGTCGCGCGCGGCGGTGTCCGGCGCCCATGCCCTGCGCCTGCCCGGCCCCGCCCTGCCCTACTGGGCGCG
>CBHWEO010000296.1:0-6175 GCA_966112955.1 uncultured Duganella sp. | reverse complement strand
TACAGCTTGGCGTCGCGCCACAGGCGGCCGACCGGATACTCGTTGATGTAGCCGTTGCCGCCCAGGGCCTGGATCGCTTCGCCGGCCATCCAGGTCGCCTTTTCGGCCGAGTACAGGATGGCGCCGGCGGCGTCCTTGCGCAGCGCGCGCACCTGTTCCGGGGTCACGGCGCGGTCGCAGGCCTGGCCCACGGCGTAGACGTAGGCGCGGCACGCCATCATGGTCGAGTACATGTCCGCCAACTTGCCCTGCATCAGCTGGAATTCGCCGATCGGCTGGCCGAACTGCTTGCGGTCGTGCACATACGGGACCACCGCGTCCATGCAGGCCGACATGATGCCCAGCGGGCCGCCGGACAGCACGGTGCGCTCGAAGTCCAGGCCCGACATCAGCACGTTGACGCCCTTGCCCAGGCCGCCCAGCACGTTCTCGGCCGGCACTTCGCAGTCTTCGAATACCAGCTCGCCGGTGTGGGAACCGCGCATGCCCAGCTTGTCCAGCTTCTGGGCGATCGAGAAGCCCTTGAAGCCCTTTTCGATCAGGAAGGCGGTCATGCCGCGCGGGCCGGCTTCCAGGTCGTTCTTGGCGTACACCACCAGGGTGTCGGCGTCCGGGCCGTTGGTGATCCACATCTTGGTGCCGTTCAGCACCCAGCGGTCGCCCTTGAAGTCGGCGCGCAGCTTCATCGACACCACGTCGGAACCGGCGTTCGGCTCGGACATGGCCAGCGCGCCCACGTGCTCGCCGGAGATCAGCTTGGGCAGGTACTTCTTCTTCTGTTCTTCGGTGCCGTTGCGCTTGATCTGGTTGACGCACAGGTTGGAGTGCGCGCCGTAGGACAGGCCGACCGAAGCGGAAGCGCGCGAAATCTCTTCCATCGCGATGATGTGGGCCAGGTAGCCCATATTGGAACCGCCGTATTCTTCGCCGACGGTGATGCCCAGCAGGCCCAGTTCGCCCATTTTCTTCCACAGGTCCATCGGGAACTGGTCGGTACGGTCGATTTCAGCGGCGCGCGGGGCGATTTCGGCGGCGGCGAACTGCTGCACCGCTTCGCGCAGGGCGGCGATGTCCTCGCCGTGGTCAAAGGTCAGGCCTGGGAGATGGAGCATGTCTTCCTCTATTGGTGTTGGGTGTTGAAGCGCAAATGATACGCCTGAGTGACGTTAACGTAAACGTCAAGTGTTTTCGGATTGCTTCTCAGCAAGTGCGGCCAGCAGGCGCTTGCACTCTTCCTCGTGGGTGGCGATCTCCTGCAGGGACATTTCGATGTCTTCGCGCTGTTGTTCCAGGTTCTCGCGGTGCTGCGCCAGCACGCCGAGGAAGCGGTTCATCTGGGCAGCCGTATCCTTGGGCGACTCGTACATATCGACCAGGCTCTTGATTTCGCTCAGCGACAGGCCAATGCGCTTGCCGCGCAGGGTCAGCTTGAGGCGGGTGCGGTCGCGCGGGGTGTAGACGCGGTTGCGGCCGCCGGCCCCTTCGCGCGACGGGCTCAGCAGGCCCTGGTCTTCATAGAAACGGATGGCGCGCGGGGTGATGTCGAATTCGCGGGCCAGTTCGGTGATGGTGTAGGTCGGCATGGCTTACAATGGATCTTCCGTTTACGTAACGTCAATCTATTGTACGTCATGAACCCGCTCGAATCCCAGCTTGACTATCCTTTCGGCGACACCCTGCCGGCCAGCGGCGCGGTGCTGGAGGTGGCGCCCGGCGTGGCCTGGATGCGGCTGCCGCTGCCGTTCGCCCTCGACCACATCAACCTGTGGCTGCTGCGCGAGGCGGATGGCTGGACGGTGGTCGATTGCGGCGTGGCGCTCGATGCCAGCAAGGAGGCCTGGAATGCGGTGCTCGGCGGGCCGCTGGCAGGACAGGCGCTGCGCCGCGTAGTGGCCACTCACTGTCACCCCGACCATGTCGGGCTGGCGGACTGGCTGTGCCAGCGCTTCGGCATCGGCTTGTGGATGACGGCCGCCGAATATGCTTTCGCGCGCATGATGTCGGCCGGCTTGCCGGGCGTGGACGGTCCCTCAGCCATCCCGCATTTCGAGCGCCACGGCCTGGCCGACCCGGCCATGTTGGAGAAAATGCGTACGCGGAAGAATTACTACCCGTCGCTGGTGCCTTCCGTGCCGCCGTCTTATGTGCGCCTGCAGGACGGACAGTTGGTCACGGCCGGTGACCACAGTTGGCGCGTGATCACCGGCTTCGGCCACTCGCCGGAGCATGCCGCCCTGTATTGCGAAGCGCTCAAGGTGCTGGTATCGGGGGACATGGTCTTGCCGCGCATCTCCACCAATATGTCGGTGTTTGCCGTCGAGCCGGAGGCGAACCCGCTGCAGCAATACCTCGATTCGCTGGAGCGTTTCGCCGGCCTGCCGGACGACGTGCTGGTGCTGCCCTCCCACGGCCGGCCTTTCCGCGGCCTGCATACCCGCATTCGGCAATTGCGCGACCACCACGCGGCGCGGCTGGCCGAGGTGCTGGCGGCGTGCGCCGGCACGCCGCGGTCCGCCGCCGAGATCGTGCCCATCATGTTCCGCCGCCCGCTCGACGCCCACCAGCTCAGCTTTGCGCTGGGCGAAGCGCTGGCCCATCTCCACAAACTATGGCGGGATGGTATCGTGCGACGGGATACCGGTGATGACGGCATCATAAGATTCATCAGTGGCACATAAGTTACCGCCGGTCTGTAATACCAGCCGACCGGTCGGCAAAAGAACAGCCCCTAGGTTTGTAGTCGCCTATCAACTTTATTCCTGAAGTTGTATCCGATTACTTGTCGTCCTGACAAGTAGATTCTGCTATTTCCGATCGATTAGACCAAAAAAAATTCGGGGATGGAAAGAGCGAAATCGGGCAGTCTGTAGCGCCAATTGTTAATTGTTGTACTTGACGATTGTCACAATTGGTCGGATGGTTCTAGAGACTGACATTCATGTTCTGACATGAAATAGTGCAACTATGAATTCTTCGAACGAACGTGAAAGCTTTAGCCAGCGACTCCAGCAGGCTTTAAAAAACGCCCACTATTCTCCGGACAGCCCAACCCGGCTGGCGCGCGAGTTCAACATCAGGTTTGAGGGCCGGCCGATTACGGTGCACGCGGCCCGAAAATGGCTGGTTGGCGAGGCGATTCCGACCCAGGAAAAGCTGCGCATGATTGCGCAATGGCTTGGCGTTCCCGCTGAATGGCTGCGCTTTGGCGGTCCGGAAAGCGAGCACCACAATGGCGACACGAACGGCAGCAACCTGGCGCGCTTCGAGTCGGCCGATGTGAAATTGATCGCCGATTTGCAACGGCTGGACGAACATCACAAGCAAATCGCACGCGAATTTATTCGCATGCTGGTCAGGCTGAACTACCAAAAGTAACAGAAAGACACTATTTGTCCTATGCAAACGCAAGGATAAACAGTCGCCAACGCCACATCAGTGTTCCACTTAGCGCGCCGGTTCCCGGCGCGTCCCCGCCAGGCGTCCCGGACCGTGCCCAAGCGAGCCGACGCAGCCAGAATGGCCTCCGGCCATGTCACAAACGACCATACCACTTTGTAACAAAGCTGATACATTGCCCCGAAAAGGCGCATGTTTTCAGGGATTCATGCCAGTCCAGCGAGGGGCCAGATTGTGACATAGGCCGAATAAATCGATGACGCGGGCGACCGTATGGTCCACCATCTCATCGATGGTTTTCGGCTGGTGATAAAAGCTTGGCAATGGCGGGAAGATGATGCCGCCCATCTCGGTGACGGCGGTCATATTGCGCAGGTGAGCCAGGTTGAACGGCGTTTCGCGCACCATCAGTATCAGGCGGCGGCGCTCCTTCAGCATGACATCGGCGGCGCGCGCGATCAGGTTGTCGGACAGGCCGTGGGCCACCGAAGCCAGGGTTTTCATCGAGCAGGGCGCGATCACCATGCCGTCGGCCTGGAAGGAGCCGCTGGCGATCGAGGCGCCGATATTGTTCTGCTTATGGACCACGTGGGCCAGCGCTTCGACTTCCTTGCGCTGCAGGCCGGTTTCCTGGTGCAGGGTGAGGACGGCGGCATCGGAGACCACGAGGTGGGTCTCCACGCCTTCGATATTGCGGAGGTGCTGCAGCAGCCGCACGCCATACACGGCGCCGGTGGCGCCCGTGATGGCAATGACCAGCCGCTGCGGGCGATCAGCCATTATTGTCCAGCAGGGCTTTCAGTTCGCCGGATTCAAACATTTCGGCCATGATGTCGGAGCCGCCGATGAACTCGCCGCGCACGTACAGCTGCGGGATGGTCGGCCAGTTCGAGTATTCCTTGATGCCCTGGCGCACTTCCGGGTCTTCCAGCACGTTGACGGTGGCGATGTTCTCGACGCCGCATGCCTTCAGGATCTGGATGGCACGGCCGGAGAAGCCGCACTGTGGGAACTGGGCGGTGCCCTTCATGAACAGCACGACCGGTGTGTTGGTCACGGTTTCTTTGATCCAGGTTTGTACGTCGCTCATTGCATTCTCACTGCTAAGGATTGGGATCCCGCCATTTTACCGCGAAACGGCGCATCGACAGTTGACCCAGGTCACCTTCCACTGGTGCCACGCCAGGCCGTTTGCTATAGTTGCCGGCTTTGCATTTGAACTTGGCAACAAATATGGAACTGCACCAGCGCCGCGCCCTGCGGCTTTGGGATCTTGAAAACCATGAAGCATGGCTGGCCGCACAGGCCGGCAGTGGCCGCCACCTGGCCGGCTACTCCGCGCTGCGCGGGTTTCGCTTCCGCCTGGGCGAACCCGGCGCTTTCAGCTTCTGCTGGGACCGCAGCCCCCGGGAAAAGCACGCCTTGTCGGCCTATATCGCCCGCCACGTCGCGGCAGGCTGGGCGCCGGTTGCCGACGTGGGTGGCCTGGTGTGCTGGCGCAGGCCGCGGCTGCCGGGACAAGCGGTCCCGGCACTGCGCAGCGCCGCCGAAACGCGTGAAATGTTCAACGCCCTCGTCAAAGAGCGCATGTTCTGGAGCGCGCTGGTGTTGCTGCCGGTCTTTCATGCCTGGTCGCGCATCCTGGCCGGCAAGTCACCCTTCCTGCCGTTCATCGACTACCTGCTGCTGGCGGGCGGCCTCGGCTATATCGCGCTTGGTGCCCATACCTGGATCAGGCTGAGGGCACGCGCGGCGTGAGCCCTCAGCCCTCGTACGCTTAACCGCGCAGCTTGGCGAAGGCGGCCGCCATCGAGCCCTGCACTTGCGGCTCGCGCGACTGCTGCTTCTGCTGCTGGCCCATGGCGCGGCGGTCGTTGCGGTCGCCGCGCTGTTCGGGACGCGAGCCGGCGGCCGGCGCGCTGTCGGACAGGCGCATGGTCAGCGCGATCCGCTTGCGCTTCACATCCACTTCCAGCACTTTCACCTTGACCACCTGGCCCGCTTTCACCACCGTGTGCGGATCCTTGACGAAGGTATTCGACAGCGCGGAAATGTGGACCAGGCCGTCCTGGTGCACGCCGATGTCGACGAAGGCGCCGAAGGCGGCCACATTGGTCACCACGCCTTCCAGGATCATGTCCGGACGCAAGTCGCCGATTTCCTCCACGCCTTCCTTGAAGGTGGCGGTGGTGAATTCAGGGCGCGGGTCGCGGCCCGGCTTTTCCAGCTCCTTGATGATGTCGGTGACGGTCGGCACGCCGAACTTGTCGTCGGCATACTTGGCCGGCGACAGCGACTTCAGCAGCTTGCTCTCGCCGATCACGCCGCGCACATCCTTCTGGATATCGGCCAGGATCTTCTCGACCACCGGATAGGATTCCGGGTGCACGGCCGACGCGTCCAGCGGATTCTCGCCGCCCATCACGCGCAGGAAGCCGGCCGCCTGCTCGAAGGTTTTCTCGCCCAGGCGCGGCACGTTTTTCAGCGCTGCGCGGGACGGGAAGGCGCCCTTCATGTCGCGGTAGCTCACGATGCTCTGCGCCACGCTGGCGGACAGGCCGGACACGCGCGCCAGCAGCGGCGCCGATGCGGTGTTCACATCCACGCCCACCGCGTTCACGCAATCCTCCACCACCGCGTCCAGCGAGCGCGCCAGCTGGGTCTGCGATACGTCGTGCTGGTACTGGCCCACGCCGATGGATTTCGGGTCGATCTTCACCAGTTCCGCCAGCGGGTCCTGCAGGCGGCGCGCGATCGAGACGGCGCCGCGCAGCGACAC
>CBHWEO010000295.1:0-6180 GCA_966112955.1 uncultured Duganella sp. | reverse complement strand
GGTTGCCCGGCTGGTTGTAGCGCACCGGCACCGATTCCTTCCAGTTGGTCAGGTTGGAGCCGGTCAGGTCGGCCGAGCCGCCCAGGAATTCCGGCAGTACCGGCGCCAGCGCCTGGATCGCGTTCTGCGACGCCTTGCGGGTGGCGATGGTCTCTTTCTTCTCGACGGTAGCGGCGATGGCGGCCTGCAGGGTCGCTTCGAAGTTGCCTGGCAGCTCGCCCTTCATGCGGCGGGTCAGTTCGGCTGCTTCGCGCGGGTAGGCCGCGGCGTACTTGTCGAACATGTCGGTCCATTCCGCTTCGAACGCGGCGCCTTGCTTCTTGAAGTCCCAGGCTTCCTTGACGTCGTTCGGGATATCGAACGGCTCGGCGCCCCAGGAGATGTACTCGCGCACTGCAGCGATTTCCTTTTCGCCCAGCGGTGCGCCGTGCACCTTGTCGCCGCCCTGGAAGTTCGGCGAACCCTTGCCGATGATGGTCTTGCAGCAGATCAGGGTCGGCTTGTCGGATTGCTTGGCTTGCTCGATCGCGGCGGACACCGCTTCCACATTGTGGCCGTCGACGCTGCGGATCACGTTCCAGCCGTAGGCTTCGAAACGCTTCGGGGTATCGTCGGTGAACCAGCCCTCGACCTTGCCGTCGATGGAGATGCCGTTGTCGTCGTACAGGGCGATCAGCTTCTTCAGGCCCAGGGTGCCGGCCAGCGAGCACACTTCATGCGAGATGCCTTCCATCAGGCAGCCGTCGCCCAGGAAGGCATAGGTGTAGTGGTCGACCACGTCGAAGCCAGGCTTGTTGAATTCGGAAGCCAGCAGCCACTCGGCCAGCGCCATGCCGACCGCGTTGGCGATGCCCTGGCCCAGCGGGCCGGTGGTGGTTTCCACGCCTGGGGTGTAGCCCACTTCAGGGTGGCCCGGGGTCTTGGAGTGCAGCTGGCGGAAGGCCTTCAGGTCTTCCATCGATACGTCATAACCCGACAGATGCAGCAGCGCGTAGTGCAGCATGGAGCCGTGGCCGTTGGACAGCAGGAAGCGGTCGCGGTTGACCCAGGCTGGGTTGGTCGGGTTGTGGCGGTGATGACCGCTCCACAGTGCAACGGCGATCTCAGCCATGCCCATCGGCATGCCTGGGTGGCCGGAATTGGCCTTCTGAACAGCGTCCATCGCCAGCGCACGGATCGCGTTGGCCATTTTGGTGAAGGGGAGCGAAGTTTTCATCGTATATCGAGGAAGGTTGGAATTTGGTGCACTGCGGCAGGCGCCGCCGTAGGAACCCGATATTTTACCAGAGCGTGACACCAACGCTTAAAATTGGTGCATTTCAACCTTTCTGAACTGACCCTATGCCCCGTTTCCACGTGCCACAGGCCCTTGCTGCAGGCCAGCAATTGGAACTGCCCGCCGCTGTTGCCCACCATATCAATGTGGTGCGCATGGAGCCGGGCGATACGCTGACCCTGTTCAACGGCGACGGCGGCGAGTATACGGCAGTGTTGACAGAAGTGCAAAAGAAAAAGGCGTGGGCCGAAGTCAAGCGCTTCGACCCACGCGAAGCCGAGCTGCCGTTTGCCGTCACGCTGGCCCAGGCCCTGCCGGAGGGCAGCAAGATGGACTGGATCATCGAGAAGGCAATCGAGCTCGGCGTGGTGGCCATCCAGCCGCTGGCGGCGCGGCGCTGCGTGGTGCGCCTGTCGGCCGAGCGGGCGGAGAAAAAGCTGGAACACTGGAACGGGATCGTGGTGGCGGCTTCCGAGCAGTGCGGACGCAACCGGCTGGCGAGCGTGGCCATGCCGGCCGAGTTCCGCGAATGGATCGGGCAGCAGGATTTGCACAAGCGCGTGATCCTGACGCCGCGCGCCTCCGCTTCGCTGGCCGATTGGGCGCGGCTCCAGCCGCCGCAGGCCGTCTGCATCATGGTCGGGCCGGAGGGCGGCTTCTCCGATGAGGAGGAGGCGGAAGCCTTGCGGCATGGCGCCCTGCCCCTTTCCATCGGGCCGCGCGTGCTGCGCACGGAGACGGCGGCGCTGGCGGCGGTGTCCATTCTTTCTGCTGCCTGGGGCGGCATCTGAAACCCTGAAACCCTGGAACCGGAAAACCGGGGTACGACCCGCAGGGTCGGACCCCGGTTGCCGGTTTTCCCGGTTTAGAACTTGTAGTTCGCCACCAGGTACACCTGCCGTCCCAGCGGGTCGGTATAACGCGCATCGAACCCCAGCTGGTTGCCACCGCCCGCAATACGCTGCGAGAACGGCGGTTCGCGGTCGAACAGGTTCTTGATGCCGCCGGTCAGCGTCAGGTGGGCGTTGAAGCGGTAACGGGTTTGCCAATCCCACACCAGGTAATCCTTCACCTTGCGGTTCAGCGCGACGTAATCGCCAAACTCGCCGTTCGCGCCCACTTCGCGGATCGCAAAGTTATCCACCACGATCGGCATGTCGTGGTAACCCGACTTGTACACGCCGGTCAGGGTGTGGGTCAGCGTATCCGACTGCTTCCAGGTGGTCGCCAGGCGGCTGATCCAGCGGAAGGCCACCGTGTTGAACGAGTCGTAACGGCCCACGCTGTTTTCCACCGGGTCGGTCGGCAAGGTCTGGAAGTCCGACTTCATCATGTAAGTACCGGTCCAGTTCACGCTCACCTTGCCCATGCCCGTCGCCAGGTTCAGGGTATGGTCCCAGTCGATGCCGCGATAATGCGACTTCGACAGGTTGAAGGTGGTCAGCGCCGCCGCCAGCGTGTTCTGCTTCTGGATCGGATCGTAGTAAGTCACGAACAGGTCCTTGTAACGCGCCGGATTGCCGAACACTTCGTTCTCCGGCAGGCTGGAGATCTGGTCGTTGATCTTCACGTCCCACAGGTCGAAGCCCAGCGACAGGGCACGCGTCGGCTCCACGCGCAGGCCGATCGACGCCTGCTTCGAGGTTTCCGGACGCAGGCCCGCTTCGCCGGAATACGGATTACCGCCGGTCAGCAGGTTGTACTCCGCGGTGCCGTTACACAGCGGCAGCAGCGGGCCGGACGTGATCGGGCATGGGTGGGCATTGGACGAGCCGCCGCCCTGCAGCGGATTGGTAATGCTGGTCATGTTCGGCGCACGGAAGCCGGTGCCGTAGGAACCGCGCAGCAGCAAGCCCTCGCTGGGGCGCCAGGCGGCGGCCAGCTTGTAGGTGGTCTTGCTGGCTTCATTGCCCTTGGTGGCGGGCGCCACCAGCTTGCCGGCCGCGTCGAAATTCATGCGGTCCTTGACGGCGTCGTAGCTGTCGTAGCGCAGGTCGCCCGTCAGCTCCAGGCCTTTGACCACCGGCACCACCAGCTCGGCGAACGCGCCCCAGTTCTTGCGCGACGCATCGGTCGGCAGCGCGCCCGAGATGCCGCCGATCGGGCTGTCGGTAAAGTTCGGCTGCAGGCTGTTGGCGCCCATCGTGATGGCGCTCGGGTCGTACACATACTTCTGGCGCAGGATGTCGCCGCCCAGCGCCAGCATGGCCGCACCGCCCGGCGCATTGAACACTTCGCGCGAGCCGCGCAGGTTCAGCACGTCGATGGTCGACTTGGTTTCGTCCAGCTTCTGGTGCAACACGGCGGAGGACAGCGCGGCGCGCGTCTCGGCGGTCGGCACGATGAACGGGTTGTAGGTGCCTGCAGCCATCAAGGCATCCAGCTTGTCGCTGGAAGTGTAGCCGGCGACGGCGCTGTCGGTGGCCTTGGTCTGCGAATGGGTGTAGGCCGCGTGCAGGTCCCAGCCCCATTGCGTGCCCTGCACGCCGAAGGCCAGGTGGCGCGCCTCGTGCTTCCAGTCATCGGTACGGCCGCCGGCGTCGACCAGGCGCAGGTTCATGGTGGCGGAATTCACGGAAGCCGGATCGATGCCCAGCTTGACCAGCGCCGGCACCACATTGGCCTTGTACAGTGCCGAGTTGATGTCCAGCGACAGCGGCTGCGCCGGCGGCGCGTAGCGCGCGGTGCTGGTGAATTTGGACGCCAGGCCTTCGGCAAAGAAGGTCCAGTCGCTGTTCAGGCGCACATTGGTGGAGGCGAACAGGCCGTCGCGCTTCAGCTCCGGCAGCAGTTCCACCACGGCGCCGTAGTTGAACTGGCAGCGGTTCCCGACCTGGAAGGTGTTGGGCGCGCCGCACTTGCCGGTGTTGATCAGGCTCGGATTGAAGGAAGAGTTGCCGTTGGTGGCACGCACCGTCACGTTGCCGGGAATCGAGTTGCCCGACAGCTGGTACAGCGCGTAACGCTTGCCGCCTTCGTCGAACAGGTGCACGCCGCCCGGCGCCGCGAAGCTGCGGTCGCTCGCGTTCAATTCCTTTTGCGTGTCGTGGCTGAAGGCCAGCAGCACGTTGAAGCCATCGCTATCGAGGTCGCCGAAGCCTTTGGAAATCGCCACGTTGGAGGTGCTGCCGGCGCTGCCCTTGGTGGGGCGGTTATAGGTCAGCTCGATGTTGGCGTCGGTCTGGTTCTTCTTCAGGATGAAGTTGACCACGCCGGCAATCGCATCCGAGCCATACAGGGCCGAGGCGCCGTCGGTCAGGATCTCGACGCGCTCCACGGCGGACAGCGGGATCGACGCCAGGTTGACCGCGGAGCCCGAGCTGTAAGGCGCGATGCGGCGGCCATTCAGCAGCACCAGGGTGTAGCCGGTGCCGATATTGTGGACGGAAGCAGTCTGCACCCCGCCGCCGCCGCCGTTGATCGAAGCGGCGGACGTCACGAAGCCCTGCATCGAGGGCAGCGTGGCAACCAGGTCGGCCACGGTGGTGGCGCCGGTCTGATCGATCTGCTGCTTGGACAGGGTCTGCACCGGCAGTGCGCCTTCGATGGCGACACGCTTGATGGCCGAACCGGTGATTTCAACGCGCTGGATATTCTCCTCAGCCAGGGCAGGCTGGGCAGCGAATCCCAGGCCGGCCATGAACATCAGTCGCACTGAGCGCGACAGGATGGTTTCTCTCATCATCATTTCCTCTTTGACTCTGTTTTTGTACGTACCGCGATTGCGGCAAACCATCAAAACATGTCAAATTAGTAATGACAATTAAGATATTCCAATTGTGCTGGAGTCCTCAGGAACGCAAGCCGGAAATGTCCAGCAATCTGTTGCGGATACGGTAACGAAAGAAAGCCTGCTGTGCGGCTTTCGTCAATTCGCGCGCCCGGCACTGGGCTGCCGGGCGGCCACCCTTGCGTTTATTCAAGCGGCGAAAGCAGGTAAAATGCTGCCTTTGGGCCCGTTGCGCGCCCCATCCTGCCGAGAAAGACCACCATGTTGCGACTGAACGAAATCAAGCTCCCGCTCAACCACGAGGAACCGGAACTGGCCAAGGCCATCCTGGCCCGCCTGAAGATTTCGCCGCAGCAGATGCTGGGCTTTACCGTCTACAAGCGCAGCTACGATGCGCGCAAGAAGTCGAACATTTTCCTGATCTACTCGGTGGACGTGGAAACCACCGACGACGCCGGCATCCTGGCGCGCCAGGCCGACGACAAGCACCTGATGCCGTCGCCGGACATGGCCTACAAATTCGTGGCCCACGGCGTGAATGCCGACGGCAGGCAACCGCGCCCGGTGGTGATCGGCATGGGTCCCTGCGGCCTGTTCGCGGCCCTGATCCTGGCGCAGATGGGCTTGAAACCCATCGTCCTCGAGCGCGGCAAGACCGTGCGCGAGCGGACCAAGGATACCTTCGGCTTCTGGCGCAAGCGCCAGCTGAACCCCGAATCGAACGTGCAGTTCGGCGAGGGCGGCGCCGGCACCTTCTCGGACGGCAAGCTGTACAGCCAGATCAGCGACCCCAAACACTATGGCCGCAAGGTGCTGACCGAGTTCGTCAAATCGGGCGCGCCGGAAGAAATCATCTACGTCAGCAAGCCGCACATCGGCACCTTCCGCCTGGTGAAGATGGTGGAGAACATGCGCGAAGAGATCCAGGCCCTGGGCGGCGAAATCCGCTTCGAGCAGCGCGTGACGGACTTCGACATCCGTGAGGAAAACGGCGTGCGCCAGATGCGCGGCCTGCACCTGGCCAGCGGCGAATACATCGAGGCGACCCACGTGGTGCTGGCCATCGGCCACAGCTCGCGCGACACCTTCGAGAAGCTGTACGAACGCGGCGTGTACGTGGAAGCCAAGCCGTTCTCGATCGGCTTCCGCGTCGAGCACCCGCAATCGCTGATCG
>CBHWEO010000294.1:0-6200 GCA_966112955.1 uncultured Duganella sp. | reverse complement strand
CAGCAGCCCCCGCGCCCGCTGCCCCGGCCGCCGCTCCGGCCGCCGCCGGCGTCACCGGCAAGCTGGCCCACGCCTCCCCGTCGGTGCGCAAGTTCGCGCGCGAACTGGGCGTGGACGTGACCCGCGTTGGCGGCACCGGCCCGAAAGGCCGCGTGACGCAGCAGGACGTGCAGAACTATGTGAAGGGCATCGTTTCCGGCGCCGTCGCAGCGCCGACCGCAGCCCCGGCGGCCGGTGGTGGTGCAGGCCTGAACCTGCTGCCATGGCCATCGCTGGACTTCAGCAAGTTCGGCGAGACCGAACTGTCCCCGCTGCCGCGCATCAAGAAGATTTCCGGCCCGAACCTGCACCGCAACTGGGTGATGATCCCGCACGTGACGCAGTTCGAAGATGCCGACATCACCGACCTGGAACAGTTCCGCGTCGACAGCAATGCCGCCAACGCCAAGAACAAGGACGCCGCCAAGCTGACCATGCTGGCGTTCGTGATCAAGGCCTCGGTCGCCGCACTGAAGAAATTCCCGCACTTTAACTCCTCGTTGGACGAGAAGGGCGAGAACCTGATCATCAAGAAGTACTACAACATCGGCTTCGCCGCCGACACCCCGCAAGGCCTGGTGGTGCCGGTCGTGAAGAACGCCGACCAGAAGTCCGTCAGCCAGATCGCCAAAGAGATGACCGAACTGTCGCTGGCCGCGCGCGAAGGCAAGCTGAAGCCGACCGACATGCAGGGCGCCTGCTTCACCATTTCCTCGCTGGGCGGCATTGGCGGCACGGCCTTCACCCCGATCGTGAATGCACCGGAAGTGGCGATCCTGGGCCTGTCCAAGTCCTCGATGAAGCCGGTATGGGACGGCAAGCAGTTCGTGCCGCGCCTGATGCTGCCGCTGTCGCTGTCCTACGACCACCGCGTGATCGACGGCGCGTCCGGCGCACGCTTTGCTGCATACCTGGCCGAAGTGCTGGCCGATATGCGCAAGATCCTGCTGTAAGGAGGCCGCGATGATCGAAGTTAAAGTACCGAACATCGGCGACTTCAAGGACGTCGAAGTGATCGAGTTGCTGGTCAAGGTTGGCGACACCGTCAAGGTCGACCAGTCGCTGGCCACCGTGGAATCCGACAAGGCCTCGATGGAGATCCCATCGACCCACGCAGGCGTGGTCAAGGAACTCAAGATCAAGGTCGGCGACAAAGTGAGCGAAGGCTCGTCGCTGCTGATGCTGGAAGAAAGCGCCGGTGCCGGCGCCGCCCCGGCTGCCGCAGCGCCGGCCGCCGCAGCAGCACCAGCCGCGGCACCAGCCGCTGCAGCCCCTGCGCCTGCCGCCGCGCCATCCGCACCGGCGGTTGCCCCGGCCGCCGGCGGCTATGCCGGCCAGGTTGACATCAGCTGCGACATGATGGTGCTGGGCGGCGGCCCTGGCGGCTACTCGGCCGCCTTCCGCTCCGCCGACCTGGGCATGAACACCGTGCTGGTCGAGAAGTACGCGACCCTGGGCGGCGTGTGCCTGAACGTCGGCTGCATCCCGTCGAAGGCACTGCTGCACCTGGCAGCGGTGATCGACGAAACCAGCCACATGGCCAAGAATGGCGTCACGTTCGCCAAGCCGACGGTCGACATCGACCAGGTGCGCAGCTACAAGGAAGGCGTCATCAAGAAGATGACCACCGGCCTGGCCGGCATGGCCAAGATGCGCAAGGTGAACGTGGTGCAGGGCGTGGGCCAGTTCCTCAGCCCGAACCATATCGAAGTGACCGCAGCCGACGGCAGCAAGAAGGTAGTGCAGTTCAAGCAAGCCATCATCGCCGCCGGTTCGTCCGTGGTGAAGCTGCCATTCGTCCCTGAAGACCCGCGCATCGTCGACAGCACCGGCGCACTGGAACTGCGCTTCATGCCGAAGAAGATGCTGGTGATCGGCGGCGGCATCATCGGCCTGGAAATGGCCACCGTGTACAGCACCTTCGGCGCACGCATCGACGTGGTCGAGATGATGGACGGCCTGATGCAGGGCGCCGACCGCGAAGCCGTGAAAGTCTGGCAGAAGTACAACGAGAAGCGCTTCGACCGCATCATGACCAAGACCAAGACCGTCGGCGTGGAAGCGCTGAAGGAAGGCATCAAGGTCACCTTCGAAGCAGCGGAAGCCGGCGCCACCGCACCGGAACCGCAGATTTACGACATGGTGCTGGTGGCAGTGGGCCGCAGCCCGAACGGCAAGAAGCTCGCCGCCGACAAGGCCGGCGTAATCGTCACCGACCGCGGCTTCATCAACGTCGACAGCCAGATGCGCACCAACGTACCGCACATCTTCGCGATCGGCGACATCGTCGGCCAGCCGATGCTCGCGCACAAAGCCGTGCACGAAGCCCACGTGGCCGCCGAAGCGGCCCATGGCGAGAAGGCCCACTTCGATGCGAAGATCATTCCATCGGTGGCCTACACCGATCCGGAAGTAGCCTGGGCCGGCATCACCGAAGACGAAGCGAAAGCCAAGGGCATCAAGGTCGAGAAAGGCCACTTCCCATGGGCTGCCAGCGGCCGCGCCGTGGCGAATGGCCGTGACGAAGGCTTCACCAAGCTGCTGTTCGACGCCGAGACCCACCGCATCATCGGCGGCACGATCGTCGGCACCCACGCCGGCGACATGATCGGCGAAATCGCCCTGGCGATCGAAATGGGCGCCGACGGCATCGACATCGGCAAGACCATCCACCCGCACCCGACGCTGGGCGAATCGATCGGCATGGCCGCCGAAGCCTACGAAGGCGTCTGCACCGACCTGCCCCCACCGCGCAAGCGCTAAGGCAACTTTTGTCCCCCCGGGGTCAGGAACCGGGTGGACAAAATTTTCGGTTGGTTAACGCGCAGCTTCGGCTGCGCGTATTCTTTTTACCGTTCGTGCCGATACCTTGAAGTGTTCCGCGATTTGCGCCGGGCTGTACTGGCCCGAGCGGAGCGCGTCGGCAATGGCCAGCTGCGTCGCGCGCTTGCCGAATGTGGCCGGCGGTAATGCGGGCGGCGTTGGCCGGTGGTATTCGCGCGCGCCAGCGGCCACGAAATCGCAATAGCTTTGGATGCGCTCTCCATCGCTGCTGCCGTGGAAGCGGCCGCGTGTGGACGCGATATCCAGCCATTCCGGCGCGGCAACCATGCCGGCCGTCGCCCGGTAATTGCTCCACCGCCAGTCCGCAGCGTTCTGCACCAGGCCCGCGCGCACCGGGTTCAGGGTGATATAGCGGGCAAGTTCGAGGAAATGCGCCTCCTGCTCCAGCAGCACCGAGTAAAAGCGCCCCTGCAGCACGTGTCCCGTCAATCCATGCCGCACGTTGAAGCGTTGCGAGTAGACGCAATTCAGGAAATGCATCGCTTCAGACAGGTTGGCCACCGGCGTTTCGATGAGCAGGTGGAAATGGTTCGGCATTTGGCAATACGCGTGGATGACGAATCCGAAGCGGTCGGCCGCGCGTTCGACCAGCTCAAGCCACGTCAGGTAGTCCAGATCGTCGAGGAAGATGTTCGCCTTGCGGTTGCCGCGTGCGGTGACGTGGTGGAAGGCGCCGGGAAACTGGGTGCGTGGTGGTCGGCTCATATGCCGACGATAGCACCGCGAAAATGCCGGGAGATGATCTGGATCAGAAATCCAGCGGAATTGCGGTCAGGAACAAATTGTCCAACTGGTTCCTGACCCCGGGTGGACAGAAGTTACTTCTGGGTGCGGTATTGCTCGAAGTTCTGGCCGTAGTCTTGCCAGTTATCGTCCAGCATCTTGCTGAATTGGTCCATGAAGTAGCCTTTGGCTTCTTCGCGCTTGGCGTCGAAGGCGGCCTTGTCGTTCTGGGCGCGGGCGACCAGGTAGGTGTTGTAGCGGGCGGCGGCGAACATCAGGCTGGCGCCTACCAGTTGCGGTGCGCCGCGGTTGCTGCCTTCGTGGGCGTTGGCCAGGCCAATGTAGGCGTCGATGTATTCGAAGAACTTGCGGTCGTCGTCTTGCTGCTGCGGGGTGAGTTGTTGTTCGCTCATGTTTTACTACCAAAAAGTTGACACAAGGGTGGGCATCGTGACACAGGAAGCGCTTCGCTGCAATAAAAAACCGGGCGCGCAGCCCGGTTTGTTGTTAGCTCGCTATGAAGCGCTCCGGTATTTCAATGCCGCCGCTATTGGCGGCTTCCGCATAGGCCTTGAGTTCATTGATCGCGGCATCCAGGTGTTCCTTGTTGGGGTTTTCCTGGAAACCCTTGATGCGCTCGTTGATAACGGCGATTTTCCTGCTCCATTCGAGCCGATCGACCTTGCTCATACAACCTCCCACTTTAATTCTGGTTCTCGAGAAGGCCAGTATCGGGCAGCGGGCCGATTAGCCACAGTGCGCTGCCGCACATACGCTGCCGTGCACGCTTAAGGCGCGCTTAACGCAGCACGCCGTGCAGGAACAGGTCGATGCCTTGCTCGATTTCTTCCGGCGTGGTGGCCACCCCGCAGCGCGAATCGAACAGGAAGCGGCGCAGCTGGTCGCCCATCAGGCAGTTCATCAGGTGGATCGCCAGGCGCTGCGGCGATGCGCCGGGCTTCAGTTGTGCCGCGATATCGGGACGCGCAAAGTAGCGTGCCAGCAGCTCGCGCGTCTGGCGCGGCCCGGCATCCCAGAACGCTTCCGCCAGGTCGGGATTGGCGTGCGCTTCGGCCACCACGATCTGGTACAGCGCGGTCGCTTGCGGCGTGCTGACCAGGCGGTGGAAGCGCAGGCCGAACTCCAGCAGCGTGTCGCGGATAGGGCGGTGCATGCTCTCCATGCCGACCGGGTCGAAAGCGCCGGCGCGGTAGCGCAGCAGGATGGCCTTGAGCAGGCCGGCCTTGCCGCCGAATTTCACATAGATCGTGCGCACGGCAACGCGCGCTTCCTTGGCGATCGCCTCCAGGCTGACCTTGCCATAACCCTTTTCAAGAATGAGCCTGGCCGCCGTATCCAGCAGGTCGTTCAGGCGTGCCTCGGCTTCGGCGGCCTTGGGGCGGCCGGCCTTGACTGGCTCAGGGAGTTGTTCGACAGACATGATTGAAAACCGTACGTAATGCCCGAAGGCTAGCAGATAGCTCTCACTTTATGCCAATTTAAAATGAAATGCAATCGTTTCATTTCTTGACTTTGTTCATTTGTTGAAGAATAATGCAATGAACTCATTTCATTTTATGGAGTTACTCCCATGTCCCAGCACAACCCAGCCGAACAAAAAGTGCTCAGCGCCGTGCCAGCTGCCCCGGCCGCGCCTGCCGCACCCGCTACGCCTCCCAACCGCCGCGTCCTCGTGATCGCCGGCCTGATCGCCCTGGCCGCCCTGGCTGCCGGCGGCCGCATGTGGTACCGCAGCGCGCATTACGTGGAAACGGAAAACGCCTACGTGGCAGGCCATGTGCACCCGGTGTCCTCGCGCATCGCCGGCGTGGTGACCAAGGTCCTGGTGGACGACAACCAGCTGGTGAAGGCGGGCGACGTGATCGCCGAGCTGGATCCCTTCGACCAGCAGGTGAAGGTGGAGCAGATCCAGGCGCAGATCGCCAGCGTGCAGCAGCAGATCCTGCAGGCCGATGCCCAGGTCGCGCAGGTGAACGCGCAAGCCAGCGCCGCCGCCGCCCAAGTCGCGCAGGCGCAGGCCAACCTGCTGCGCGCCTCGCAGGACGCCGAGCGTTTCGGCCAGCTGTACACCAACCAGATGAAGGCCGTTTCGAAAGCCGAACTGGATGCCGCCAACGCCGCCCGCGCCAGCGCCACCGCCGACGTGGCGGCGCGCAAGGACAGCGCCGCTGCCGCCAAGGCGCAGATCGGCGCCGCCGCCTCCGCCCGCGAAGTGCTGAAGGCGCAAGTCAAGGTGCTGGAAGTGCAGCTGAAGGATGCGCAGCAGCAGCTGGCCTACAACCGCATCGTGGCCCCGGTCGACGGCCGCGTCGGCAAGCGCACCCTGGAAGTGGGCCAGCGCGTGCAGCCGGGCCAGCAGCTGGTGGCGCTGGTGCAGGACAATGTCTGGGTCACCGCCAACTTCAAGGAAACCCAGCTGGCCAACATGCGCGTCGGCCAGGAAGTGAACCTGACCATCGATGCGCTGCCGGGCAAGGAACTGACCGGACGCGTGGACTCCTTCTCGCCGGCCTCCGGTGCGCAATTCGCGCTGCTGCCGGCCGATAACGCCACCGGCAACTTCACCAAGATCG
>CBHWEO010000293.1:0-6200 GCA_966112955.1 uncultured Duganella sp. | reverse complement strand
TCTTGACGGTCAGGTGACGCAGCACGGCATCATTGAATTTGAATGCGGTTTCCAGTTCGACCAGGGTCTCGTTGTCGCACTCGATGTTCATGCAGATGTAGTGTGCCTTGGCCAGTTTCTGGATCGAGTACGCCATTTGACGGCGGCCCCAATCTTCCACGCGGTGCACGTTACCGCCGCGCGAGGTCACGCTGGTCTTGTAACGTTCGATCATCGCGGGCACTTGCTCGCTTTGGTCCGGATGGACGATAAATACGATTTCGTAGTGACGCATTAATAACTCCCTTAAGGACTGTGAATATAGCCCACCCCGGCGTCAAGACGGGTGTGGGAAGAGGTAAGCCCGCAAGCATAGCAGGTTTTGCCGGCCGGCTCAAGCTTTACTGATGCCGCGCAAGGCGTCCTGCCCCGGCCGCTGGCATGCTGGGCCATGGACCGCCCCGACCTCGCCTGGCAGCACCTGCTGCGGCACCGCCTGCCCGCCGTGCTGGCCCGCCTGTTCCCGCATATTGACGGCCTGGTCGATTGGCGGGTGCAATATTACCTTCTTGACAAGAGCCTGTTGCCCGCCGCGCCGGACAGCAGGACTGGCGCACGCGAACCCGACTTCGTCGCTCTGGTGATGCTGCTGGATGGCCGCCAGGCGTGCCTCCACATCGAAATCCAGTGCACGCGGCAAGCCGGCTTTGCCGATCGCATGGCGCTCTACCACGCGCGCTTGCGTGACCGCTTCGACATGCCCGTGTTCAGCCTGGCGATCCTTGGCGACCCCAGCCCGGGCTGGCGGCCGGACACCAGCTCGGATGGCTGCGGCACCACATTCGAATTCCGGATCGCCAAGTTGCTCGACTTCCGCAGCCGGGGCGACGACCTGCAAACTCTGCGCGACCCCGTGGCACTGGCGTTGACAGCACACCTGCTCGCGCTGTCGACCCGGCGCCGCCCGGAGCTGCGGCATGCAGCCAAGTTACGTATCCTGGTCGCGCTGCACGAACATCGTGTCAATCAAGGGGAACTTAATGAACTCCAGAAGATCCTAGACTGGTTGTTACCACTGCCCGCGGACTGGCAAAGGAGGATGGCCATGAATATCGAAGAGTTTATTCTGGAACACGAGAAGGAAGACAAAAACAGCCTCAACTACCTGATTCCCGAGCTCCTCTTACGGAGATGTAAACAGATTGCGGAGGCCGAAGGCAAAGCCAAGGGACTGGCCGCAGGGCTGGCTGAAGGCAAGGCCGAAGGGCTGGCCAAGGGAATGGCCAAGGGAATGGCCAAGGGAATGGCCAAGGGAATGGCCGAAGGAATGGCGGAAGGCAAGGCGGAAGGCAAGGCGGAAGGCAAGGCCGAGGGCGCTGCCATGGGGCTCGTAGAAGGCCAGCGCCAGACGCTCAGGCTTCAACTCGAGATTCAGTTTGGCGAACTGTCAGCCCGGCAGGCCCGCGCCTTGCAGCGCGCAGAGCCGTCCCAGCTTGAGCGCCTGGCAATCGCGCTGCTGGATGCCGACACACTGGACGGCGCCTTACGCGCTGCTGGCCTGCGTGTCTGAAGGCCCGGCGGCGGGGGACTGCAGGATACCAATCAGGAAGCCCAGCCCGGCGGCCAGCCAGACGAATGATGCCACCACGTCGAAGGTCCAGAAACGGTCGGGGAATTTGTAAAGGTAAGGCAACACCAGCAAGCCCCGCAGCAGGCAAACCGCGGCAATCGTCCCCTGCACCATCTGCGCGAACGGCAGCCAGCGCAGCATGCCCGCGCCGGCCAGGCCGTACAGCGCGCACACCAGCATCAGCAAGCCGATCGCCACCGCCCCGGCCGGCGCCAGCAAGCCGCCGGCCTGGGCTGACGCCACCACTTTGGTCGGCGCCCGCAGGAAGGCATACCACTCCGGCCCCAGCAAGGGCGCCGCGAAATGGATCACCGCACCGAACAGCGAAATCGCTGCCGCCAGCAAGAAAGCAACCCGTCCCATCCTGCCCTCCATTGGTTGTCGAATCGACATTAAGCCGAAAATTTTCTGTCGTTGCAACAAATTTGCTTGCAATTCGTTTCATACTGTACAAAAATACAGACTGTCTATATCCACAGTCAACACAGGCGCCATGATCAAGCTCACCGCACGACAAGAACAGATCCTCAACCTGATCAAGGATGCGATCGACAATACCGGTTTCCCTCCCACCCGCGCGGAAATCGCGGCGGAACTGGGCTTCAAGTCCGCCAACGCGGCCGAAGAGCACCTGAAAGCCCTGCAACGCAAGGGTGCCATCGAGATCACGGCCGGCACCTCGCGCGGCATCCGCCTGACGGGCAATTTCGGCGGCACCGCAACCGGCACGGGCGCCGCTGCCGCGGCGCAGCCGGTCGCCGGCACTGCCTCGCGCGCCGCACCGCGCGCCAAGGTCGAATTCGACGACATGCCGGCCGTCCCCGCCGGCATGCTGGTTTCCCTGCCGCTGATCGGCCGCGTCGCCGCCGGCTCGCCCATCCTGGCGCAGGAAAACCTGGAGACCACCTATAGCGTCGATCCCAACCTGTTCTCCGCCAAGCCCGACTTCCTGCTGAAAGTGCGCGGCGAGTCGATGCGCGACATCGGCATCATGGACGGCGACCTGCTGGCGGTGAAGAAAACCGATAGCGCCCGCAACGGCCAGATCGTGGTGGCCCGCATCGGCAACGACGTCACGGTTAAGCGCTACAAGAAGACCGGCAACACGGTCGAACTGCTGCCCGAGAACCCGGACTTCAAGGTCATCACCGTCACGCCGGAAGACGACTTCGCCCTGGAAGGCCTGGCCGTCGGCCTGATGCGGACCTGGCACTGATGTTCCAGCTGTACGGCAGTGCCGAATCCGGCCACACCTTCAAGGTGCGGCTGATGCTCGAAGTGGCGGCGCTGCCCTACGAGTACCAGGAAATCGACCTGCGCCTCGACCGAGCGGCGCGCCCCGAGCCCTTCCGCAGCCTCGCCCGATACGGCGAAGTACCGCTGCTGGTGCACGCGGGCCAGCCCTACGTGCAATCCAACGCCATCCTGCTGTTCCTGGCCCAGCACACACAGGCCTATGGCGGCGAAACGCCGGAACGCCTGGCGCGCTGCCGCGAATGGCTGTTCTGGGAAGCCAACCGCATCGGCACCTCCCTGCCCCACTTGCGCTACGGCCAGCGCTTCGACCCGCAAGGCTACCCGCCCGGCGTGCTTGACTGGATGCGCACCCGCTTCGACGCCGACATCGCCCGCCTGGAAGACGAACTCGCGGACGGCCGCGCCTTCGTGCTGGGCGACACGCCAACGGTGGCCGACTTCTCCCTGTGCGGCTACATGTTCTGGCCCGAGCAAGCCCAGGTCAGCTATCCGCCCATGGTCAGCGCATGGCTGGAACGCATCCGCGCCCTGCCCGGCTGGCGCCATCCCTACGACATGCCGGGCGTATCGCCGTTTTAAGCCGTCCTGTTCCTTGATTCCTGCAGCCTGTCGCACTGCGACACCATGGCGGTGGCCGCCGGCGTTATCCTTCTTGCATCACAAGACGACAAGGAGAACACATGCTTTCCCGCCGTATCAGCACGATCCTGTGCGCATTCGCTTTCGCCATTCCCGCCGCCTACGCGGCCGCCCCGCAGCAGCAATTCGCCAATATGGGCGACCTCCAGCTTGAAAACAAAGCCACCATCACCGACTGCTCGCTCGGCTACCGCACCTTTGGCACCCTGAACGCCGACAAATCCAACGTCATCCTGTTCACCACCTGGCACACCGGCACCAGCCGCGACGCGGCCGGCATGCTGCAAAGCGGCGCCCTGTTCGATCCGGCGCCGTGGTACGTGATTGTGGTCGACGCGCTGGGCAACGGCGTTTCCTGCTCGCCTTCCAACAGCAAGACCCAGCCCGGCCCCAGCTTCCCGCAATTCTCGGTGCGCGACATGGTCGCCAGCCAGCACAAGCTGCTGACGGAAAAGCTGGGCATCAAGCATGTGCATGCCGTGATCGGCTATTCGATGGGCGGCATGCAGGCCTTCCAGTGGGCGGCCAGCTATCCCGGCTTCATGGACGTCGCCATCCCGATCGCCGGCACGCCGCGCCTGACTTCGTCGGACATGCTGTTCCTGCGCATCGTGGAAAAATCGGTGGTGGACGAGCCGGCCTATGCCGGCGGCCGCTACGCCAAGAATCCGCCCCTGCCGATGTACAACCTGCTGTTCGCCATGAATTTCGACAGCCCCGCGCACCGCAGCGCGCGCACCGCGCCCAAGGATTTCGAAAAATTCTTCCGCGAGAGCCAGGCTGCGGATCCCGACGCCGCGGATGCCAACAACTCCCTGTGGCAGATCCGCGCCATCCTGGGCCACGACATCGCCCAGGGCGGCAAGCTGGAAGACGCCGCAAGCCACATCAAGGCGCACGTCCACGCCATCAACGCCGCGCAGGACCACCTGGTCAATCCAGGGCCGCCGATCGCGTTCAGCAAACTGCGCAAGGAAGAAGTCACCGTGCTCGATACCGACTGCGGCCACGGCGCCCTGCGCTGCGCCATGCCGGTGATGAAAGCCGCTGTGGAAAAAGCGCTACGTTAAGCCTGCAGCCTGTCCCGCAAATCCTGCCATTCGTCGCAGACACCGCCCCCGGGGTGGCTGCGACGACTTAAAGTGTCACAAAACACACCACAACGGGGAGAACAGATGTACAAGCCTTTCTGCATCGCCGCCGCGATGCTGGCAGCGCAGGCCGCGTTTGCCTACGATAACCAGCCCAACCATTACCGCCTCAGCATCGACAAGGACGCCAGGCGCGCCCACGTCGAAGCCGACGTCTGGGTCGAAGGCCGCGAGCTGGTACTGTTCAACGTCATGCCGATCGCGCAGCTGAAAAATGGCCAGGCCGACCTGATCGAACAGCTGGCAGTGCGCGACATGGAAGGCAAGGCCGTCGCGCTGAAGGACAAGGGCGAAGGCGAGTACGACGTCGACGGCGACCGCCGCCTGCGGCTGTCCTACGACGTCCGCCTGGAGCACGACAAATACGAATGGCCGGGCGGGAACGAAGAAGTGTCCTACCACACCGACGAAGGCCTGATGTCGACCGGCTATCCGCTGTTCATCGTGCCGGGCGTGACGATGCACGGCCAGACCGAAGTCACCTTCGACCTGCCGATGGGCTGGAAAGCCAACACCCCATGGCGCAGCAGCGACAAGCCCGGTGTCTTCATCGCCGAAACGCGCCGCGAGCTGGTGAACAATGCCTTCTTCTTCGGTACCGCGCGCGCCGAGACCTTCAAGACCGGCGGCGTGGAAATGACGCTGGTAATGGGCAAGCAGTACTGGAAGCGCCGCGACGCCTTCGTGTCGATGATCGACAAGCAGATGAACAGCTACCAGAAGCTGTACGGACGCGGCCCGGTGGCCGACCGTTTCCTGGTCGTGATCAACCAGGGTGCGAGCGGCGACGGCGGCGCCTTCTCCGGCTCCTTCAGCCAATACCTGAAGGACGACGGCAGCGAGGTGGCGCGCCCGGTGTGGGGCAAGGTGATGGCGCACGAGCTGGCCCACTTCTGGGATGGCCACTCCCTGGTGCCGAAGAACGAAAGCGAGGAGTGGTTCAAGGAAGGCGTGAACGATTACGTCACCGTGGTCACCATGGCACGCAACAAGCTGATGGACCGCACCATGCTGATCCAGCAGCTGGAGAACCTGGCGCGCGGGCAGAATGTCGCACGCAATGTGCAGGGCCTGACGGTCACGGTACGCGAAGCGGTGAAGGACAAGCACCGCAACTGGCTGCTGGTCTACGGCGGCGGCACGATCGCCGGGTTGGCCATGGACGTGGAGCTGCGCAAGGCCAGCCAGGGCAAGGTGAGCCTGGATACGTTACTGAACGCGATGTACAAGGAATTCGGCCACAAGGGCAAGCAGTATGACCAGGCCGACATCGTCCGGATCGGCAAGGCCATCAGCGGCGTTGACCTGGATCCGCTGCTGAACAACATTGTCGCCACCAGCAAGGCGCCGGACCTGGGCCCCCTGTTCAAGGATATCGGCCTGCGCCTGGAGCAGTTCGGCATGCTGGAAACCTACCTGCTGCGCGACCCGGCCGCGACGGCGGAACAGAAGTCCCGCTTCACCGCCATTTTCGGCATCCCTTATTGATTAAAAGTCGGGGTCAGCTCTGGCAATCGGACAAAATGTCCGATTGCCAGAGCTGA
>CBHWEO010000292.1:0-6269 GCA_966112955.1 uncultured Duganella sp. | reverse complement strand
TCACATTGTCCGGAATCTCGGCCAGGTCCTTCACGTTCTGCTCAGGAATCAGCACAGTCTTGATGCCGCCGCGATGCGCTGCCAGCAGCTTTTCCTTCAGGCCGCCGATCGGCAGCACTTCGCCGCGCAGCGTGATCTCGCCCGTCATCGCCACGTCCGCACGGACCGGGATGCCGGTGAAGGTCGACACCATCGCCGTGGTCATCGCAATACCAGCCGATGGACCATCCTTCGGCGTCGCGCCTTCCGGCACGTGGATGTGGATGTCCTGCTTCTCGAACGCCTCGCTCTTGATGCCGAGGCGCGATGCGCGGCTGCGCACCACGGTGCGGGCAGCTTCGATCGACTCCTTCATCACGTCGCCCAGCGTACCGGTGCGGATCACGTTGCCCTTGCCCGGCATGTTCACGGACTCGATGGTCAGCAGGTCGCCGCCCACTTCGGTCCATGCCAGGCCGACCACCTGGCCGATCTGGTTCTGCTTCTCGGCCACGCCAAAGTCGTAGCGGCGCACGCCCAGGAACTTGTCCAGGTTTTTCGGCGTCACGGTGACCTTCTTGTCGGACTTCTTCAGCAGCAGCATCTTCACGACCTTGCGGCAGATCTTGGAGATTTCACGCTCCAGCGAACGCACGCCCGCTTCCCGGGTGTAGTAGCGGATGATGTCGCGCACCGCCGCTTCGCTGACCGAGATCTCGCCTTCCTTCAGGCCATTGTTCTTGATCTGCTTCGGCAACAGGTAGCGCAAGGAGATGTTGGTCTTCTCGTCTTCCGTGTAGCCGGACAGGCGGATCACTTCCATCCGGTCCAGCAGCGCTGGCGGGATGTTGTACGAGTTCGAGGTCGCCACGAACATCACGTCCGACAGGTCGAAGTCGACTTCGATGTAGTGGTCCGAGAAGGTGTGGTTCTGTTCAGGGTCCAGCACCTCCAGCAGGGCCGACGACGGGTCGCCGCGGAAATCCGCGCCCATCTTGTCGATCTCGTCCAGCAGGAACAGCGGGTTACGTACGCCAGCCTTGGCCAGCGACTGCAGCACCTTGCCCGGCATGGAGCCGATATAGGTGCGGCGGTGACCGCGGATCTCGGCTTCGTCGCGCACGCCGCCCAGCGCCATCCGCACGTACTTGCGGTTGGTGGCCTTGGCGATCGACTGGCCGAGCGAGGTCTTACCCACGCCTGGAGGACCCACGAAGCACAGGATCGGCGCTTTCAGCTTGTCCACGCGCTGCTGCACGGCGAGGTACTCGATGATGCGTTCCTTGATCTTCTCCAGGCCGTAGTGGTCGTGGTCGAGCACTTTCTCGGCGTTGGCCAGATCGTTGTTGACCTTGGACTTTTTCTTCCAAGGCAGCGAGACCAGGGTATCGATGTAGTTGCGCACCACGGTCGCTTCGGCCGACATCGGCGACATCAGCTTCAGCTTCTTCAGCTCGGCCTGGGCCTTTTCCAGCGCTTCCTTCGGCATCTTGGCGGCGGTGACCTTCTTCTCGAGCTCGTCGATATCGGCACCCTCTTCGCCCTCGCCCAGTTCCTTCTGGATGGCCTTGACCTGTTCGTTCAGGTAGTACTCGCGCTGCGACTTCTCCATCTGGCGCTTGACGCGGCCACGGATGCGCTTTTCCACTTGCAGGATATCGAGCTCGCCTTCCAGCTGGCCGAGCAGGTGCTCGAGGCGCTTCGAGACTTCGATGATTTCCAGGATCACCTGCTTCTGCTCCAGCTTGAGCGGCAGGTGGGCCGCCACCGTGTCGGCCAGGCGGCCGGCATCGTCGATGCCCGACAGCGACGCCAGGATCTCAGGCGGGATCTTCTTGTTCAGTTTCACGTACTGGTCGAACTGCTGGACGATCGCACGGCGCATGGCCTCGATTTCCGATTCGTCGCCCTGCTCGGATTCCAGCGGTACCAGGTCGGCTACAAAATGGGTTGGCGCATCGGTGATCTTCTTGATGCGGGCACGCTGTGCGCCCTCGACCAGCACCTTCACGGTGCCGTCGGGCAGCTTCAACATCTGCAGGATGTTGGCCACGCAGCCGATTTCATAAATATCCGATGGCGAAGGTTCGTCCTTGGCAGCTGCCTTCTGGGCAGCGAGCATGATGCTCTTGCCCTGCTCCATGGCAGCTTCGAGCGCCTTGATGGACTTTGGTCGGCCAACGAACAACGGAATTACCATGTGCGGGAAAACGACGACATCCCGCAGAGGCAACAGAGGCAGTTGAGTTTGCTCAGTTAATTTGGTAGTTGTCATGGCGTACCTTATTTAAAAGCTTGGTTCTGATATAGGCCCCAGCGGCCATTTCACAAGACCGTACTGCAATTATATTTGCTTTTGAAAAATGCAGTTTTTACTCTAACTAAATGCCGTTTTTAGAACAAAAAAAGCCACGCGCGATCGCAATCGCGAGTGGCTTTTCGACTGAAGCCGGCGTCATGTTATTGGGTTTGATTGTAACGCCTTGCCTCAGGGATTCAAAACCCTATTTAGTTTTCCCCTGCTGCTTTTGGGGATTCCTGGTAAATCAGGAGGGGTTTTGCGCCACTGGTGATCGTATTTTCATCGATGACGACTTTGGTAACGTTCTGCTGGTTTGGCAAGTCGAACATAATATCCAGCAGCGCGTGTTCCAGGATCGAACGCAAGCCACGGGCACCGGTCTTGCGTGCCAGCGCCTTGCGGGCAATGGCGTGCAGTGCGGCCGGGCGGATTTCCAGTTCGGCGCCTTCCATTTCCAGCAGCTTTGAATACTGCTTGACCAGGGCATTCTTCGGTTCGACCAGGATCTCGATCAGCGCTTCCTCGGTCAGCTCCGACAGCGTCGCCACCACCGGCAGGCGGCCCACCAGTTCCGGGATCAGGCCGAACTTGATCAGGTCTTCCGGCTCGGCTTCCATCATCAGGTCACTGTTCGAACGCTGTTCCTTGCTCTTCACTTCCGCTGCGAAGCCGATGCCGGACTTTTCGGAACGGTTGGAAATGATCTTGGCCAGGCCATCGAAGGCGCCGCCGCAGATGAACATGATGTTGGTGGTGTCGATCTGCACGAAGTCCTGGTTCGGGTGCTTGCGGCCGCCCTGTGGCGGCACCGAAGCCATGGTGCCTTCGATCAGCTTCAGCAGCGCCTGCTGCACGCCCTCGCCCGACACGTCGCGGGTGATGGACGGGTTGTCCGACTTGCGGGAAATCTTGTCGATCTCGTCGATGTAGACGATGCCGCGCTGTGCCTTTTCCACGTCGTAGTTGCAGCTCTGCAACAGCTTCTGGATGATGTTCTCGACGTCTTCGCCCACGTAGCCGGCTTCGGTCAGCGTGGTGGCGTCGGCGATCACGAACGGCACGTTCAGCATGCGCGCCAGGGTCTGCGCCAGCAGGGTCTTGCCGGAGCCGGTCGGGCCCACCAGCAGGATGTTGGACTTGGCCAGCTCGACGTCATCCTTCTTGCCCAGGTGCTTCAGGCGCTTGTAATGGTTGTACACGGCCACCGACAGGATGCGCTTGGCAGTGGTCTGGCCGATCACGTACTGGTTCAGCAGGTCGGTGATTTCCTGCGGGGTTGGCAGGTCCGACTTGGCGCCCGTGACAGATTCGATGCTGGACGTCTCGTCGCGAATGATGTCATTGCACAGGTCAATGCACTCGTCGCAGATGAAGACGGACGGGCCGGCGATCAGCTTCTTCACCTCGTGCTGGCTCTTGCCGCAGAACGAGCAGTAAAGGAGTTTTTCACCGCTGGAGGATTTTTTCTCTGACATGGGACTAATCTTTAGTTTTGGTGCAAGTTTACTGTGCGCACAAGCAAGAAATCCTGCGCACAACCACATGCTACCCGAAATAAAAGCAAAACGCCCGAACGTTGTAGCGTCCGGGCGTCGACTTGCAAGGACGCTTATGCGCGACTGGTCAAGACTTTGTCGATCAGGCCATATTCCGCTGCCTCTTCCGAAGACAGGAAGCGGTCGCGGTCGGTATCCTTGGCAATCTGTTCAATCGTCTGGCCGGTGCGCTCCGCCAGGATGCTGTTCAGGCGGTGGCGCAGGTAGAGGATCTCTTTCGCCTGGATCTCGATGTCCGAGGCCTGGCCCTGGGAACCACCGGACGGCTGGTGGATCATGATGCGGCTGTTCGGCAGCGAGAAACGCTTGCCCTTGGCGCCGGCCGCCAGCAGGAAGGCGCCCATGGAGGCAGCCATGCCGGTGCACAGGGTCGACACGTCGGGCTTGATGAACTGCATGGTGTCGAAGATCGCCAGGCCGGCGGAAACGGAACCGCCCGGGGAATTGATGTACAGCGAGATATCCTTGTCCGGATTTTCGCTTTCCAGGAACAACAGCTGGGCGACGATCAGGTTGGCCATCTGGTCATTGACGGGACCGACCATGAAGATCACGCGTTCCTTCAGCAGGCGCGAGTAGATATCGTACGAGCGCTCGCCGCGGCCGCTTTGTTCGATCACCATCGGCACCAGGCCGAGCATTTCCGTATCGAGTGCGGGATTACGGTTCATTCCAATTCCTTGTGAAAACAACGCCGGCTCGGGGCCGGCGTCGAATAATGTCAAGCGATTAAGCTTGTACGCTTCCCATGAGTTCGTCGAAAGGAATTTCTTTCGAGACGTTCTTGCACAGGCCCAGGACGTAAGTAACGACGTTTTCTTCCAATACAAGAGCTTCCACTTCGGCCAGGCGGCGGCGGTCGGAGTAGTAGTACTTCAGCACTTCGCGTGGATCTTCGTAGCTCTGTGCGAAGTCTTCGATCTGCGCCTTCACCTGCTCAGGGGTCGCCTGCAGGTTCTGGTCGCCCACCAGCTTGGACAGGATCAGGCCCAGGCGCACGCGGCGCTCAGCCTTGTCCTTGAACAGCTCTGGAGGGAATGGTACATCTTTTACGTTCATGCCGCGCTGGGCCATGTCCTGGCGGGTCATTTCAGCCAGGCGCTCGGTGTCCTGGGCGATCAGCGACTGCGGCACTTCCAGGGTCGCGGTCTTCACCAGGGTGTCCATTACGGCTTCCTTGTTGCGTGCTTTCACACGGCCGGCAACTTCGCGCTCCAGGTTGACTTTGATGTCTTCGCGCATTTTGGCCAGGTCGCCGTCAGCCACGCCCAGGGACTTGGCGAACTCGGCATCCACTTCCGGCAGGTGCGCCCATTCCAGGTTCTTCAGGGTGATGGTGAACTCGGCGGTTTTGCCGGCCACGTCCTTGCCGTGGTAGTCCTCAGGGAAGGCCAGCGGGAACGTCTTGGACTCGCCCACTTTCAGGCCGACGGTCGCGGCTTCGAACTCAGGCAGCATGCGGCCTTCGCCCAGCACGAACGGATAGCCTTCAGCTTTGCCGCCTGGGAATTCCACGCCGTCGATGGTGCCGACGAAGTCCACGGTCACGCGGTCGCCGTTGGCAGCGATGGCTTCGCCGCCGTCGCCGTGTTCGCCCTTCTCGCCCTTCACGTGGAAGTGCACGCGCTGCTTGCGCAGGATTTCGATGGTCTTGTCGATTTCTACGTCGGTCACGCTGGACTTGACGGTTTCGATCTCAACGGCGGTCAGGTCGCCGATTTCCACTTCCGGGTACACTTCGAAGGTCGCGTCGAAGGACAGTTGGCCTTCCGGTGCGTCCTGCTTTGGCTCGATGCGTGGGAAGCCGGCAACGCGCAGCTGGTTCTCGTTGGCAGCGTTGTTGAAGGCCTGGCCAACTTTGTCGTTCAGCACTTCAGTTTCGATCTGGTAGCCGTATTGTGCGGCAACCATCTTCATCGGCACTTTGCCTGGGCGGAAGCCAGGAGCGCGTGCGGAGCGGGCCTGAACTTTCAGGCGCTTTTCCACTTCGGAACGAACGTCCGACAGTGGGAAGGAAATCGTCATGCGGCGTTCGAGTTTGCCCAAGGTTTCAACTGCAGTTGCCATTGTAAAAATCGTCCAATAAAAATAAGTGTACTTATGGTGCGAGGAGGGGGACTCGAACCCCCACACCATTGCTGGCGTCAGGACCTAAACCTGGTGCGTCTACCAATTTCGCCATCCTCGCGGCATATTTGCACAAAAGCAAAGGGCGACCATTAAGTGAAAACAGGGTCGCCCGGGGCTTTCAACTTCAACCCGGCATTCTATACGGTGTTTCTGGAGTGCGGTAGTGGTTTTTTGCGTTATGCGCAACATTTGGGCAAAACCGGCAACCCAGGTGTGAGACCCCGCGGGGGTGGCCCCGGTTTATCGGGTTGGTTTTTGGCCCCCGGACCACGCGGCAAACACAACACGCACCAACACCCACC
>CBHWEO010000291.1:0-6320 GCA_966112955.1 uncultured Duganella sp. | reverse complement strand
GCCAGCCGCGCCAGAAATCATCCGGCACCCAGGGCGCCACGTCCATGCGCCAGCCTGCCGTGCCCTGCGCCAGCCACAGGCGAGTGATCGAGTCCGGCGCCTCGTAGGCGAACTGGCGGTACTCGGGCGACGACTTGTTGAACTCCGGCAGGTCGGCCACGCCGGTCCAGCCCTGGTACTGCTTGTCCGGCTCGGTCTCGGCCGGCGTGAAGTGGTACCAGCCGGCGTAAGGCGAAGATGCGTTGATTTGGCCGCCGCGGAATGCGCCGTTGCTGTCGTACTTGGCGAAGCGGTCGAAATACAGCGAGTCGCTGCCGGAATGGTTGAAGGATGCGTCCGGCAGCACGCGGATGCCGCGCTTGGCCGCTTCATCCACCAGCCGCTTGAAATCCTCGTTCTTGCCGAAGGACGGGTCGATCTGGCGGAAGTCGGCAGTATCGTACTTGTGGTTGCTGGCTGCCTTGAACAATGGCGTCATATAGATGACGTTTGCGCCTACATCGGCGATGTAATCGAGTTTTTCGATAATGCCGGCAAGGTCGCCGCCAAAGAAGTCATTGCTGCCCCACTGGTCCGAGCCATCGCCGGAGCCGGGACGGTAAGGCTTGTCCAGCCAGTTGGTGTGCACCTCGACCGGTTTGTCCTGGAAGCGCGATACGCCAACCTTGGGATCGTTGCTGCGGTCGCCATTGCGGAAACGTTCCGGGAAAATGTAGTAATAGACGACGTCCCTGGCCCAGGCCGGCACGCGGTAATCGCCCGCGTATGCGGTGTGGCGGAAGCGCCGGACCGTTTTCCGGTCGGCCGGCATTGCGGCGATGGCGCCAGCACCATTGGCACCGCGCTCGCGCGTCCAGTAGACGGACTTGGCATTGTTCTGCAGTAGATAAATTTTGCCGCCGATGTCCGCCTCGAAGTAGTAGCCATAAATATTCGGCTCGGCGAATGCATGGCTTGCCTGCCAGTTGGCGCCCTTGCGCACCAGCGGAACGCGCGCCACCTCGGTGTAATCGATTTGTTCTTCCGGACCGTCGACGCGGCGCTTCTCCACCACCAGTGTCAGGCGCGATACGCCGGGCTTGGCAGCTACCGTGAATGACACGGGCGTGCCCGCTGGCTGGGCACCGAACGGCCGCTTGCCGGTTGCCGAGCGCGAATCGAACCGCAGGCTCAACGCGACCGGATCCGTCACCTCACTCGCCACGCCATCGGAAAGCGCGAAAGTGCGTGGGCCGATGGTGACCTGCGCCGCCCCGGCCGCCAGCACGACCTTGACCGTGTGCGGTCCGGAGAACGGGAAAGCCAGATTGTTGGCCCCGCCCGGCGTATCGCCACTGACCGCCGCATACGGCTGCCCCTCCCGAAGCAAGTTGCTGCGGGCATTGGCCGCGCTCCCAAATGTATTAGAACTACGCCATGCGGCGTCGCTGATCTTGAACTCAGCCCGGCCGGTCAAGTCAACGTCCAGGTACCAGGCATCGCAGCTGTAAGTGAAGGCATATTCGGGCACGGCACCCCAGCCTGACATGCCGCCCCGCAGGAAAAGCCGCTCACCGCCGAGGGGATCGGGCTTGCAGGCTGCCTCGGCAGCCATGGCCGGCGCAGCGGAAGCGAGCAGCAGAAGGAATGGGATAGCGCGTGCAGCAAGCATGGTGGTCTCCGTATAGTTTTCGACGAATGTACCAAAACTACAGACATTTGGCGAGTTAAGATCTTCCAATGCTCATCCTTTATGCCGGCACCATCTTCCTCAGCGCCTTCCTGCTGTTCCAGGTGCAACCCATCATCGGCAAAATAGTGCTGCCCTGGTTCGGGGGTTCGGCGGCCGCGTGGACGGTGTGCATGCTGTTTTTCCAGCTCACCCTGCTGCTGGGCTACCTGTATTCCCACCTGACCAGCCGCTACCTTGCGCCGCGCCGCCAAGCCTGGCTTCACGCTGGCCTGCTGTTGGCGGCCGCGCTGACCCTGCCCATCATTCCCAGCAACAGCTGGAAGCCTGCCATCGGCGACGATCCAGCCCTCCTGCTGCTGGGATTGCTGGCCGCAACGATCGGCCTGCCCTATTTCCTGCTTTCGACCACCGGGCCGCTGGTCCAGCACTGGTTCGCCCAGGAACGGCCGGCCAGCGTGCCATACCGGCTGTTCGCCCTGTCCAATTTCGCTTCGCTGCTCGGCTTGCTGAGCTACCCCGTGCTGTTCGAACCGCATTTCACGGTAAAGGAAATGTCCACGTTCTGGTCGCTGGGCTTCGTGCTGTTCGCGGCGTTTTGCGGCGCGCTGGCGCTCAACGGCCGAAGCCGCAGAGCGGCGCCAAACACTTTGCGGGAGAATGCAGGGGCCGGCAAGCCGGCGTGGCGCGACAGCCTGCTGTGGTGCGCGCTGGCAGCCGTGCCAACTGTCGTCCTGATGGCAGCGACCAGCCACCTGACGGCCAATATCGCCCCCGTGCCAATGCTGTGGGTGCTACCGCTGGTGATCTACCTGCTGACCTTCATCCTCTGCTTCGAAAGCGCACGCTGGTACAAGCGCTGGCTGTTCCTGCCCCTGATTGCCGTGCTGACGCCGCTTCTGATCGCCGGCACCACCTTCCCCAGCCTGATGCCGCGCGGGATCGCCTGGCCCACCCTGCTGCTCTGCGCCGCCATTTTCGCTTACTGCATGGCTTGCCACGGCGAGCTGGCGCGCCTGAAGCCGCCGCCCGCCCAGCTCACCGCCTACTACCTGATGATCGCTACCGGCGGCGCGCTCGGCGGCCTGTTCACCGGGCTGCTGGCGCCGCGCATCTTCAATGACGACTATGAACTGACCTTGTCCTGCATTGCAGCGGTGTGCCTGGTGGGCGCCGCCAGCTACCACCGTCCCGCCGAACCACCCACGGCGCGGGATAGCCGCCGCATCAAGGCATCCGTCTTCGGCACCACGCTGGTGGGCGTCCTGTGGGCCGCAAATGCCATGTGGCCCAGCACGCCTGCGGCGATGGCGCGCAATTTCTACGGCACGATCAAGGTCAAGGAAGTCGGGCATGACGAAAACAGGATGCGCGAACTGAAACATGGCGTGATCGTCCACGGCCGGCAATTCCTCGATCCGGCGAAGCGGCGCTGGCCGACCACTTACTACGGCAGCAGCGGCGGCGCAGGCATCGCCATTGCCGCCAGCCGCGACGGCGACGGGCAGCGCGTCGGCGTGATCGGCCTTGGCGCCGGCACCATGGCCGCGTATTGCCGGCCAGGCGATGTGTACCGCTTCTACGAAATCAATCCTCTGGTAAATGAATTCGCCGACAAGCATTTCACCTTCCTGCGCGATTGCCCGGCCGCCAGGCAGTTCGCGCTGGGCGACGCGCGGCTGGTGCTGGAAGCGGAGGCACCGCAGCAATTCGACCTGCTGGCGGTCGACGCCTTTTCGGGCGACGCGGTACCGGTGCACCTGCTGACCACGGAAGCTTTCCGAACCTACTTCCGCCACCTGAAACCGGACGGCGTGCTGGCCATCCACGTGTCCAACCGCTACCTGAACCTGGCGCAGGTGGCCAAGGGCGCTGCGGATGCTTTCCACCGCGCCGCTTACCTATCCGAAAACCAGTCCGATCCCGACCGCAGCGTCACCGCTTCCACCTGGGTGCTGATCGGCCAGCGCGAGCGGCTGGCGCGCTTTGCCAGCCTGCGCGAAATGCCGCCCGCGCCGGGCTTTCGGCCGTGGACGGACGATTACAGCAGCCTGCTGGGAATCATGAAATAATCGTCCAGGCCCGCAACCGACTGAAAGGAATTGACGATGGACGCAGTCAAGATCGATATCGGCCTGTCCGAAGACAGCCGCGCACGCATTGCAGATGGCCTGTCCCGCCTGCTGGCCGACAGCTACACCTTGTACCTGATGACCCACAACTTCCACTGGAACGTGAAGGGTCCCATGTTCAATTCCCTGCACCAGATGTTCATGACGCAGTACAGCGAGCAGTGGACGGCGCTGGACCTGATCGCCGAACGCATCCGCGCACTGGGCTACCCGGCGCCGGGCACCTACGCCGAGTTCGGCAAGCTGACCTCGATCAAGGAAGTGGCCGGCGTGCCGAAGGCGATGGAGATGGTGCGCCACCTCGTCACCGCGCAGGAAGCCACGGCCCGTACCGCGCGCGCCCTGCTGCCCGTGGTGGACGAAGCGAACGACCAGCCCACCGCCGACCTGCTGACCCAGCGCCTCGACGTGCACGAAAAAACCGCGTGGATGCTGCGCAGCCTGCTGGAAGAATAGCCTCAGTCCGCATTCCTGATCGCATTCGCCCGCCGCCGCAATTCCCGTTCGGTGGCTGGCGGGCGGTCTTCCTCCAGGCAGGGCTCACCCTTGAGCTCTTCGCGGAAAGTCCAGTGCAGGTGGCTGGCGCGCACCACCAGGCTGCGCAGGCGCTTGACCTCCCACAGCACGGCCAGCATGTCGGCGTTCTGGTTGCGAAGCCAGATGTCGCGCAATTGCTGTGCCGTCAGGGGCTTTCGGAAGACTGTATGCATATACAGTAGTTTAGCAAGCCCATTCCGGTTAGCATAGCCCCCATGTGTACCAATTACCGCCCTACTTCGCGCGACCTGCTGCGGGAAATGATGGATCTCGACCTGGCCAGCATGGCCGACCTCGAGTGGCCCGAAGAGACCTGGAAGGATTACAACGCCCCCATCATCCGCCTCGGCCTGGATGGCCAGCCGGAGTGCGTGGTGGCTTCGTTCGGTTTCGTGCCGCGCCGCCATGCGCCGGCTGCCATGCCGTCGCTGACGACGATGAATGCCCGCAGCGAAACCGTCGGGCAGTTGCGTTCCTACAGCAAATACTGGCGGGCGGGCCAGTTCTGCCTGGTGCCCATGACCGGCTTCTACGAACCGAATTATGAATCCGGCAAGGCAGTGCGCTGGCAGATCGCCATGACCGACAAGCGGCCTTTCGCGGTGGCGGGCATGTGGCGCAGCTGGGAAGAGGCGGACGGCAGCGTGACCCATTCTTTCACCCAGCTGACCATCAACGCCGACGAGCATCCCCTGCTGAAGCGCTTCCACAAGCCGGACGATGAAAAGCGCACGCTGGTGGTCGTACCGCCGGAAGCTTACCGCGACTGGCTCTCCTGCCGCGATCCGGAGTTTGCCCGCGCCTTTCTCACCCATTATCCGCACGAGCTGATGCAGGCTTGGGAAGATCCCCGCCCACCCGCAAAGAAGAAAACGTCAGCTGAGCCATCGCCGCAGCAATCGCTGCTGGACATTTAACCGGACCGCGGCTGTCCTGAAACACCGCCCCAATCTGTCGAGAATTTTGACAGCAGTCACGACGACGCACTCCTGCTTCGGCTCTTCTCCCTTGGGCGCAACCGGATTGGCTCATCAGGCATGCAATATGCATGTCAACAAACGCCAACCGACTTCACCCAAGGAGAACACACCATGACTCGAACGTTCCTTCGCCTGGCCGCATTGACGTCTCTCTTCGTCGCCTCGGTCACTACCCAAGCCGCCCCATTGGCGCTCGACTTCTCGGGAGGCCAACAGTTCGCCCCGGGAGTCTTCCACAACATCGGCTGGTCGTTCCAGGTTAACTCCAGCGTGACCGTCAACAGCCTGGGTGTGTTCGACGTCGGTGCCGACGGCCTCAGCGAGAGACACCAGGTTGGCATCTGGGATAGTTCGAATAACCTGCTCGCCCAAACCACCGTATTCAGCGGCGCAACAGCTGTAGCATCGGCGTCGTCCCTGGGGCAATGGCTGTTCCAGGATATTGCCGCACTGACGCTCGGCCCCGGCACCTATGTCATCGGCGCGTTCTACAGCACCAGCGCTGACACGGTCATTGGGAACGCCACGGGCCTGACTCTGGACTCAAATCTCAGCTACCTTGCTTCGCGCGCCGGCAGCGGCGGCTCATTCGACCAACCCGGCGTCTACGGCCTCGTTGAGCCAGGCGTATTCGGTCCGAATATGCAACTGGAAGCAGCCGCGGTGCCCGAGCCAAACATGCTGGCCCTGCTGGCCATTGCGACAGCTGCCGGCGCGTTCGCCCGCCGCCGCCCGGCCAAACCCTGAAAGCGTCGAAGCGGCACGGGAGCCGAGGGCGTTGCTTTAAGTTGGAGTGGCCTGCCCTGCAGGAATCGAACCTGCGACCCTCGGCTTAGAAGGCCGATGCTCTATCCAACTGAGCTAAGGGCAGTGTCGCGGGCGAGGCTGGAAGCCTTGCCGCAAATGAAAAGCGGGTTGTCCGAAGACAACCCGCTCGAGGAATTTCCTGGTCGGAGTACAAGGATTCGAACCTTGGACCCCCTGCTCCCAAAGCAGGTGCGC
>CBHWEO010000290.1:0-6336 GCA_966112955.1 uncultured Duganella sp. | reverse complement strand
TGCTGGACTTCTTCGACAAGCTGAAGTCGACCTCGCGCGGCTACGCCTCGATGGACTACGAGTTCAAGGAATACCGCGCCGCCGACGTGGTCAAGGTCGACATGCTGATCAACAGCGAGAAGGTCGACGCGCTGGCTATCATCGTGCACCGCGCCAATGCGCCTTACCGCGGCCGCGCCGTGGCGGCCAAGATGCGCGAACTGATCCCGCGCCAGATGTTTGACGTGGCGATCCAGGCCGCGATCGGCTCCAACATCATCTCGCGTGAAAACGTGAAAGCCATGCGCAAGAACGTGCTGGCCAAGTGCTACGGCGGCGACATCACCCGTAAGAAGAAACTGCTCGAGAAGCAGAAAGCAGGCAAGAAGCGCATGAAGCAAGTGGGCTCCGTCGAGATCCCGCAAGAGGCATTCCTGGCAATCCTTCAAGTGGAAGAGAAATGACACTGCAATCCATCCTGGGCAATTTCGCTTTAATCCTGTTCGTCCTGATGGTGGTGACCGGGGTCATCTGGGTCCTCGATCTGATGGTGTTTTCCAAGCAGCGCCGCGCCGCCGCCAACAAGGCGCTGGCCGAATACGACGAACGCATGGCGCGCTCGGCCGCCAACGGCATCCGCATGGACGAGCAGGGCAATGCCCGCGCCAAACTGGAAGCGGACATCCTGCGCCAGCCGACCTGGATCGAATATTCGGGCAGCTTCTTCCCGGTGATCGCGCTGGTGTTCTTCCTGCGCTCCTTCCTGTGGGAGCCGTTCAAGATCCCGTCGTCGTCGATGGTGCCGACCCTGCTGATCGGCGACCTGATCCTGGTGAACAAGTACACCTACGGCATCCGCCTGCCGATCATCAACAAGAAGATCGTGCAGGTCAACGACCCGCAGCGCGGCGACGTGATGGTGTTCAAGTATCCCAAGGATATGAGCCAGGATTACATCAAGCGGGTGATCGGCGTGCCGGGTGATAAAATTGTGTATCAAAACAAGCGCTTAACGGTCAACGGCCAGCCAGTCGGCTACACCCCGATGGAAGACTACCTGGAAGAGGGCACACTTACCTACCAGAAACAGTTCACCGAGCAACTGGGCAACGTCAAGCACCGCATCCTGAACAGCGACGAAAAACCGCCCGTGATCCTGAGCCAGGTGGAAGAGTTCCCGGGCCGCGAAGCCTGCACCTACAACTACGAAGGCTTTTCGTGTGTAGTGCCTGAAGGAAATTACTTTATGATGGGCGACAATCGGGACAATAGTGCCGACAGCCGATTCTGGGGTTTCGTACCGGACAAAAACATTGTGGGCAAGGCCTTCTTTGTCTGGATGAACCTGGGTAACTTCAATTTTGATCGTCTTGGCGGCATCCGCTAAGCAGACTGGGGGAGCAGATCTTATGCAAGTGCAGCGTCAACGCGGTATCAGCCTGGTGGGGCTGATTGTCGTCATCGCCATCCTGGGCGCCATCGGCGTGCTGGGCATGAAGATCGTCCCGACCTATACCGAGTACCGCGCGATCCTGGGCGCGATCGAGCGCGCCAAGCGTGCCGGCACTTCGGTCAAGGAAATCCAGGAATCGTTCCAGAAGAGCGCCGAAGTTGGCTACATCAGCAGCATCACCGAGCGCGATTTGCTGATCGAGCGCCAGGGCGGCGAATTCGAAGTCAGCTTCGAATACGAGAAAAAGATCCCGCTGTTCGGCCCGGCCAGCATCCTGCTCGAGTACAACGGCACGACGGCCAAGGGTGGCGTCAAGAAAAAGGCTGCAGAATAAGTGATGAAAATACAGTTATTGCAAACCAGATTGGGCTACACGTTCCAGGATGCTGGCTTGCTCCAGCAGGCCCTGACGCACCGTAGCCACAGCAGTTTGCATAACGAACGGCTGGAATTCCTCGGCGACTCCATCCTCAACTGCGTGGTCGCCTCCATCCTGTACGAACGTTTCAATTCCCTCGACGAGGGCGACCTGTCGCGCGTGCGCGCCAACCTGGTCAAGCAGCAATCGCTGTTTGAAATCGCGCAAAAGCTGGAACTGTCGCAATTCCTGCGCCTGGGCGAGGGCGAACTGAAGTCGGGCGGCTTCCGCCGCCCCTCGATCCTGGCCGACACCCTGGAAGCCCTGCTGGGCGCGATTTACCTGGACGGCGGCTTCGACAAGGCAGCGGCCGTGATCCGCGCCTTCTACATCCCCATCCTGGACACCGTCGACCCGCAAACCCTGGGCAAGGATGCCAAGACCCTGCTGCAGGAATTCCTGCAATCGAAGAAGATTTCCCTGCCGCTGTACAACGTGGTGGCCACCCACGGCGCCGCGCACAGCCAGGAATTCGAGATCGAATGCCTGGTGCCCAAGCTGGGAATCCAGGTCTTCGGGCGCGGCGGCAGCCGTCGCGCCGGCGAACAGGCCGCCGCCAAGCTGGCGCTGGAAGTCGCCGAGGAAGCGCTGAAGAAAGCCCCCTCGGCCGCGCGCAAGCCGCGCCAGCGCTCGGCCCAGCTCAAGCTGGCCGGCATTGCCACGGTCCAGAGCGAGGACACGGCAGCTGAAAAGAAGCTCGCCAAACAATAACCGCACCGTCGAATAGAGTTTGACCATGACTACCGCACCAACTCCCGCCGGCTTCCGCTGCGGCTACATTGCCATTGTCGGCCGCCCGAACGTGGGCAAGTCGACCCTGATGAACACCCTGATCGGCGCCAAGGTCAGCATCACTTCGCGCAAGGCGCAGACCACGCGGCACCGCATCACCGGCATCCAGACCGTGGCGGACGCCCAGTTCATCTACGTCGACACGCCGGGTTTCCAGACCCGCCACTCGAACGCGCTGAACAAGACGCTGAACAAGACCGTCACCAACACGCTGGAATCGTCCGACCTGATCCTGTACATCGTGGAAGCGGGTACCTTCGGCCAGGCCGACCAGCAGGTGATGGACCTGCTGCCGAAGAACGTGCCGGTGATCCTGGTGATCAACAAGTCCGACCGCGTGAAGGACAAGGCCGTGCTGATGCCGTTCGCGCAGCAGGTCGCTGAAAAATTCCATTTCACCGCCATCGTGCCGGTCAGCGCCAAGCTGCGCTTCCAGCTGGACGGCCTGCAGAACGAAATCAAGAAATACCTGCCCGAGAACGAGCCGATCTTCGGCGAAGACGACATCACCGACCGCAGCGAAAAGTTCCTGGCATCGGAAATCGTGCGCGAAAAGCTGTTCCGCTTCGTCGGCGACGAGCTGCCCTACACCAGCACGGTGCTGATCGAAAAATTCGAACAGGAAGGCAACCTGCGCCGCATTTTCGCCGCCATCCTGGTGGAGCGCGACGGCCACAAGTCCATGATCATCGGTAACAAGGGCGCCCGCCTGAAGGAGGTCAGCACCCAGGCCCGACTGGACATGGAAAAGCTGTTCGGCGGCCCGGTCTACCTCGAGATCTGGGTCAAGGTGAAATCCGGCTGGGCCGACAATGAAGCCGGCCTGCGCGCCTACGGCTACGAGTAATGCCCCTCACAACAGCCGAGCCCGTGTCACCCTTGGGGTCAGACCCTTTGGTTGACACGGGCTCGGCCGTACCGGCACCGCCGGCGCAGCGCCGCCGGCCGCCGGGCCAGCAGCGCACCGTCGGCACGCGCGTGGCGGGGCAGCCGGCATTCGTGCTGCATTCTTATCCTTACAAGGAAACCTCGCTGATCGTCGAGCTGTTCACGCGCGATTACGGGCGGGTGGCCTTGATTGCCAAGGGCGCCAAGCGCCCGCATTCGCAGCTGCGCGGCGTGCTGCAAACCTTCCAGCCGCTGACCACTGGCTGGACCGGCAAGAACGAATTGCGCACCCTGACCGATGCCGACTGGGTCGGCGGCATGCTGCCCCTCGAGAAGACCGCGCTGCTGTGCGGCTTCTACCTGAACGAACTGCTGGTCAAGCTGACCGCGCGCGACGACGCGCATCCGAAGCTGTTCGACCATTACGTCTCCACCCTGAACCAGCTGGCCCACAACGAACCCGCGCCGATCGTGCTGCGCAAGTTCGAAATGGCGCTGCTGAAGGAGACCGGCGTGGCCGCCGACCTGGTGCGCTGCACCGCCACGCGCACGAAAGTCCAGCCCGATGTACATTACGTGGTGGACCCCGAGCGCGGCCCGCGTCCGGAACGCGATGACGACAGCGCCCCGCGCGTCGCCGGCAAGACCCTGCTGGACATGGAGCGCGAGGATTACGCCGACCCGGCCACGCAGGCGCAAAGCAAACAGCTGATGCGCTACTTGCTGTCCTGGCACCTTGGCGGCGCGCCATTGAACACGCGCCAGATATTGATCGATTTGCTGCAACTTTAAGAAAAGAACATGAGCTTCCTGCATCCTTCCGGCCCTGTCATCGACCTTGGCGTGAACATCGACCACGTCGCCACGCTGCGCAACGCGCGCGGCACCGTGTACCCGGACCCGATCCGCGCCGCGCTGCTGGCCGAGCAGGCTGGCGCCGACTGCATCACCCTGCACCTGCGCGAAGACCGCCGCCACATCAAGGACGCCGACGTGATCGCGCTGGCGCCGCAACTGGTCACCCGCATGAACCTGGAAGCGGCGGTGACGCGGGAAATGATCGACTTCGCCTGCCGCATCAAGCCGGCCGACGTCTGCCTGGTGCCGGAAAAGCGCACCGAAGTCACCACCGAAGGCGGCCTGGATGTGGTGCGCTTCTACAAGGAAGTGGAAGCGGCCGTGAAGCAGCTGCAAGGGGAGGGCATCCGCGTGTCCCTGTTCATCGACGCCGATGAAGAACAGATCAAGGCCGCCGCCGCCGTCGGCGCACCGGTCATCGAGCTGCACACCGGCGCCTATGCCGACGCCGAAGGCGAAGCGCAGGCGCGTGAACTGCAGCGCGTCAAGGATGGCGTACGCTGGGGCGTGCAGCATGGCCTGAAAGTCAACGCCGGCCATGGCCTGCATTACACCAATGTGCAGGCGATTGCCGCCATTCCCGAGATCGCGGAACTGAACATCGGCCACGCCATCGTCGCCCATTCCATCTTCGCCGGCTGGGAAAATGCCGTGCGCGAGATGAAGGCCATCATGGTGTCGACCCGCCTGGGCGCGAAATGATCTACGGGATCGGGACCGACGTCTGCAAAGTGCCCCGCATCGCCGCCGCGCTTGAACGCAGCGGCGAGCACTTCGCACGCAAGATCCTCGGTCCGCAGGAATTCGAGATTTACCTGCAGCGCTGCGCCCGCAGCCCGGCGCGCGGCGTGCGCTATGCGGCGACGCGTTTCGCCGCCAAGGAAGCCTTCTCCAAGGCGCTGGGCCTGGGCGTGCGCCAGCCGATGACCTGGCACAATGCGCAACTGCTCAATGACGAGCTGGGCAAGCCGTATATGGCCTGCAGCGATACACTGGGCGAATTCATGTTGCAGAACGCGCTGGTCGCCCATATCTCGGTGAGCGATGAAGAGGATGTCGTGGTCGCCTATGCGATCGTCGAGCGAGCGAATGACTGAAGAAACCCAAGACCCACGCGAACAGGTGCTGGCCACGGTTGCCAAGCTGCCAAACCTGCCCGGTGTGTACCGCTACTTCGATGCCGAAGACAAGGTGCTGTACGTGGGCAAGGCGCGCGACCTGAAAAAGCGCGTCTCCAGCTATTTCCAGAAGAACCTGGCCAGCCCGCGCATCGCGCTGATGGTCGAGCGCATCGCGCGCCTGGAAACCACGGTCACGCGCAGCGAGGCCGAAGCCCTGATCCTGGAAAACAACCTGATCAAGGCCCTGCAGCCGCGCTACAACATCCTGTTCCGCGACGACAAGAGCTACCCCTACCTGAAGATCACCGGCGACGAGATCCCGCGCATGGTGTACTACCGCGGCGCCGTGGACCGCAAGCACCAGTATTTCGGGCCTTTCCCGTCCTCGTGGGCGGTGAAGGAATCGATGCAGATCCTGCAGAAGGTGTTCATGCTGCGCACCTGCGAGGACAGCGTGTACATGAACCGCACGCGTCCTTGCCTGCTGCACCAGATCGGCCGCTGCAGCGGGCCGTGCGTGGGCCTGATTGCGGCCGAGGATTACCGCACCGACGTCAATAACGCGGCGCGCTTCCTGCGCGGCCGCCAGACCGAGGTGCTGGAAGAACTGGAGCAGAAGATGCTCGCCTACGCCACCGAACTCAAATTCGAGCAGGCGGCGGTGGTGCGCAACCGCATCCAGTCGCTGTCCAAGGTGCTGCACCAGCAATCGATGGAAACCACGGGCGACCAGGACGTCGATATCCTGGCCGTGGTGGTGCAGGGCGGACGCGCCTGCGTCAACCTGGCCATGGTGCGCGGCGGCCGCCACCTGGGCGACCGCGCCT
>CBHWEO010000289.1:0-6344 GCA_966112955.1 uncultured Duganella sp. | reverse complement strand
CTCTGGCAATCGGACAATTGCGCCGCAAATGTCCGATTGCCAGAGCTGGCCCCGACTTTCAAAAAAAAAGCCGGCTTGCGCCGGCTTTTTCATTTCAGGCTTGCGCCTTATTTCAGCTGTTCCTGCAGCAGGTTCAGGATCTTCTCGCCGGTCGGCGTGTCTTCCGGCGTGTTCTGGTTGGTCCAGACCGAGACCTGGGTCGAGTTGACCGAATCCGAACGTACCGAAATGCGGTAGCGCTGGGCTTCCTTGTCCTTGTCGGAGCTCAGGTTGAACAGGCGCGAGAAGAAACCGCGGCTGTCGGTGGCGTCGCTCACGAAGCGCACGTAGTACACGCCCTGCACGCGGTCGCGGTCTTCCACGGTGAAGCCGGCACGGTCCAGCGCCAGGCCCACGCGGCGCCAGGTGCGGTCGAAGCCTTCGTCGGTCTTGATGAAGCGGCCGGCGCCTTCGCCCATGATGACGGCGTGCTGCGGCTGGACGGCGGCATTGTCCACGGCGGTGCGGGCCGACGTTTCGTCCGCGGTGCCGCCCAGCTTGGCCATCAGCTTGGCCAGGAAGATCGCTTCCAGGTTCGGGTCGCTATTGCGGTTGGTCCACATGGTGGATTCGTTCTGCGCGCCGGTCACCACTTCCTTGGTGCCGCGGTGGCTGATGTAGATCTCGGTGCCACCGGCCGGGTTGCGCTCCAGGCGGGTGCGGTACTTGTCGCGCTCGCCGCTCGAGTACAGGCCGTCGAATACCTTGCCCAGCGTATTGCGGATGAAGTCCTGCGGGATCTTGGCGCGGTTCTCGTTCCACTCGGTTTCCATGATGCCGGCAGTGGCATTGTCCACCGCCAGGGTGAAGCCCGACTCTTCCCAGAACGACTTCAGCTGCGGCCACAGGGCTTCCGGGGTCTGCTGCACCACCAGCCAGCGCTGGTTGCCGGAGCGCTCGACGCGCACCGCATTGTTGCCGGTGCTGGCCACTTCATTGGTGCTGGCCTGGGCGGCGCCCGGCGTGCTGCCGCGTGCGGCCTGGTAGCCGGATGCGGTGGCCACGCCGCGGTCATTGCTCGGCAGCGAGTAGCGGTTGTCCTTCGACAGCTGGGTCAGGTCCGGCGGCACGTCCAGCGTGCTGGCCTTCTTGGCCGATTTGTAATCCACCTTGGTTTCGCCGACTACGGACGACACCATGCCGCAGCCGGTCAGGCTCAGCATCAGGGCGCCAACGACGAGCCCGCGCTGCGGGGCCTGGGAAACGATCTTGCGAATAGTCATGTGAAAGAGAAGATTAGTTCAGCACACCGGATTCACGCAGGGCAGCGCGGACGGTCTCGTGATACTGCTCTGCCAGCGGTACCAGCGGCAGGCGAATACCCTTCGGCATCCGGCCCATTTCCGCCAGGGCCCACTTGACCGGCACCGGATTCGGTTCGATGAACAGGTGCTGGTGCAGCGGCAGCAGTTTGTTGTTGATGGCGGTGGCCTTGGCGGCGTCGCCCGCCATGGCGGCCTTGCACAGCTCGTGCATGTCGCGCGGCGCCACGTTGGCGGTCACGGAGATATTGCCCTTGCCGCCGGCCAGCATCAGCGCGATCGCGGTCGGATCGTCGCCCGAGTACACGGCGAAGTCGGACGGCGCGCGGCGCAGCAGGTCGTAGCCGCGGGCGATATTGCCGGTCGCGTCCTTCACGCCGATAATGTTCTTGATCTTGGCCAGGCGCAGGATGGTGTCGTTGCTCATGTCGGCCACCGTGCGGCCCGGCACGTTGTACAGGATGATCGGCAGGTCGACCGCTTCGGCAATCGCCTTGAAGTGCTGGTACATGCCTTCCTGGGTAGGACGGTTGTAGTAAGGGACCACTTGCAGCGAGGCGTCGGCGCCGGCGTTCTTGGCAAAGCGGGTCAGTTCAATGGCTTCCGCAGTGGAGTTGCCGCCCGAGCCGGCGATCACCGGGATGCGGCCGGCAGCGCGTTCCACGGCAGCCTTGATCAGTTCACAATGCTCGGCCACGCTGACCGTGGCGGACTCGCCGGTCGTGCCGACGATGACGATGGCGTCCGTGCCTTCGGCAATATGCCAGTCGATCAGCGCGTTCAGGCCTGGATAGTCCAGGGTGCCGTCGGCGTGCATCGGGGTTACGATTGCTACAATGCTACCCTTAATCATAGGAAACCAATTGCAATAAGAATTAAAACGACGATTGTAGAGCATCCCCTGCACCCGTGGTGCATTTTGGTCGCTCAAAATGACGGCAACAGCGCCGCCTCCCTTGGAAACTCCCCTTTCACGGCGCAAATGCGCTGCACCATGGCCGGTTTCGGCGTATTAACGACGCCATCCTCGAACGCGATGACACGCAAGCCATGCATTCTAGCCAATTCCAGCAATTCTCCCGGCTGCAGCAGGAAGTCCGGGTTGGATGGCTTGCCGAAGGCGGCGTTGCCGTCGGCGAAGGTTTCGTAAATCAGCATGCCGTTCGGGGCCAGGCTGTCCAGCATGGGCGCCAGCAGCGGCCGGTGCAGGTAATTGGCGACGATGATGCCGGCGAACCGCTCCGCGCCGAACGGCCAGCAGGCGCCCTCTTCTTCCAGGTCGATCTGGCTGGTGACGATGCCGTCGCCGGCGGTCGCGGCCAGGGCGGCCGCGTCGCGGTCCACCGCCACCACGGCATGGCCGAGGGCGGCCAGGTAGCGCGAGTGGCGGCCGCTGCCGCAGGCGAGGTCCAGCACTTCACCGCCCGGCACCAGCGGGGCGAACCGTTCGACCCAAGGCGATGGGGGCGTCAGCATGTCAGCCATAGTTCAGCCCCATCGCTTCGCGCACGTCGCGCATGGTTTCCTGCGCCAGCTTGCGCGCCGTCTCATTGCCGTCGGCCACGATGGCGCGCACCAGGGACGGGTCGTCCAGGTAGGGCTGGGCACGCTCGTGCATCGGTTCCTGTTCCTTGACGATGGCGTCGATCACCGGCTGCTTGCACTCGATGCAGCCGATGCCGGCCGATTTGCAGCCTTTCTGCACCCATTCCTGGGTTGGCTGGTCCGAATACACCACGTGGAATTGCCAGACCGGGCAGCGCTCGGGCTCGCCGGCGTCGGTGCGGCGCACGCGCGCCGGGTCGGTCGGCATGGTGCGGATCTTCTTCGTGACCGATTCCTTGTCCTCGCGCAGGGCGATCGCATTGCCGTAGCTCTTGGACATCTTGCGGCCATCCAGGCCGGGCAGGCGCGACGCTTCGGTCAGCTTGGCTTGCGGTTCCACCAGGATCAGCTTGCGCGCGCCTTCCAGGTAGCCGAACAGCCGCTCACGGTCGATCATCGACAGGTTCTGCGCGTCGTCCAGCATGGCCTTGGCCTGCTCCAGCGCGGCATCGTCGCCTTCCTGCTGGTAGGCGGTGCGCAGTTCGTTGTACAGCTTGGCGCGCTTGCTGCCCAGCTTCTTGACGGCGTCCTGCGCCTTTTCCTCGAAGCCCTTTTCCTTGCCGTACAGATGGTTAAAGCGGCGCGCGATTTCGCGCATCATTTCCACGTGCGGCACTTGGTCGTCGCCGACCGGCACTTCGCTGGCGCGGTAGATCAGCACGTCCGCCGCTTGCAGCAGCGGGTAGCCGAGGAAGCCGTAAGTCTGCAGGTCGCGGTTGGCGAGGTTTTCGATCTGGTCCTTGTAAGTCGGCACGCGCTCCAGCCAGCCCAAGGGGGTGGCCATCGACAGCAGCAGGTGCAGTTCGGCGTGCTCGGGGACTTTCGATTGGATGAACAGCGTGGCTTGCGTTGGGTCGATGCCGGCGGCCAACCAGTCCACCAGCATGTCCCAGGTGGACTTTTCGATGATGGACGGGTCGTCGTAATGCGTGGTGAGCGCGTGCCAGTCGGCGACGAAGAACAGGCAGGGTTGCTCGGCCTGCATGCGGATCCAGTTCTTCAGGGCGCCATGGTAGTGGCCAAGGTGCATGCTGCCCGTCGGGCGCATGCCGGAGACTACGCGGTCAGGGTACATGATGTCAGCTCAGGATAGAAGGAAATGGCGCCTGGATCAGCATGATGACAAAGCCCACCAGTCCGCCCAGCAGGACGCGGAAAGGCCCGGTATTCAGCAGCAGAATCAGGCCGATAAAGATGAATGGCCCCAGCCGCTCGATGCTGGCGAATTTATACGCCAGGTCGCGCGGCAGGAGCGAGGTCACGATGCGGCCGCCATCCAGGGGAGGAATGGGCAGCAGGTTGAACGCGCACATGACGGCATTGGTAATGACGCCCGCATCGCACACCATGTAGAAGTAGGCTTCCGTCACCCCGAGCTTGTATATCACCAGCTTGATGAACATCCAACCCAGGCCCATCGCGAAATTAGCAGCCGGGCCGGCGGCGGCGACGAAGCCCATCTGCTTCTTGGGGTTGCGCAGCCGGCTAAAGTCGACCGGGACCGGCTTGGCATAGCCGAAGGGCGGCATTCCAAAGAATCTCAACATCAATGGAAGCAGGATCGTACCAAACAAATCGATGTGCTTGAGGGGGTTCGGCGTCAGGCGGCCCATTTGCTCTGCGGTGTTATCGCCGAAATAACGGGCAACGTAACCATGGGCAGCTTCATGCAGGGAAATCGCAAACAGAACTGGGATCGCAAAAACAGTAATTGTCTGGATGAACTGGTCGATATTATTCATAACCCGGATTTTATCAGAGGGTCCGCGCCGCCTCGCCGGCCAGCCGCCTGGCGGCCGGGGTGGCGGCAGGCGTGTCAGAGACCGAGTGCGGCGGGGTCGCCGCGGCCGGCGCGCACGAGTTCGGGTTCGTCGCCGGTCAGGTCCACCACGGTGGTTGGTTCAAAGCTGCAGGCACCGCCGTCGATCACCAGGTCGACCTGCTTGCCCAGGCGCTCCAGCACCGTTTCGGGATCGGTCAGCGGTTCGTCGTCGCCCGGCAGGATCAGGGTGGTACCCAGCAGCGGCTGGCCCAGTTCGGCCATCAGCGCTTCGGTGATCGCGTTTTCCGGCACGCGCAGGCCGATGGTCTTGCGCGAGGGATGCGACAGGCGGCGCGGCACGCAGCGCGTCGCTTCCAGGATGTAGGTGTAAGGCCCGGGCGTGGTCGCCTTCAGCAGGCGGAATTGCTTGTTGTCGACGCGGGCGTAGACCGCAATTTCGCTCAGGTCGCGGCACAGCAAGGTCAGGTGGTGCTTTTCGTCGATACCGCGGATGCGGCGCAGCTTTTCCACCGCCGACTTGTCGTCCAGGTGGCACACCAGGGCATAGCAGGAATCGGTCGGCAGCGCGACCACGCCGCCACCGTGGATGATTTGCGCCGCCTGCTTGATCAGCCGCAGCTGCGGATTGTCCGGGTGGACCTGGAAGAATTGGGTCATGTCTTAGCGCAGCTGTTGCAAGGCTGCGATGCGTTCTTCGATCGGCGGGTGGCTGGAGAACAGCGCCGCCCAGCCGCTCGGCGCGGTAATGCCGGAAGCGGCCATGCCCTGCGGCAGTTCGCCCGGATGGATGCCGCCCAGGCGGGCCAGCGCGTGCTGCATCGGCACCGAGGAGCCCAGCAGGCGGGCCGAACCGGCGTCGGCGCGGAATTCGCGCTGCCGCGAGAACCAGGCCACGATCATCGACGCCACCAGGCCAAACAGCAATTCGCACACGAACACGGTGACCATATAGCCGATGCCGGGACCGCGCCGCTCTTCATCCTTGTTCAGCATGCCGTCCACCACCGAACCCACGATACGGGCCAGGAACACCACGAAGGTATTCACCACGCCCTGGATCAGGGTCAGGGTCACCATGTCGCCGTTGGCGATGTGCGCCACCTCGTGGCCCAGCACGGCCTCCACTTCTTCGCGGTTCATCGATTGCAGCAGGCCGGTGGAGACCGCCACCAGGGCGTCATTCTTGAAGGCGCCGGTGGCGAAGGCGTTCGCTTCGCCTTCATAGATTGCCACTTCCGGGCGGCCGATGCCTGCCTTGTCGGCCAGGCCGTGCACGGTGCTGACCAGCCACTGCTCGGTGGAGTTCTGCGGCTGTTCGATCACGTGCGCGCCGGTCGACCACTTGGCCATCGGCTTGGACATCAGCAGCGAAATGATGGAACCGGTGAAGCCCACCACGACCGAAAACGCCAGCAGCCCGCCCAGGCTGGTACCGGAGCCGGGACGCCCGATGCCCAGCAGGGACAGGACGATGGACAGCACCAGGACGACTGCGAGGTTGGTGGCGATAAACAGGATGATGCGTTTCATATGAGGGTTCTCCGGACAACTTTGCCGAATGATAATCTATGGCCGGCTGCGGGGAAATACAAGGGAAACCGTCAAAACCGTCCAAACCGGAAAACCGGGGTCCGGCCCCGGGGGCCGGACTCCGG
>CBHWEO010000288.1:0-6508 GCA_966112955.1 uncultured Duganella sp. | reverse complement strand
TCAGCCGCAGGCGGCTGAGCCCGTGTCCGATTGCCAGAGCTGACCCCGACTTTCTGCGCAAAAGTGTCCGGCAAGTGTCCGGCCCCGCGTCCGCGCGGACACTTGACCAAGCGGCCAGCTTGCACGATCATCAAGTTCCCGGGCGACCGGATCCGCCGTGTTGCCTGCCCAACGAACAAGGAGACTCTTGAATGAAACAGTATGTCCTGGCCGGCCTGCTGGCCGTTGGCTTTACCAGTTTTTCCGGCGCCGCCCTGGCCGATCCTGCGCTGAAAGCCGCCATTGCCAGCCCTACCCGCACGCCTGAAAACGTCAAGCGCGACGAATTCCGCCACCCTTACGAAACCCTGACTTTCTTCGGCATCAAGCCGAACATGACGGTGGTGGAACTGTCACCGGGCGGCGGCTGGTACACGGAAATCCTGGCCCCTTACCTGCGCGACCAGGGCAAGCTGATTACCGCCGGTGCCAGCCCGCAGTCGGCCGATGAACGGGCGCGCAATTCGGCCAAGCGCTTCCAGGAATTCCTGGACAAGCAGCCGGGCCGCGACAAGGTGGTGCTGGGCGCCTTCGAGCCGAGCAACGGCGTGTACAGCTACGCCCCGAAAGGCAGCGCCGACATGGTGCTCACCTTCCGCAACATCCACAACTGGATCGGCACCGGCGACGACAATATGAAGAAGCTGATGGCCAGCATCTACGACACCTTGAAACCGGGCGGCATCTTCGGCGTGGAGGAGCACCGCCTGCCGGCATCGATGACCCAGGACGCCAAGGCCAGCAGCGGCTACATGCACGAAGCTTATGTGATCAAGATGGCCGAGCAGGCCGGCTTCAAGCTGGTGGCCAAGTCCGAAGTCAACGCCAATCCCAAGGATGACGCCAACCACGAGAACGGCGTGTGGGCGCTGCCGCCCACCCTCACCAACAAGGACAAGGACCGCGCCAAATATGCCGCCATCGGCGAAAGCGACCGCATGACCCTGAAGTTCGTGAAACCGCAGTAAGTGTCCAGCATATTGCAACGCGCTGCCGCCGGCCTGCTGCTGGCGGCGGCTTCCACCCTGGCTTGTGCCGGCGCAGCGGACCGCAACCCGGCTCCGGACAACGCGCCGCTGATGCGCTTCGTGCTGCCCTCGGTCACGCCGGGGTCGGAAGTGCAGGTCACCTACTTCCATCTGCTGCTGCGCCTTGCGCTGGAAAAGACGGAAGGCCCCTTCTCCATCGAGTTCTACCCCCACGAGCTGACCAGCCCGCGCCGCGCGCTGGAGATCAAGCGCAATGGCGTCATCAACATCATGTGGGACGGCACCAATGCCCAGCGCGAGCGCGAGCTGCTGCCCATCCGCATTTCGCTGGTGCGCGACTTGAACGATTACCGCGTGTTCCTGATCCGCAAGGAGGATGAAGCGCGCTTCCGCGCAGTGCGTTCGCTGGCCGACCTGCGCAAGTTCACTGCCGGCGGCGGCGTCAACTGGCCCTCGGTGGACGTGCTGCGCCACAACGGCCTGGCGGTGGAAACGGCGGTGAACTACAGCTCCCTGTTCCCGATGCTGAAGGCGAAGCGTTTCGATTACCTGCCGCGCGGCGTGCACGAAGCCTGGGCCGAGGAACAGGTGTATGGCAAGGATGGCTTGATGGTGGAGCCGACCATCTTCCTGCATTACCGCGTGCCGTTCTACTTCTTCGTCAGCAGGGACAACAAGGCAATGGCGGAGCGGGTCGAGAAAGGCTTGAAACTGGCGCAGGCCGATGGGAGCTTCGACCGGCTGCTGAATGGCTACCCCGCGTTCCGGCGCGCCCTGTCGGAAATCGCGGCGCGCAAGCGCAAGGTGTTTGAGCTGGAACTGCCTAGCGGGATTGCAGGTGACTCATCAAGGTAACGAAGCCGTAGACGGCGACGGAAAGTCCGCCCAGCACGGCGGCAATCGACAGGATCAGGCTGCTCATTCACTCTCCCATGTGCACAGACAGTCCGTATTATGCTGCATGTGCACATGGAAGAAACTCACACATCGTTTCAATTTTGTCTGAAATTTGTCACTTCTTCACCGGAGTAAACGACAAATCGGCGAAATCGTAGCTGAAGTCGGTCTCGGTCGACACTGGCGCCATCTTCATGCGCTCGATCGAACCGTCCGGGTTCAGCGAAAAGGTCACGTAGGCATCCGCATTGAAGTTGCGTTCTTTCCAGCGGACGATGAACGTGTCGTGCTGGAAATGCTCAAGCGTGCCGCTCAGGTCGGGCGTGCGGCTGAAGCGCATCACCTGTTTGCCGCCTTCCTGGCGGATCGACACCGTGCCATACCAGGCGTCGCTATAGTCGCCGTTGTAGGCCGCCAGCGGCAGCGAAGGCTTGGAAGCGGCCGCGCGCGACGCCGCCAGCTTGCCCTGGCGCGCCAGCTCTTCCCGGTGCATTTCGGCTTCCTGCTCGGCGTAAGCCTTGATCCAGTCGGTCGGCGCCGCGCCCATGTAGTGGTCCAGGATGCGCCATTGCAGCGCCGTCATGGCCGGGCCGTTTTCCGCATTGGTGAAGATGGCCACGCCCAGCTTCTCTTCCGGCACCATCAGGATGCGCGAATAGAAGCCCTGCAGCGCGCCGCCATGCATGGCGACCTTGCGGCCGCGGTAGTCGCGCAGCTGGAAACCCAGGCCGTAGGCCGCGAAGTTCGGTTTGGTGGCGGCCAGCGCGCCCTTCGGCTCGCTGATCTTCATCGGCGTCTGCTGGCTCCACATTTCGCGCGCCTGCTTGGCGCTGAACAGCTGCTGGCCGTTCTCCATCCTGCCTTCGTTGAGCAGGACCAGCATCCACTTGGCGATGTCCTCGGCATTGGTCTGGATGCCGACGGCGCCCACCGCATTCTGCACCGGCATCGGCTTGACCACGGTGGCCTTGCCATTGACCTGGCTGTGCGGCGCGGAATAGTCGGCCGACTTCAGCATCTCGTCAACGCTGGTGGTGGTGCCGCTCATGCCCAGCGGCGCCAGGATGCGCTCGCGCATCGCCTCTTCCCAGCTCTTGCCGTTCTTTTGCGCGACGATCTTGCCAGCCACGATGTACAGCAGGTTGTCGTAGGCGTAGTTGTTGCGGAAGCTGGTGGCCAGCTTCACGTAACGCAGGCGGTCGATGATTTCATCGGTGCTGAAGGTGGTGGTCGGCCACCACAGCAGGTCGCCGGCGCCCAGTCCCAGGCCGCTGCGGTGGACCAGCAGGTCGCGCACCGTCATGGCATGGGTCACGTAGGCGTCGGCCATCTGGAAGCCCGGCAGGTGCTTGGTGACGGGGTCGTCCCATGCCAGCTTGCCCTCGTCCACCAGCTGCGCCAGGCCGGCGGCGGTGAAGGCCTTGGAGTTCGAGGCGATTTCGAACAGGGTCTTGCCCGTCACCGGCGCCGGGCTGCCCAGCTTGCGCACGCCAAAGCCCTGGGTGGTGACGACCTTGCCATCCTTGACGATGGCGATGGCAATGCCCGGCACGTCGAAGGTCTTGAGCGCCAGGTTGACGTCGCGTTCGAGGTCGAAGGCCGGCGCGGTGGCGGCGCTGGCGGCGATGGTGCCTTCCGGTGCGGCAAGCGCCGGCGCGGCGGCAAAGGTGGCGGTGCCGGCGGCGACGGCCAGCGCGATTTTCAGCAGTACGTTCATTTTTTCAGCAATTTATCGACGGAGCCCTGGGTCTCAGGGTGGTAACGCGGACGGGCTTTGACGTAGAGGCCCTTGGCCCAGGCGGCTTCATTCGGGTTGGCCAGAAGCGCCTTGTACAGCGGGACGACGAACTTCTGGCGGCCCACACTCATGAGGAAAGCATTCAACGGTTCACGCACGCCATAGCCGGCATGCACGGCCGCCAGCAGGAAGCGGAAGCCGATTTCATTGTTCTTCGTGTCGCGCAGCTTGAAGGCTTCATCCAGCTCCTTCATTTGCGCCGCGTTGGCCTTGCCGTCGATGCCGTTCAGGAAATGCATCCACTCCAGCGCCACCCACTGTTGCGGCTCCAGCTGGCTGGTGGCCAGCTCGCCCTTGAGCCAGGCGTCGCGCTTGGCGTCCAGGGCGGCCAGGCGCGGCGAATTCACGTACTGCGCGCTGGCCGGGATGCCGCTGCCGTGCAGCCATTCGTCCAGCTCCGCATCACTCATGATGGCGGGATTCTTGGACAGCAGGTTCTTGCGCAGGTAGTCGACGAATTCGTCCGTGGTCGCCGACTGGAAGGCATGCTGGTCGAACCAGCCGCGCAGGAAAGGATCGAACACTTCGCGGCCCGCGCGCTGCTCCAGCGTGTGCAGCAGCCAGGCGCCTTTCGGGTAGGCCAGGCCTTCGTCGGTATAGGTGTCCGGATTGGTGTCGGGGTCCTTGGTCACCAGCGCTTGCCTGGCCGGCGGGATGTCCTTCAGCGAGGCCACGGCTTCCGCCTGCTCCACCTGCAGGTTCATGTCGGCGATGTCCTTGCCGTACAGGCTTTCCACGATGCGCGTGGTGACGTAGGTGGTGAAGCCTTCGTTCAGCCACCAGTGCTTCCACGACGCGTTGGTGACCAGGTTGCCGGACCAGCTGTGCGCCAGTTCATGCGCGATCAGGTCGTTCAGGCTGCGGTCGCCCGCGATCATGGTCGGGGTCAGGAAGGTCATGCGCGGGTTTTCCATCCCGCCGATGGGGAACGATGGCGGCAGCACCAGCATGTCGTAACGCCCCCAGCGGTAAGGGCCGTACAGGGCCTCGGCGGCGTTGACCATCTTCTCGGTGTCGGCCAGTTCGTAAGCCGCGGCCTCGATGCGGCCCGGCTCCGCGTACACGGCGGTGCGCGGGCCGAGGTTGCGCAATTCGATCTCGCCGATGGCGATGGCCAGCAGGTAGGCCGGGATCGGCTGCGGCATCTTGAAATGCCAGCCGCCCTTGCCCGTCGCGTGCTGGTCGCCTTCCGCGCTCATGACCACGCGCATGCCGGCCGGAGCGTCGATGCGGGCGCTGTAGGTGAAGCGCACGGCCGGCGTGTCCTGCACCGGCGCCCAGGAGCGGGCCTCGATGGTTTCCGACTGGCTGAACATGAAGGGGCGCTTGCCGGACAGGGTCTGCTCGGGGTTCATCCACTGCAGCGCGTTGGCGGCGGGCGAGGTGCGGTAATAGATGCGCACCTTTTCCGGCTGCGCCTGCAGGGCGATGCGCAGGGCGCGGCCCTTCTTCGCATCGGGCCGGTCGAGCATGAAGGAGGCCGGCGCCCAGCTGCCGTCCGGGCGCTGCACCTGCACGCGCGCGATCTTCAGCTGGCGGGTGTCGAGCACCAGGGTGCGGGCCGACTTGTCGATCCAGTTGAGCGACAGTTCCGCATAACCGTCCAGCGTCTTGCGCGCGAAGTCGGCTTTCAGGTCCAGATGCAGGTCGGTGGTGCGCACCTGGTCATAGCGCGCAAAGCTCAGCGGATCCTGCGCCCAGGCAGGCAGCGCGAATGCCGCCGCCAGCGCGGCAGCAGGAAGGGACAATCGGAACATGGCATCTCTCTGTTGTGACAGGCGCGCAGAGGATAGCACACCTAAAGTCGGGGTCAGCTCTGGCAATCGGACACGAGGTCGGCCGTAGCTGACCCCGACTTACGCCCTGATATCGATCTCGTGCGTGCTGCCGTCGTCGACCAGGGGGATTTCCGTTGGCTGGGAGGGGGCTTCGCCGCGCGTCACGCGCAGGATGTAGGTGCTGCTGCCGTGCCGGTATTGCAAGGTGAAGCCGGGCCAGGCGGCCGGCAGGCGCGGGGCCAGCAGCAGCTTGCCGTCCTGCCGCGTCAGCCCCAGCAGGGATTCCAGCAGCAGGCGGTACATCCAGCCGGAGGAGCCGGTGTACCAGCTCCAGCCGCCGCGGCCGACGTGCGGTTCGACGGCGTACACGTCGGCCGTCACCACGTATGGCTCCACCTTGTAGCGCGCGCAGGCTTCGGGGCTGGCGCCGTGGCGCACCGGGTTGATCATGCGCATCAGGTCCCAGGCCCGTTCCACGTCGCCCAGCCGGGCGAACGCCATCACGGTCCAGATGGCGGCATGGGTGTACTGGCCGCCGTTCTCGCGCACGCCCGGCACGTAGCCGCGGATATAGCCGGGATTCAGCGAGGACTTGTCGAACGGCGGGTCGAGCAGCTGGATCAGGCCGAAGTCGCGCCGCACCAGGCGCGCCTCCACCTGCTCCATGGCGCCTTCCACCCGCGCCTTGTCGGCCGCGCCGGTCAGCACGCCCCAGCTCTGGGAGATGGAATCGATCTGGCACTCCTCGTTCTGCGCGGAACCCAGCGGCGTCCCATCGTCGAAATAGGCGCGGCGGTACCACTGGCCATCCCAGGCATGCGCCTCGATATTGGCCGCCAGCGTTTTCGCCTGCTCGCGGCATTCGTTGGCAAACGATGCGTCGCCGCGCTTCTCGGCCACTTCGGCAAAGCGCTGCAGCACTTCAATCAGGAACCAGGCCAGCCACACGCTCTCGCCCTTGCCATGCTCGCCCACCTTGTCCATGCCGTCGTTCCAGTCGCAGGAAC
>CBHWEO010000287.1:0-6579 GCA_966112955.1 uncultured Duganella sp. | reverse complement strand
GCGCGGTGATGCCGAAATCGGCGGTCAGCCATTTGCCCAGGTCGCGGTTCGGGCTGTAGACGTTGTCGGGCAGCAGGACGTCGTCGCCGGACTTGAGCAGGGCAAAGTCGCACATGGCAATGGCGGCCAGGCCGCTCGGCGCCAGCAGGCAGTGTTTGCCGCCTTCGATTTCGGCCAGGCGGGCTTCCAGCGTGAACGTCGTCGGCGTGCCGTGCAGGCCGTAGGTGTAAGCGTTCTTTTCCTTCCAGTCGCCGCTGCGCATGGCGGCGACGTTCTTGAACAGGACGGTGGAGGCGTGGTGGATGGCGCTGGGGAAGGCGGCGAAGCCTTCCGGCGGGACGTAGTCCGTGTGGATGATTTGGGTTTGGAGGTGTTTTTTGGTCATGGACCTATTTTAAACCTTTGAAACCGGAAAACCGGGGTCCGGCCCAGCGGGCCGTACCCCAGTTTTCCGGTTCTCAAGGTTTTTTTACTGCGCCTCGCCCCACAGGTCATGCGCATCCGCACTGGTGATCTCGACATCGAAGAACTGGCCAACCGCCAGCTTCTTCTTCGGATCGAACGGGCGCTTGACGTGCACCACGCCATCGATCTCCGGCGCATCGGCAGCGGAGCGGCCAATCGCGCCGCTTGGGGTCAGCTCGTCGATCAGCACCTTCACCGTCTTGCCGATCTTGGCCTTCAGGCGATTGCGCGAGATCTCTTCCTGCAGCAGCATCACGCGGCCACGGCGCTCTTCACGCACCTCGTCCGGCACAGGATTCGGCAGCTCATTGGCCGTGGCACCTTCCACCGGCGAATAGGCGAAGCAGCCCAGGCGGTCGATCTGCGCCTCTTTCAGGAAGTCCAGCAGGTATTCGAACTCCGCCTCGGTCTCGCCAGGGAAACCAGCGATGAAGGTCGAGCGGATCACCAGGTCCGGATTCATTTCGCGCCATTTCAGGATGCGCTCCAGGTTCTTCTCGCCGGAAGCCGGGCGCTTCATGCGCTTCAGCACATCCGGATGCGCGTGCTGCAGCGGCACGTCCAGGTAAGGCAGGATGTGACCATCGCCCATCATCGGGATGATTTCATCCACGTGCGGGTATGGGTAAACGTAATGCAGGCGCACCCACGCGCCATACTGCTTCGCCAGCTCGCCCAGGGCCTGGGTCAGCTGGGTCATATGGGTCTTCACCGGACGGCCGTTCCAGAAGCCGGAGCGGAACTTCACGTCCACGCCGTAGGCCGAGGTGTCCTGCGAAATCACCAGCAATTCCTTCACGCCGGCCTTGAACAGGTTCTCCGCTTCCAGCATCAGTTCCGCGATCGGGCGCGACACCAGGTCGCCGCGCATCGACGGGATGATGCAGAACGAGCAGCGGTGGTTGCAGCCTTCGGAAATCTTCAGGTAGGCGTAATGCTTCGGCGTCAGCTTGATGCCCTGCGGCGGCAGCAGGTCGATGAAGGGCTCGTGCGGCTTGGGCAGGTGGGTATGCACCTGGGCCATCACTTCGCCCACGGCGTGCGGGCCGGTCACGGCCAGCACCTTCGGGTGCACCTTCTGGATGATGTCGTCGCCGTCCTTGTCCTTCTTGGCGCCCAGGCAGCCGGTCACGATGACCTTGCCGTTTTCAGCCAGCGCTTCGCCGATCGCATCCAGCGATTCCTGCACGGCGGCGTCGATGAAGCCGCAGGTGTTCACGATCACCAGGTCGGCACCGTCGTAGGACTTGGCGGTTTCGTAGCCTTCAGCGCGCAGCTGGGTCAGGATCTGTTCGGAGTCGACCAGCGCCTTCGGGCAGCCGAGGGAGACAAAACCAACTTTGGGTGCGGGAGCGCCGTCGGCGGTGGTGATGCGGGTGATTTGCTTGGATTGCATGGCGTGTAGCTGATGATTCAGGGCAATCCACCATTATAGCAAAAGCGGAGGCTGCAAAACCGCTGAAACCGGAAAACCGGGGTACGACCCTCAGGGTCGGACCCCGGTTTTCCGGTTTTCGAGGTTTTACTTCTTCTCGGAAGTCGGCGGCGGGGCAAACGGGAACGACCCGAAGATATTCTTGCTCTGGTTTTGCATCTGCTCCTGCATTTGCACAAACAGGCTCTTCGACTGGTCGATATAGTTATTCATCATGCCCTGCATGATTGGCGCTTGCACATTCATGAACTGGGTCCACATTTCGGGGCTAAAAGTCTTGCCATCGAAAGTGGCGGCGCCTTGCGTGAATTTGCGCTGGATATCGGTAAATGCCTGGATATTCTTTTCCAGGTAAGAACCCATCATGCCCTGCATGGCGTGACCGTAGAAACGGATGATCTGCGCCAATACGTCGGTAGAAAACATCGGCACGCCGCTGGCTTCCTCTTCCAGGATGATCTGGAGCAGGATGCTGCGGGTCAGGTCTTCATTGGTTTTGGCATCGACAACGGTGAATTCCTCGGCATCCAGCACGAGTTGTTTCACGTCCGTCAAGGTAATGTAGGAACTGGTCTGCGTATCGTAAAGACGACGATTTGGATATTTCTTAATCAAACGATCAGTACTTTTCTTTGCACCACTCATCACTTGTCCAATTATTGCGCCGCAGCGCGTTTACCTGCCGTTGATAATATTCGCGACCCCATTATAGGGCGAAAAAAAAGCTTTTGGCACGACAATATTGCATCGCAACTTAACGTTACCAAAAATCAATCGGCCTTAACTTTAACATAACGTCCAGGTGCCGCTTCGATGGGCGTGTATTTGGCGTTGCCCAGCTTGGTGCGTGCCTTGACGTCCTTACCGCCATGGGCCGCCAGGAACTCCGACCACTCGCCCCACCAGCTGCCCGGATGCTCGGTGGCGCCGGCGAACCACTCTTCATGCGAGGCCGGCAGCGCGTCATTGGTCCAGTAGCTGCGTTTTTTCTTGGCTGCCGGGTTGATCACGCCCGCGATATGGCCCGAAGCGCCGAGGATGAACTTGTTCAGCTCCGGGTTCTTATGATTGAGAATCCTGGTCGACTGGTAGGCCGAATTCCACGGCACGATATGGTCTTCGCGCGAGGCGTAAATGAAAGCCGGGGCGCTGATCTTGCCCAGGTCGACCTTTTCGCCGGCCACCTTCAGCTTGCCCGGCACTTTCAGGCTGTTTTCCAGGTACGTGTTGCGCAGGTACCAGCAGAACATCGGGCCCGGCAGGTTGGTCGAGTCCGAATTCCAGTACAGCAAGTCGAATGGCGGCGGCTCGTTACCCTTCAGGTAATTCGACTGCACATAATTCCACACGAGGTCGTTCGGGCGCAGGCTGGAGAAGGTGCTGGCCAGGTCGCGGCCCGGCATCAGGCCGCCGGACTTCAGGGTCTGCTCGCGCAATTGCACCTGCGGCTCATCGACGAACACGTTCAGGATGCCGGTGTCGCTGAAATCCAGGAAGGTGGTCAGCAGGGTAATGCCGGCCGCCGGCTGTTCGCCGCGCGCGGCCAGCACGGCCAGGGCGGTCGACAGCAGGGTGCCGCCCACGCAGAAGCCCAGCACGTTCAGCTTGTCCTGCTTGGTGATCTCGCGGGTGATGTTGATGGCGTTGATGGCGCCTTGTTCGATGTAGTCGTCCCAGGTGGTGTTGGCCAGCGACTGGTCCGGATTGCGCCAGGACACCAGGAACACGGTATTGCCCTGCTCTACCGCGTAACGCACCAGGGAATTCTCCGGCTGCAGGTCCAGGATGTAGTACTTGTTGATGCATGGCGGCACCATCAGCAACGGTCGCTCGTGCACGGTCTTGGTCAGCGGAGTGTACTGGATCAGCTGGAACAGCTCGTTCTCATACACCACCTGGCCTTCCGTCGTGGCCAGGTTGCGGCCCACCTCGAATGCCTTCTCGTCGGACAGCGAAATATGGCCTTTCTGGATATCGCCCAGCAGGTTGGCCAAGCCCTTGGTCAGGCTCTCGCCCTTCGTTTCGATCAGTTTCTGGTGCGCTTCCGGGTTCGTAGCCAGGAAATTGGCAGGCGACATGGCGTCCACCACCTGCTGCACGGCGAAGCGGATTTTCTGTTTCTGTTGTGGGCTGGCATCGACGGCTTCCGCCATGCGCATGAGGAATTTGCTGTTTAGCAGGTATGATGCCGCATTGAACGCCGACACCGGGTTGCCCTGCCATGCTTCGGACGAGAAGCGGCGGTCCTTCACGACCGGCGCCTTGCCGGACAGGAATTCCTGCCACAATGCAGTGAACTCGCCCATGTAGTCGTTTCTCAGCTGCTCCATCGCCTCCGGGCGGACGGTAGCGCCGGCTTCACGCAGCAACGCAGCGCCCGGCAGTGCCTCCATCTCGGGCATCATCTTGAGCCAGGACTGCCATTGGCTCGGGTCGCTGATTTGCGCCATCCATGCGTTTGCGAAAGCTTGCGGGTCGGGCATGTTCATGTTTGAGTCCATTCAGATTTTAAAAAGACTGCTCTATGTTGATTGTTGCTGTTGCCTGGCTCTACGTTACGGTGCTGATGGCGTTCACGGAACCGACCGTGGTGGCGGGCATCATGACCTTCCTGCTCTACGGCGTGTTGCCATTAGGAATACTATTTTATCTAACTGGTGGCAAACGCCGCAAACGCAAGCGGGCAGCCGAAGCCGCCCGCCAGAATCAACCACCTACTCCCTGATCCAGATCAAACTCGCCTGCCGTCCCGTGACCTTGTCGCGGCGGTAGGAATAGAAGCGGCTGGCATCGGTAACGGTGCACAGGTCGCCTCCGCTCACATCGGTGACGCCCGCCCGGCGCAATGCCAGCCGCGCCAGGGCGTAAATGTCTGCCAGGTATTTGCCGGGCTTGCCAGAGCGTGCCACGAAGGCTGCCCGGGTTGCCGCTTCCTCGTCGCCGCCGGCACGCGCCAGGAAGGCCGCCAGCACATCCTCGCCTACTTCGAATTCCTGCGGACCGATCGCGGGGCCCAGCCAGGCAATGATCTCCTGCGCGCCGGCTGCGGGCCCGGCCTCGGCACGCATGGCGCCGACGGTGGCTTCAAGGATGCCGCCCGCCAGGCTGCGCCACCCGGCATGGGCCGCGCCGACAACCGTTCCGGCGCGGTTGGTCAGCAGCACGGGCAGGCAATCCGCCGTCTGGATGGCGCACACCGCGCCTGGCATGGCGGCGATGCTGGCGTCGGCCTCGGGCGCACTGCCCCGTCCAAGCATGTCGGCACGCACGACGGCAGTGCCGTGCACCTGCGACAGCCAGGCCGGCTCACTCGGCAGGCGTCCGCGCAGGATGGCCCGGTTGAAGGCGACATTGGCAGGATCGTCGCCCACGTGGACGCCCAGGTTCAGCCCGCCACCGGCGGTAGCGACCGGCTGCGGCCCCGGCCCGTAAGGCTCGGGGCTCACGCCCCCGCGCCGCGTGGTACAGACAAAACCGATATTGCCCGGCGCGCCGGGCCAGTCGGGCACCAGCCACTGCGCCCCTTGGAAAGATTGCTGCATTTATTCGTCGTCGAATTCGTCGTCGTCATCGTCGAAGCCATCGTACTCGCCATGGCCGCCATCCGCCGCCGCCAATGCGGCCTCGTCCGGCTCTTCGATGCCTGCCCGATCCATCAGTTCCTTGAAGTCGTCCGCCAGCGGCACTTGCCACTCCATCGGCTCGCCGGTCACCGGATGCACCAGGCCCAGGCGGCGTGCCTGCAGCGCCTGGCGCGGGAACACGCTGGTCAGGTGCTGCTTGCCATAGACGTAGTCGCCGATCAGCGAGAAGCCCAGGTGCGCCATGTGGACGCGGATCTGGTGGGTGCGCCCGGTTTCCAGTTTGCACTGGACCAGCGACACCGGACGGCCGTCCAGCGTGCCCTCGGCCAGGCGCTGGTAATGCGTGATGGCCGGCTTCGAGCCCATGCTGGTCGACACCGCCATCTTCACGCGGTCCTTCTGGTCGCGGCCCATGGACGCATCGATGGTGCCGCTCACACGTGGCGTGCCCCACACCATGCACCAGTAGACCCGCTTGACGGTACGCGCCTGCAGCTGGCGCACCAGGTCGGTCTGGGTCGGCAGGTCCTTGCCGACCACCATCAGGCCGCTGGTGTCCTTGTCCAGGCGGTGCACGATGCCGGCGCGCGGCACGCCGCCCAGTTGCGGCCAGCGGTACAGCAGGCCGTTCAGCATGGTGCCGGACCAGTTGCCCGCGCCCGGATGCACGACCAGACCAGCCGGCTTGTTGATGACCAGCAAGTTTTCGTCTTCGTAGACAATATCGAGCGGCACGTCTTCCGGGGTGAAGGCAACGTCTTCCGGTGCCGGCTGAGGCACCACGAGGATCTTCTCATCGCCATACACGGTGGCGCGGACCTTGGCCGGCTTGCCGTCAACGGTAACGTGGCCTTCTTCGATCCAGGATTGCAGGCGGCCGCGCGAAAACTGCGGCACCAGGCGTGCCACCACCTTGTCCAGGCGCTCGCCGCAGTCTTCCTTGGTCAGTTGCAGTTCAATCGGGGCAAGGGGATCGCCAAGCGTGTCACCTTCAAAATCGGCGTCAAAATCGTGATCAGGCAATTGTTCTGCCGAATTCGTCTCAGGTTTCAATATCACAGCATTCCCATCGGCTATAATCAGCCAAGTTTAGTA
>CBHWEO010000286.1:0-6612 GCA_966112955.1 uncultured Duganella sp. | reverse complement strand
GCCGGCGCTACAGGGCCTAAGCATATATCCCGGAAATCCGCGATGAACCTTTTTTCATCAATAGCGCGGCTTCACGCTGATCACGACCTTGCCGAAGTGATTGCCCGAGGCCAGGTGGCGGTAGGCTTCGCGCGCTTCGTGGATGTCGAACACGCGGTCCACCACCGGCTTGATTTGGCGCTGGGCGACCAGGCGCGACAAGTCTTCCTGCATGGCGCGGCTGCCGACGTAGATCCCACTCATGTTCTTGCCGCCGATGACGAGGCCGAGCAACTGGATGCCGGTTTCAAAGCCGCCACCCAGGCCGCCGATCACGGCCACCTTGCCGCCCATGCCGGCCGAGGCGATCGAACGCGCCAGCGTATCCTGGCCGCCCACTTCCAGCACCAGGTCGACGCCTTCGCCATTGGTGGCACGCAGCACTTCTTCCTGCCATTCCGGGTTCTTGCGGTAGTTGATCAGGACATCGGCGCCCAGCGCCCGCGCCCGTTCCAGCTTGCTGTCGCTGGAGGAGGTGACGATGGTGCGCACGCCGGCGGCCTTGGCCAGCTGCAGCGCCCAGACCGACACGCCGCCCGTGCCCAGCAACAGCACGGTGTCGCCGGCCTTCACGCCGCCTTCGACGAACAGGGCGTTCCAGGCCGTGACACCGGCGCAGGTCAGGGTCGCCGCCTCTTCAAAGCTGAGGTGCGCCGGCACGGCAGCCAGGCCGCCTTCGCCGATCACCAGCTCTTCCGACAGCACACCGTTGCCGCCGGCGCCCAGCGTCACGGCCGTTTTGCGCGGGCTGACCTTGCCCTCCTCCCATTCGGGGAAGAACGTGGTGGCCACGCGGTCGCCGACGCGGAAACGGGTCACACCGGGCCCCACTTCGATCACCTCGCCGGCGGCATCGGAGCCTGGCACCACCGCGCCTTCGCCACGGATGGGATAGGTGCCCTGCGCCACCATCAGGTCGCGATAGTTCAGCGAGACGGCGCGCACCTTGACGCGCACCTCGTGGTATTGCAGTTCGCGCTTGGGCAGCTTGATGGCTTCCAGGCTGTCGATACCGCCGCCGGGCGTCATGTGGAAAGCATGCATTTGAATCTCCTTACAAGTTGTGGTTCAGTGAGAAGCACTATATAGTTTCCACACGATCCACAGTGGTGGAGTTTTCTCAACAGATTGTCGCCAAAACGGAAACAATATGAATGAACGCCTGAATGGCATCAACGTTTTCGTGCAGGCCGTGGAGGCGGGCAGCTTTTCCGCTGCCGCTGCCCGGCTGCACCAGACCCGCTCCGCCGTCGCCAAGGCCATCGCCAGGCTGGAAGAGCGCCTTGGCGTGCGCCTGTTCCACCGCACCACGCGCAGCCAGGCGCTGACCGAGGCCGGCCAGTCCTATTACGAGCGCTGCGTGCGCGCACTGGCCGAACTCGACGCGGGCGCGGCCTGCATCGGCAGCGGCCGCAGCGAACCGACCGGGCGCCTGCGCATCAGCGTGCCGGTGCTGTTCGGGCGCCAGTTCGTGGCGCCGCTCATGATGGACCTGGCGCAGCAATACCCGCAGCTGACCATCGATATCTCCTTCAATGACCGCGTGGTGGACTTGCTCGATGAAGGCTTCGACCTTGGCCTGCGCGTCGGCCCGCTGCCCGACAGCGCCAGCCTGGCCGCGCGCCACCTGGGCCAGCAGCGCATGCTGGTTTGCGCGGCGCCAGCCTACCTGCAGGTGCACGGCGAACCCGGCGCACTGCAGGACGTCGCGCAGCATGCGGGCATCCTGTATTCGCGCGGCCGGGTGGTGAAGGAATGGACGTATCTGACGGCGGACGGCCGCTCGCATGGCCTGATGCCGCGGCAGCGCATGCTGCTCGACGACTTGCAGGCGATTGCCGACGCGGCGGCGCGCGGCATGGGCCTGGCATGGCTGCCCTGCTGGCTGATCGCGCCCTACGTCAAGCGCGGCGAACTGAAAGTGCTGTTCGATTGCGGCGAAATGGAAGAATCGAAGATGCATCTCGTCTGGCCGCACACGCCTTATATGCCGGCCAAGCTGCGCGTGGCGATCGACAAGCTGCTTGAAGTCACGCCGATTTACCTGGCGAGCGCGGAAGCGCAACCGGCCGCGCCGGCGCCTGAACCAGCGCGGGGACGGGCCAGGCGCTAGCCTTCAGGCGCAGGCGAGTGCGCGCTCTTCCTGCAACCGGCCGGCAGCCATAGTCACCCTGCGGCCGCAGCGCGCTGCAATGGCCAGGTCGTGGGTCACCAGCACCAGCGTGGAACCGCGCTCGCGGTTCAGCGTGAACATCAGTTCCATCACCGCTTCGCCGGTGGCCGAATCGAGGCTGCCGGTGGGCTCGTCGGCCAGCAGCAGCGGCGGCTCGCAGACGAAGGCGCGCGCCAGCGCCACGCGCTGCTGTTCGCCGCCGGACAGGTATTTCGGATAGTGTCCGAGGCGGCTGGACAGGCCGACCCGCGCCAGCATGGCAGCGGCGCGCTCGCGCGCCTGCCTTTCGCCGCGCAGCTCCAGCGGCAGCATGACGTTTTCAAGTGCGGTCAGGTGCGGCAGCAACTGGAAGGACTGGAACACGAAACCCACATGCTGCTGGCGGAAGCGGGCCCGCCCATCCTCGTCCAGCGCGAACAGGTCGATCTGGTTCAGGGCAACGCTGCCGCAACTGGGTGTATCCAGTCCCGCCAGGATGCCCAGCAGGGTCGACTTGCCGGAACCCGAGGCGCCGACGATGGCCACCGTCTCCCCCGCCATCACGGTCAGGCCAACTTCATCGAGGATGACCAGCTCGCCGCCCGCATCGGCCACGCGCTTGCCCAGGCCACGCACTTCGATTGCTTCCATGTCTGCTCCTTATGCTTGCCGCAGGCTTTGCAGCGGCGCTTGGGTGAGTATCGGGCGCAGGGCCAGCCAGCCGCCAGCCAGCGCGCAAACGGCGCCGGCCGCCAGGCTGCAGGCCCACAGCAGTGGCGACACCTGCCAATCCAGTTTGAAAATAAAGCGCGCCAGGGCCCAGTGGCCCAGCGTGGCGCCCGCCCCGGCCAGCAGGCCGGCGGCAGTGCCGGACAGCAGGTGCTCCAGCCACTGCGCGGCCGACAGCGTGGCACGCGTGGCGCCCAGCGCGCGCAGCAAGGCTGCCTGGCTGGCGCGTTCGTCCTGGGTCGCCACCAGCGCGGTATACAGGACCAGCACACCCGCCGCCAGCACGAACAGGAACAGGAATTCGATGGCCGCCGTCAGCTGGCGCACCAGGCGCTCGACCTGGTCGATGAAATAGCCGACATTGAACACGACCAGGCCCGGATAGCGCGCTGCCAGTGCCGCCATGGCCGGCTCGCCGCCCGGCGCCACGTGCAGCGTGGTGGTGTAGGTACGCGGCAGCTGGGTCACGGCATCCTCGTTCAGCAGCATGACAAAGCTGCCCTGGCGCGAGCGCCAGTCGGTCTTGCGCAGGCTGGTCACCGGGGCCGCCACCTGTTCGCCGGCCACGTCGAAGGTCAGCACATCCCCCAGCTTGTAGCCCTCGCCCTGCGCCAGGCCCTCGTCGAGCGACAGCTGCGGCGGCGCGCCGGCCCCCGGCCACTTGCCGGCGGTGATGGTGTACCAGGCCGGCAGCGTTGCCGCCGTGGAGATTTCCCATTCGCGCGACTGCAGCGACTGCGCTCCCTGTGCGCCGGGCTTGCCGTCCTGCGGCGGCTTGCCGTTCACCGCCACCAGGCGCGCACGGATGGAGGAATACGGCGTGGCCTTGCCCAGCCGGGCCAGTGCGCCGTTGATCTCTTCCAGCTGGTCGGGCTGGATGTTGCCGACATAATGGTTGGGCGCACCGGCCGGCGTGGCGGCGCGCCATTCGGCCAGCAAATCGGCCTTCACCACCGTCAGCAACAGCAGGGAGGCCAGGCCGAGCGCCAGCGCCACCATCTGCACGATGGCGCCGCGCTTGCGGCGGCACAGGGAGGCCAGGGCGAAACGCCATGCCAGGCCGGCATGGCGCAGCGGGCTGTGCTCCAGCAGCACCAGGCCGCCCCAGCCCACCAGGGCGAACATCCCTGCCAGCAGCGGCACGCCAAGCAGCATGCCGATGGCCACCGCCAGGTCGCCAGCCTGCCATGCGAGGAGCAGCAGCATCATGCCCAGCCCCAGGCCGGCCGACAGCAGCATCGGCGCGCCCGGCTTGCGCGCTTCGCGCCGCACCAGCGCAACATGGGACATGCCCAGCATGTGCACCAGCTGCGGCAAGGCAAAGCCGGCCAGCAGCACCAGCGCCGCGCCAACGCCCTGCAGCGCGGGGCGCCAGCTGGCCGAGGTGCCGGCCAGGGCTTCGCCTGCCACATCACCCAGCATCCGCAACAGCACCAGGTGGGCGCCATAGCCCACGGCGGCGCCCAGCGCCCCGGCCGCAACGCCCAACAGCGCCAGCTCCCCCAGGAACAGCAGCGCCACCTGGCGGCGCGGCAGCCCGAGGCAGCGCAGCATGGCGCAGGCGTCCGTATGGCGCAGCACGAAACGGCGCGCGGCCAGCGCCAGCGCGATCGCGGCCAGCGCCGCCGCCAGCAGCGACACCAGGGACAGGAAGGCTTGCGCCCGGTCCAGCAATTCCGCCATTTCCGCGCGGTTCGATTCCAGTGTCTCGATGCCCAGGCCGGGCTTGTCGCCGTGGAGCTTCGTCACCGCGCTGCGCAGTGCCTGCAGGGCGGCCGTATCGCCGCTGACTTGCAGGCGCCAGACGGCGCGTGTGCCGTCGCCGACCAGTTCCATCGCCTGCAGCTCGGCCAGGCCGATCATCACGCGCGGCGCGAGGTTCAGCATGGACGGGCGGCGGTCCGGCTCCAATTCAATGATGCCGGCCACGGTAAAGCGGCGCCCGCCCACTTGCAGCGGGTCGCCCTCTTTCAGCCCCGCGCTTGCCGCCAGCGCACCGTCGATCCAGGCGGTGCCGGGGCGCAGTGCTTCCGCGCCCGTGTCCCGGGTCGCGGCGCCAGCGCCGGCGCCGCGCAGCCGCAACCCGCCGAACAGCGGATAGCCGGCGCCAACGCCCTTCAGCGACACCAGGCGCGGCTCGCCCGCCGCGCCGGGGGTGGCCATGCTGAGCAGGGAAATGGTGGAAGTGCTGCGCAAGCCGCGGCCCTGGACGGCGCGCACGATGGCGGGATCCGGCGCCGCATCGGTGCTGAGCACGAGGTCGCCGCCCAGCATGCGGCGGCTGTCGCCGGCCATGGCCTCGCGGGTCCGTTCCACCAGGAAGCCAACGGAAGACAAGGCGGCGACCGACACCAGCAAGGCCGCCAGCAGCAGCCGCAATTCGCCGGCGCGCCAGTCACGCAGCGTCATCCGCCCGATGAGGAGGCAAAGATTTCTTGCAATTTTGTTCATGCAGGGCAGCATACTGAGGCGGCTGCCCTGCCGCCCGGGCTTTGCGACAGCCCGTCAATTTGCGCGACAGGCTGCCGATTTGCGCGACTGGAAGCGCCGGCCTACTTGCCGCGTTCGACATCCTCATGCTCGGGGTGCTTGCTATCGGGCAACGTTTCGATGTGGTCGACGTCGATATCGCCGCCATCGGGCGCGGGCGCATCGCGGCCCACGCTGGCGCGCTCGCCCGTGCCCTGGGCATCGGTGTCGCTGTCGAGTTCGCTGTCGCCGGGGCCCGGCGGGCGGGCGCCCTGCAAGTCGCTGCCGGAATCGGATGAATCGCTGGGGCCAAGCGCCCCGGTGCCGTGACCCTTGCGGAGTTCGCGGTCAGGGCGGGACGGCATATTGTCCGGGTCGAGGGTACTGGTTCCTGACATGGTGTCCTCCTGTTTCCAATAATTTAATGAATTTGCCAGGAACGGAGCGCAGTGTTGGAAGTTGCCAACACTATGTTACTTGGGCAATATAACTGAAACATCTTCTGCCCTAAGGCTTTCGAACCGAATTTCCGTTGCAGGTATAAGGTTTTCCCACGTAGTAGCTTGCAAGAAATACGGAACACAAGCTTACACGGGGCTTACATTTGGCGATTGATACAGATCAAATTCGTCTTTACCTAAGGTCAACACTAGTACAATTCAGGCTTGAACAAATTGCACAGGAGTGCCTGCAGAATGAGTAGTTTTGACGCAACCAACAAGCGCCTTAAAAACATTCATACTCGCATCCCGGAATTCCCGGAAGACTTGGTACGCCTGCTGCGCATGACCTATCACGTCCAGAAACGCATGAAGGATCTGGCGAATTCGGTCTTGCGCAAGTACGACCTGGTCGATGCCAGCTATATGGTGCTGGCGGTGCTGTATGGATCGGAAAATGAGACTTCGACCGCTTCCAACCTGGGTGAAGCCTGCATGGAAAAGCCGGCCAACCTGACGCGGGTCTGCAATGACCTGGAAGCCCAGGGCCTGATCACCCGTGGCAACCGCCCAGGCGATCGCCGCTGCGTGATGATCACGCTGACCGACGCGGGCCGCAACCTGATCGAGCAGGTGATGCCGGAAGTCTGGTCGCGCACCACGCGCGCCTACGACGGCTACAACGGCGACGACATCCGCGTCCAGGAGCAGCTGTTCAAGCGGCAACTGGCCAACCTGGACGTAACTGCCTAAATAAAAGTCGGGGTCAGCTCTGGCAATCGG
>CBHWEO010000285.1:0-6639 GCA_966112955.1 uncultured Duganella sp. | reverse complement strand
GCTACGGGTAGAGCGGGGTGGGGCAGGCGGCTCGCCTGCCTTGGTCTTGCGCCAGCGCATCAGTCCTGCTCGTCCACGGCGGCCGGCAGTTTTTCAACCGTCAGCACATGGACCTGGCGCGCATCGGCGCGCAGCACTTCAAAGCGCAGGTTGGCGATGTCGAAGGTATCGCCCTTGTGTGGCATGCGGCCCAGGTGCTTGGCCACCAGGCCGCCGATGGTGTCGACATCCTCGTCGGCCAGGTCGGCATCCAGTTCTTCGTTGAACTGTTCGAGCTCGGTCAGCGCCTTGACGCGCCAGCGCGGGCCGATCTTGCCTTCCTTGATGGAGAGGATATTGTCTTCTTCCTCGTCGAAATCGTATTCGTCCTCGATGTCGCCGACGATCTGCTCCAGCACGTCCTCGATGGTGATCAGGCCGGCCACGCCGGAGTACTCGTCGACCACGATGGCCATGTGATTGTGGTTGGCGCGGAAGTCGCGCAGCAGCACATTGAGGCGCTTCGATTCGGGGATGAAGATGGCCGGGCGCAGCATGTCGCGCACGTCGAATTCCTCTTCCGCGTAATAGCGCAGCAAGTCCTTGGCCAGCAGGATGCCGACCACCTTGTCGCGCTCACCCTCGATGGCAGGGAAGCGCGAGTGGGCCGTTTCCAGCACCAGCGGGATCCATTCCTCGATCGGTTTGGTAATGTCGATGACATCCATCTGCGAGCGCGGGATCATGATGTCGCGCGCCGACAGGTCCGACACCTGGAACACGCCTTCGATCATCGACAGCGCATCGGCGTCGATCAGGTTGCGTTCATGGGCATCGTGCAGGACTTCAAGCAGCTCCGAGCGGCTCTCGGGCTCAGGGGAAATCAGGGCGGTGAGTCGCTCGAACAGCGACCGGTGTGGTTTAGCGTCATTCCTGACGCTACTAGAGTGCTCTTGCATAATTGGCTTTAAAGCCGTTGTTTCGAAGTGCTATAGCATACACCAAACCGCCTGCCCCGGCCCAAATTATCAAACTTGAAACCCATGCCAGTGCATGGCATGATCAGTAAGGATCCTTGTAACCGAGGCCGGTGACGATCTCCGTTTCGATGCCTTCCATCTCGGCCGCTTCCTCGTCGTCCTCATGGTCGTAGCCTTGGGCGTGCAGCACGCCGTGCACCACCAGGTGGGCGGTGTGCTCTTCCACGCTTTTCTCCTGCTCGGCCGCCTCGCGCTGCAGCACGTCGGTGCACAGGATGATGTCGGCGCGGGTCGGCTCGTCCTCGGCCACGTCCTCGCCCTCGTTGTAGGCGAAGGTCAGCACATTGGTGGCGTAATCCTTGCCGCGGTAGTCGCGGTTCAGCTCCTGGCCCTCGGCCGCGTCGACGAAGCGGATGGTCAGTTCGGCCGGCGCGAACAGCGCGGCCTTGACCCATTTGCGGAGCATGGGGCGGGTGATCTCTTCCTGCAGGCGCGGGTCGGCGTATTGGACGGACAGGGTCAGCTTATTTTTTTCGGACATTGCGCACGGCTTTCACGGCGGGTTTCACGGTTTGCAGCAGGGGCGCGATCTCGGCGCTGGCTTCCTGCGAGCTCTCATAGGCATCGACAATGCGCGCCACCAGCGGATGGCGCACCACGTCGGCGCTGGAGAACTGGCTGAAGGCGATGCCGCGCACATTGCGCAGCACGTGCATGGCGTCGACCAGGCCGGACTTCTGGTGCTTCTGCAGGTCGACCTGGGTCACGTCGCCGGTCACCACGGCCTTGCTGCCGAAGCCGATCCGGGTCAGGAACATCTTCATCTGTTCCACCGTGGTGTTCTGCGCCTCGTCCAGGATGACGAAGGCGTGGTTCAGCGTGCGGCCGCGCATATAGGCCAGCGGCGCGATTTCGATCACCTGTTTCTCGAACATCTTCTGCGTGCGGTCGAAGCCGAGCAGGTCGTACAGCGCGTCGTACAAGGGGCGCAGGTAAGGGTCGACTTTCTGCGCCAGGTCGCCCGGCAGGAAGCCCAGGCGCTCGCCCGCTTCCACCGCGGGGCGGGTCAGGATGATGCGCTTGACCGCGTCGCGCTCCAGCGCATCGACGGCGCAGGCCACGGCCAGGTAAGTCTTGCCGGTGCCGGCCGGGCCGATGCCGAAGCTGATGTCGTGGTCCAGGATGTTGCGCAGGTAGCGGATCTGGTGCGGCGTGCGGCCGCGCAGGTCGGAGCGGCGCGTCTTCAGCTGCGGGCTGGTGATGTCCGGCTCGTGGAACGGCGGTTCTTCCCGTGGGCCGAAATCGTCCGGCGCTTCGCTGGCGCGCTGCTCCACCAGGGCCAGCTGCACTTCCTCCACCGGCACCACCTTGTCGGCCACTTCGTAGAAGCGCTCCAGGATGGCGACGGCGCGTTCGGCATTGGTACCGCTGACGATGAACTTCTCGCCGCGGCGGAAAATGGTGACGTCCAGCGCCGCGGAAATCTGGCGCAGGTTTTCATCGAGCGGCCCGCACAAATGGGCCAGGCGCGTGTTGTCCAGGGGTTCCGGGACGAAGTAGTGCGGTTGCACCGGGGTTTTTGTTTTCAAAGTATCGCTTCTCCGCGCAGGGAGTAATCCAGGCTTTCGGTGATGCGCACGCTGACCATCTGGCCAATCAGTGCCTGCGCATTGGCGCCGCCGTCGAAGTGGACGGTGCGGGTGTTGCTGGCGCGGCCTTGCAGCTCATTGCCGCCGCGCTTGGACGGGCCTTCCACCAGCACCTGCATGGTCATGCCGACCATGGCGGCGCTGTGGCGCCGGGTGTTCTCGTCGAACAGGGCTTGCAGGCGCTGCAGGCGGGCCGACTTGACTTCGGCCGGCGTCTCGTCGGCCAGGTTGGCGGCCGGGGTGCCGGGCCGCTTGCTGAAAATGAAGCTGAAGCTGTTGTCGAAGTCGACGTCCTGCACCAGCTTGACCATCGCTTCGAAATCCTCGTCCGTCTCGCCGGGGAAGCCGACGATGAAGTCGGACGAGATCACCACTTCCGGGCGCGCCGCGCGCACCTTGCGGATGATGGACTTGTATTCCAGCGCCGTATAGCCGCGCTTCATGGCGCCCAGGATCTTGTCCGAGCCATGCTGGGCCGGCAGGTAAAGCTGGTCCGCCAGCTTGGGGATGTTCTTGTAGCAGTCGATCAGGCGCTGGGTGAATTCCTTCGGGTGGCTGGTCACGAAGCGGATGCGTTCGATGCCCGGGATCTCGGCCACGTATTCGATCAGCATGGCGAAATCGGCCACGCTGCCGTCGGCCGTCTCGCCGCGGAAGGCATTCACGTTCTGGCCCAGCAGCATGACTTCCTTCACGCCCTGCGCCGCCAGGCCGGCCACTTCGGTCAGCACGTCCTCGAAGCGGCGCGACACTTCCTCGCCGCGGGTGTAGGGCACCACGCAGTAGGAACAGTATTTCGAGCAGCCTTCCATGATCGACACGTAGGCGAAGGCGCCTTCCACGCGGGCCGGCGGCAGGTGGTCGAACTTCTCGATTTCCGGGAAGCTGATGTCGATCTGCGGCTTGCCGGACTGGCGACGCAGCTCGATCATCTTCGGCAGGCGGTGCAGGGTCTGCGGGCCGAATACCACGTCCACCAGCGGCGCGCGCCTGACGATGGCTTCGCCCTCCTGCGAGGCGACGCAGCCGCCCACGCCAATGACCAGCCCGGGCTTGGCTTGCTTGAGCTTCTTGAACGTGCCCAGGTCCGAAAACACTTTTTCCTGGGCCTTTTCGCGCACGGAGCAGGTGTTGAGGAGAATGACGTCGGCGTCTTCCGGGGATTCGGTGCGTACCAGCCCATCGGACGCGCCGAGCAGGTCTGCCATCTTGTCCGAGTCGTACTCGTTCATCTGGCAGCCGAAGGTTTTGATGAATACTTTTTTCTGCATACCCACAAGTTTACCGTAAATCGCAGGCGGCCCCTTGAAATCAGGCCTTGCGGGTTCTAGAGTTAAAACAGCAACTTTTGCCGGAGAAACGCCATGGCGGTCAACGGAATTGGGTCGGCGACCCCGAATTTCCAGCAGGTCCAGCAGGCCCAGCAAACGGACAGCAGCGCCGCCGAGCGCCGCCTGGCTGAGCAACGCCAACTGCAGCAGGAAGAGCAGCGCATCCGCGAGCAGCAAGCCGCGCGTACCGAACAGGCTAATGCCCGCCGCGAACAAAGCCGCGCCGTGGAGCAAGCCCAGGCGGCGGAACAGCAGGATTTCCTCACCCGCCAGGACTTGCTGGCGCAGAATGCGCAATCAGCCCAGCGCACGCCCGGCACCCCGGCGCCGGGCAGCATCATTTCCGTTACAGCCTGAAATATCCGCGTAACACAATTTCCTTGGGGTTCTTTCGTGCGACACAGGAATAATGACTGTGTTGAAATGGCCTTGTTGTCAAGATTTTCGGCAAATCATCGCCAATTCTTGATGTTGAACAAGGTTAGCGCTGGGTAGCGGCATGAAAATTTGCCAACACCCCGGGCCTTCCTCAACACCCCACTGTCAGAGAGGATTCATCATGGCACACCACGCTCTCGCTTCCCAGGAAAGCTACAACCCGAACCACCTGCTGGACATTTTGCTGGGCAAACTGCAATTGAAAAACGACGCCGCGCTGTCGCGCATGCTGGAAGTGGCGCCGCCCGTCATCAGCAAGATCCGCCACCACCGCCTGCCGGTCGGCGCTTCCCTGCTGATCCGCATGCACGAGGTGACAGGCATGAGCATCCGCGAGCTGCGGGACTTGATGGGCGACCGCCGCACCAAGTACCGCCTGTCCGATGCGCAAGGCCGCCCGAAACCGGAAGACAAACCGACGGGCGCTTCGCCGCAGAACGGCATGCCGCAGGCCAGCGCGCACTAAACCTCAGGACAGCAGCACCAGTGCGATCTCTTCGTACTGCAGTTCCGTCTCGCGGAACAGGTGCATGCAAGTGTCCTCCCCGAGGTTCAGCGCTTTCCAGGCGACAGTGGAAACGGGCGGCACCATGTCGTCCGCTTTCTGCGCCAGGTCCAGCGCATGCGCCACCGCATCCGCCACATGGATGATGGCGGCCAGGAAGCCGGCCCCGGGCTTGTCCGGCTCATGGTGGCCGGCGATCGCCAGCCGCATCGTATCCGAGAAATTCCAGTGTTCCGCCAGCGCCAGGCCAGCCTCGACATGGTCGAGGCCGAGCACGGCACGTTCCGCCTCCAGCGGGTAGCAATCGTTGGCCTGCTGGTAGGCGATCACCTCGGCATACAGTGCCGGGAAGGCCGACACCAGTACCAGGCGGCCGATATCGTGCAGCAGGCCGGCCGTAAAGGCATAGTCCTGGTTGAAGCGCACATGGCGCGCCAGCACCTTGGCGCAGGCGGCAGTGGCGATCGAGTGGCGCCAGAACACGCGGTGGTCGAAACCGGGGCACAGCTGGCCGGCGAAACAGCCGGTGACGGCGGCCGCCGTGATCAGGTTGCGCGTACTCTGGAAGCCGAGGAAGGTGATGGCCTGCTGGATCGTGGTGACCTTGACCTGCAGGCCGAACAGCGAGGAATTGGCCAGGCGCAGGGTCTTGGCGGTCAGCGCCTGGTCGTGCGACACCTTGCGCGCCAGGACGGCGATATCGGCTTCGTCCTGGTCGATGCTGTTCAACAGTTCCATCACGACCGCCGGCAGCGACGGCAGGTCGTCCAGGTTCTTCACCACGTCGTCATAGGTGAGCTGCGCACTCATGCAGCCTCCTTGCCGACGCGGAAGTCGGTGACCAGGGCGCGCAGGGCGTTGGCGGCCCAGTCTTCGCCATCGTCCGGATCGTGGCGGCGGAACAGCACGGCAATGCGCGCCAGCTGGGCTTCGCGTTCGGCGGCCAGTTGCGCCGGATCGGCCGGACGCTCGTCCACCACGGCCAGCGACTCGATGCCATGGGCCGGCATGCGTTCCAGCATGGTCTCGGTCAGCACGGCGCCGGCCGGCAGCAGCACCTGGCCCTGCTGGTCCAGCAGTTCGTCGGACAGCACCATGCCGGGCTGGACTTCGGCCAGGGGCAGGTGGCGGTAAGAGGCCGTCATGTTCGTCTCCCAGGTAATAATCCCGATCTTACCTCAGTGCCGTGCGGGCATCATCCTTAAAATCTTGCCAAGGGACCACTCCTTCCCTTACATTGGTAGGAATTCGGGGAGGGAGTTAATGTTTGGTATCCAAGGCCGGCTGACTGCGCTGTTCGTGGTGATCGTCACCGTCGTGCTGGGTATTTCCGGCACTTACGCGCAATACAGCCTGGGTCATGAACTGGAAGTGGCGAACCAGCGCCTGCGCGAAGGCGTGCTGACCCGCTTGCAGACCAGCCTGCCGTCCGCCCTGTGGGACCTCGACAAGGCAAAAGTCGACAATATCGTGGCCGCGGAAATGCTGCCGCCGGAACTGGTGGCGATCCGCGTCTACGACACCTCGGTCGGCCTGTTCTCCGGCAAGCGCCGCAAGGACGACGGCAGCATCGTCCCCATCGAATCCGAAACCACCGTGCAGGGCGCGCCCGTGGTGGCCGACCTGGCGTACCGCGACGCGGGCGCCGCCGGCAGCGCCCTGAAGCCCGTCATCGTCGGCCGCGTGGTGGTCAATTTCAGCCGCGCCCAGATCGATGCCACGCTGGCCGCCGAAGTGCGGCGCAAGGTGGTGGAAGT
>CBHWEO010000284.1:0-6645 GCA_966112955.1 uncultured Duganella sp. | reverse complement strand
ATGAATTTACTAATTGGCAACATGCTTAGCATTGTAGCGCGATGTCGCAAACATTCAATACCGGCCCGCGCGCCCGGCGCATACTGGCCGCCATGGATACCACAACTACGTCAGCTACGGCGGGCGCCCTGCGCCAACTCTCCGATCTTCCGGGCCCGAAAGGCCTGCCCTTCCTCGGCAATGCCTTGCAGCTGCGCCCGCGCAAGGTGCATGCCGACATTGAAGCGCTGGTGCAGCAGTACGGCACGCTGTTCCGGCTGAGCGTGGGCCGGCAACGGACACTGGTGGTGGCCGACGCGGCCCTCATCAACGGTGTGCTGCGCGACCGGCCGGATGGCTTCCGGCGTCCCGACGTGACGGCCCAGGTGTCGGATGAACTGGGCGGCGAGCGCGGCGTCTTCCTGGCGGAGGGCACGGCCTGGCGCAACCAGCGCAAGATGGTGATGCAGGCCTTTGCGCCGCATGCGATCAAGGCTTACTTTCCTTTGCTGGCGCGCGTCGGCGGACGGTTGCAGGAACGCTGGGTACGCGCGGCGCAGGAAGGCCGGCCTATCGCCCTCAACGCGGACTTGAAGCGCTATACGGTGGACGTGGTGGCCGGCCTGGCCTTTGGCGAGGAAATGAACACCATCGAGCATGGTGACGACGTGGTGCAGCAGCAGTTGGAGCTGATCATGGAAGGCACGGCGCGCCGCTCGCTGCTGCCGGTGCCGTACTGGCGGTATGTCAAGCTGCCGTTCGACCGCAAGCTGGAAGCGGCGGTGCTTGCCCTGCGCGAAGCGACCAATGGCTTTATCGCCAAGGCGCGCCAGCGCATGCAGGACGATCCGTCGCGCGCCGAACGGCCGCAGAACATGCTGGAAGCGATGATGGCAGCCGCCGCGCAGGAAGACAGCGGCATCAGCCACGCCGCCGTGGTGGGCAATGTGAGCACCATGCTGCTGGCAGGCGAGGACACCACTTCCAGCGCCCTGTCCTGGCTGGTGTGGCTGCTGGCGCAGCATCCGGCGGCCCTGCAGCGCGCGCAGGATGAGGTGCGGCGCGTGGCGCCCGATCCGGCGGCATTCACCATCGAGCAGATGGACCAACTGGAATTCATCGACGCCTGCGCGCATGAAGCGATGCGGCTCAAGCCGCCGGCGCCCTTCATTCCCCTGCAGGCGAACCGCGACTGCGTAGTGGGCGACGTGCAGGTGCCGAAGGATGCCATCGTATGGTGCGTGCTGCGGCACGACAGCGTGTCCGACGCCCGTTTGCGCAATGCGGCGGCGTTCGACCCGCAGCGCTGGCTGGAAGGCGGTAACCCGGTGCGGCAGTTGGCCATGCCGTTCGGCTCCGGCCCGCGCCTGTGCCCGGGGCGTTACCTGTCCCTGCTGGAGATCAAGGTGGCCATGGCTTGCCTGCTGGGCCGCTTCGACATCGTTTCCGTCGAAGGCGACAGCGAGGAATACCACGGCTTCGTCATGTCGCCAGGCGCCTTGACGATGCGGCTTTCGCCAGCAGCTGGATAGTCAGCGCGAACACGAAAGCAGCGAAGAACGATACCGGCACCGGCTGCGCGCGCAGCAGCAGCGAAATCGCCAGGCAGAAGGCGGCGAAGGCGAAGTAGCCCAGCATGGTGCCGCGCAGCAGCTGCACCGCGCTGGCACGGCCCGATTGCACGTGGGTGAAGCCGGTCAGCACGGTCCCCATCACCGGGAACATGACGAGGAAGCCGCTCAGGCGCGGGCCCAGTCCCGCCGCCGCGGCGCTGACCGACATCACCAGCACGGCACCGGCCAGCATGCGCCAGGGCAGGTCGCCGCTGAGGAAGCCGCGAGGGCGCGCCGAGCCGGCCGGTACACGCGCGGCGTCAGCTGGCAGCGCGGGGAATAGCCGCGGCGCCACGAGCAGTGCCGCGACCACCAGCAGCGCCGCCAGCGGCAGCGGCGGGCGCACCGCCTGCAGGCCCGCCACGGCCAGCGCCCACGCCGCCAGCGCGGCCGGCATCGCGCCTGCCACGCTCCAGCGTCCCGAGGCCCAGGCATAGGCCAGGCTGAAGGCGATCATGGCCAGCACCGCCATCAACGTGCCTTCGGCCGCGTTGGAAGCAAAGCCTGCGCCCTGCTCGAGGGAGATCGCCAGCAGGATCGGCCCCGCCACGATCGGGAACGCGGACAGCCAGCCCGCAACGGCAGGCCCCCAGCGGCGGCCGGCCAGCGTGACAGCGTAGATCAGGGAAGGAACCAGGAACAGCTTCAGCGCGAGGATGGAATTCATGGGTGGCGAGTCTACCCGCGCACTTTGTAACAGGCAAGTAACAGCGCATTGACAGGGAATCCCTTATTCCCCACTATCCTCGTCCATCGCCTCAACGAAGGCCCCAACGAAGCCAGTGCCATGAATGCAACGACCAAACTCCTCACTTCCCTCCTGATCCTCGGCGCCTGCGGCGGCCAGGCCCAGGCGGCCGCCGCCGAACCTGCGAAGCACGCCATCACCCACGAAGACGTATGGCTGATGAAGCGCGTCGGCGCCCCGCAACCGAGCCCGGACGGCAAGTGGGCCGTGTTTTCCGTCACCGATCCGGCCTACGACAGCAAGGAGCAGTGGTCCGATATCTGGATCAAGTCCCTGGCCGACGACAGCGCGCCACGCCGCCTGACCTTCAGCAAGGGCGGCGAATCGGCGCACGCCTGGTCGCCGGACAGCCGCTACCTGCTGTTCGTGGCCAAGCGCGAAGGCGACGATGCACCGCAAATCTACCGCCTCGACATCGCCAGCGGCGGCGAAGCGCAGCGCATGACCAGCCTCACCTTGGGCGCGCGCATGCCGAAGTGGAGCCCGGACGGCAAGCAGGTCCTGTTCGTGAGCGAGATCTTCCCCGGCGCCACCGATGAAGAAGGCGTGAAGAAGGCCGCCAGGGAACGCAAGGAGCGCAAGTACAACGCGCGCGCCTACGAATCCTTCCCGCCGCGCTTCTTCGACAAATGGCTGGACGACAAGAAGGTGCGCCTGTTCGTGATGGATGCGCAGCCGGACGCCAGGCCGCGCGACATCCTGGCCGGCAGCAAGCTGGCCGAGCTGCCGGGCTTTGGCGGCAGCCAGGGCGACGACGGCCAGTCGCTGAACGCCGTCTGGACGCCGGACGGCAAGGGCGTGGTGTTCGCCGTGTCCACCAACCGCGATGAAGCGGCGCGCGCATCGGTCTTCACGCAGGTCTACAGCGTGCCGCTGGCCGGCGGCGAGCCTACGCAGCTGACCAAGGACAGCCGCAGCTACCACGACCTGCGCTTCGCCCCGGACGGCAAGACCCTGTTCGCGTTGACGGAAGAGGAAGTGCCGAACAAGGTCTACGACCTGACGCGCGTAGCCAGCTTCGCCTGGCCCTTCACCAGCGCGCAGCCGAAGATCCTGACCCAGGACCTGGACCGCTCGATTTCGCGCATCGCCCTGCCGAGCGACGGCAAGCGCATCTTCTACTCCTTCGAGCACGCCGGCCTGGAAAAGGTCTATTCGATGAACTACGCCGGCGGCGACAAGCGCGAAGAGCCCTCGCTGCCGACCGGCTCCATCAACTCGCTGAACGCCGGCGGCAAGGCGCTGGTGGGCGTGTGGGAGTCCTCGATCAACCCGCCGGAAATCTATTCCTTCAACGGCACGCCGAAGCGCCTGACTTCCTTCAACGTGGACAAGGCCGCCGCCATCGACTGGCAGGCGCCGGAACACTTCTGGTACAAGACCCCGGACGGCCGCCAGATCCACAACATGATCGTGAAGCCCGCCAACTTCGACCCGAACCGGAAGTACCCATTGTTCGCGGTGATCCACGGCGGCGCGGCAAACATGTGGCGCGACCAGTTCGTGCTGCGCTGGAACTACCACCTGCTGGCCAAGCCGGGCTACGTGGTGCTGCTGACCGACTACAAGGGTTCCACCGGCTACGGCGAGGAATTCGCGCGCTCGATCCAGTTCGACCCGCTGAAAGGTCCGGGCGACGAAATCAACTGGGCGGTCGACGAAGCGATCAGGAAGTATCCGTTCATCGACGGCAGCAAGCTGGCGGCCGGCGGCGCCAGCTACGGCGGCCACCTGGCCAACTGGCTGCAAGCCACCACCACCCGCTACAAGGCCATCGTGTCGCACGCCGGCGAAATGGACCTGGTGATGCAATGGGGGACCAGCGACAGCATCTACGGCCGCGAAGTCAACGGCGGCGGCCCGGTGTGGAGCAACCTGCCGGTGTGGCGCGAACAGAGCCCGATCATGCAGGCCGGGAACCACGAGAAAGGCACCGGCTTCAAGACGCCGATCCTGATCACGGTGGGCGAACTGGATTACCGTGTGCCGGTCAACAATGCGCTGATGAACTTCGCGGCACAACAGCGTTTGAATACGCCAAGCAAGCTGGTAGTATTCCCGGACGAAAATCACTGGATCCTGAAAGGCGAAAACAGCCGCTACTTCTACAACGAGGTGCACGGCTGGCTCGCCAAATACCTCAAATAAAGGAGAAGTAGAAGATGACGGTTGCCAACTGGTGCATCGCCGCGGCCTGCCTGCTGCCCATCATGGTGGAACTGACGCCGAAAGTGGCGTCGATGACGGGCAAGGACCGCTACGACAACGCCCATCCGCGCGATTGGGAGGGCCGCCAGTCCGGCTGGATGCGGCGCGCCCACGCCGCGCACCTGAACGGCTTTGAAGCACTGCCGCTGTTCATCGCCGCCGTCATCCTGGCCCAGCAGGCGCACGCCAACCAGGACCGCATCGACATCCTGGCCATGGCCTTCGTCGTCATCCGCGTGGCCTACAGCATCATCTACATCAGCAACCTGTCGACGCTGCGCACCCTGGTGTGGGGTGCGGGCGTCGGTGTCAGCCTGGCCATCATGGCTTTGGCCTAGTCCGCGCCGTCCAGGCACGCCTTGCAGACGGCGTCGGGAAATCGCGCCTGGCATGAGCGGTTGCCCGGGTCGTCCTTCTGGTATTTCCGGTAGCTTGCGCAGGTCGCCGGCGTCAGGGCGGCAATCGCCGGCTGCTGGAACTTCACGCCCTCCTTGTCGGTCATGGTAAGGCGTGATCCGTTGGCATCGGCGCGCAGGTCAATCATGCTGTCCCTCGTCATCAGGCTCATGGCGGCAGCCGGCACCTGGTCAGGCCCGGCGGCCAGGATGGCTGCCATACGATGCTTGGTGTCGAGCGTGATCATGGCGTTGCTTTCGGCGTCCGTGGTGACGTAGCCGCCGCGCTCAATCCCTTCCGCGTCGTAGATCATGAAGCCGGCCGCCTTGTCGCCGCGCTTCGACACACGGCCGCCCGCCATCACCGCGTCCGGCATGTCGCCGCTCATCCGGGCCCGGACCGTGCCCCTGGCGTCGACAATCACCACTTCCTTGGCCTTGATGCTGTCGAAAATAGCATCCTTGGCCGCTACGCCGGCGACGGCAGCGCCGCCCGCCAGCGCCAGCACGCTGAACAGCCAGGCCGCATTCTGGCGGCCAATGCGCTTGCGCAGGCTGGCGTTTTCCAGTTCAAGCGCCGCCAGGCGTTGTTCGATCGATCTGCTCACTCCAATTCGCCCTTGTTGTTTTCGGAACCGGGAGCATAGCAAGAATCACCGTGGCAAAATCTCTCGTATTTTCACGTGGCGCTTGCGGCAGCGGGAGTCACGGCAGCGACCGGCCGCAGGCGGATCGCCAGCACCATCAGCGCCGCCACCAGGCAGGCCGCGCCGGCGGTGAACAGGGCCGGGTTGTAGGTCAGCAGCAGCGTGCGCACCTGCCCTGCCCCGAACGCCGCAACGGCCGCGCCCAGCTGGTGCGCGGCGAAGACCCAGCCGAACACCATGCCCGCCTTTTCCTTGCCGAACGTGGTGGCCGCCAGACGCACGGTCGGCGGCACCGTGGCAATCCAGTCCAGGCCATAGAACATGGCGAACAGCGACAGCCCATACAGCGTGAATTCGGAATACGGAAGCCACAGCAGCGACAGGCCGCGCAGGCTGTAATACCAGAACAGCAGCTTGCGGTTGTCGTAGCGGTCCGACAGCCAGCCGGACAAGATCGTGCCGACCAGGTCGAAGATACCCATCATGGCCAGCACCGAGGCGGCCGGCACGGCGGCCAAGCCGGCGTCGCCGCACAGCGAGATGAAGTGGGTCTGGATCAGGCCATTCGTGCTCAGGCCGCAGATGAAGAAGCTGCCGGCCAGCAGCCAGAACACCAGGCTGCCGGACGCTTCGCGCAAGATGCGAAACGGCGTCGCGAATCCGATCGTCATCGGCGCCGCCGCCGCGGCGGGTTGCGTTGCGCCGAACGGCGCCAGGCCCACGTCCGACGGACGGTTGCGCATCATCAGGAACACGGCCAGCGCGACCAGGCCGCAAGCCACCAGCACCGGCAGCACGGCCATGCGCCAGCCGAATTGCTCGACCAGCCACGCGCCCACCGGCAGGAAGATCAACTGCCCGGTCGCCGAACTGGCCGTCAACAGGCCGACCACCAGGCCACGGCGGGTTTCAAACCAGCGGTTGGACACCACTGCGCTCAATACCAGCGCCGTCATGCCCGATCCCACGCCCAGCATCACGCCCCACAGCAGGACCAGGTGCCAGAACTGCGTCATCACCAGCGCCAGCAGCGATCCCAGCGTGACCAGGCCAAG
>CBHWEO010000283.1:0-6672 GCA_966112955.1 uncultured Duganella sp. | reverse complement strand
CCTGCGGAATGAAGGACTGGCCGCCGAAGCCCGGGTTGACGGACATGATCAGGATCATGTCGATCTTGTCCATCACGTGGTCCAGGTAGCTGAGCGGCGTGGCCGGGTTGAATACCAGGCCGGCCTTGCAGCCATGGTCGCGGATCAGTTGCAGCGAGCGGTCGATGTGCTCCGAGCCTTCCGGGTGGAAGGTGATGATGTTGGCGCCGGCCTTGGCGAAGTCCGGGATGATGCGGTCGACCGGCTTGACCATCAGGTGCACGTCGATCGGCACCTGCACATGCGGGCGGATCGCCTGGCAGACCAGCGGGCCGACTGTCAGGTTCGGCACGTAATGGTTGTCCATCACGTCGAAGTGGATGATGTCGGCGCCGGCGGCAACAACATTGCGAACCTCTTCACCCAGGCGGGCGAAGTCGGCGGACAGGATGCTCGGGGCGATGCGGAAAGTAGTCATGGCTGCTTGGCTGGTAAAAAAGATGCGTTATTTTACGCTTCCGTGCGGACGCTGTCCGATGTCCTGGACTAGAATTGCCCAATTGTTATGAAGGAATCCCCTATGGCCCAGTATGAATTTGCGGTCACGGTGCGCACCCAGTACCTGCCGGAACAGTCCAACCCGGACCGCACGAATTTTGTCTTCACCTACACGATCACCATCAAGAATACCGGTACCGTGCCGGCCCAGCTGATTTCCCGCCACTGGGTGATCACCGATGCCAACAACCATGTGGAGGAAGTGCGCGGCCTCGGCGTGGTGGGCCACCAGCCGCTGCTGGCGCCGGGCGAAGTGTTCGAATACACCAGCGGCACGCAACTGCGCACGCCGCAGGGCTCCATGTATGGGGAATATTTCTGCGTGGCCGAGGATGGCCACCAGTTCGAAACCAAGATTCCGGAATTCGTGCTGTCGCTGCCGCGCACCCTGCACTGATTACCGTTTGTCGCCGTCCTTCTTTTTCTTGGACGGCAGCGTCCACCAGACGATAAACACCAGAAGGAAGAGCGCCACCAGCGCTTCAAGCATCAGATACCACATAGACAACACCTCATGTTTTTGACACGCCGTAGTTTACCTGTTTGCGCGGCCGCCGTCGCGTTGCTGCTGGCCGGTTGCGCCACCCCGCCTCCCGCACCGCCGGTCAAGCCGGCCCAGCCCGTGCCTGCGACCCCAGCCACGCCTGCCCCCCCTGCGCCAACCGTACCGGCAACGCCTGTGCCGCCGGCCAAGGCCGAATTCGTGCCTGCCCGCTTCGCCGACCTGCCGGGCTGGGACCGCGACGACCTGCGCGCCGCCTGGCCGGCCTTCATGCTGTCCTGTTCCAAGCTGGCCGCGAGTGCGGACTGGAAGGAGCCCTGCGCCATCGCCAGGACGGTGGACGCCAACAGTGAATCGGCGATCCGCCTGTTCTTCGAGTCCTTTTTCGACCCGCACCAGGTCATCGGACCTGACGGCAGCGATGCCGGCCTGATTACCGGCTATTACGAGCCGCTGCTGCGCGGCGCCCGCAAGAAGGGCGGCCCGTACCAGACGCCTTTGTACAAGGTGCCGGACGATTTGGTCATCATCGACCTTGGCTCGGTCTACCCGGAACTGGCCAACAAGCGTGTGCGCGGCCGCCTGAAAGGCAAACGCGTGGTGCCTTTCCCCGCGCGCGAGGAAATCGCCCGCGCCGGCTTGCCGGGCAGCGAGATGCTGTGGGTGGACGATGCGGTGGAAGCCTTCTTCCTGGAAGTGCAGGGTTCGGGCCGCGTGCAGCTGGCGGACGGCGAAACCGTGCGCGTGGCTTACGCCGACCAGAACGGCCGCCCCTACCAGTCGATCGGCAAATGGCTGGTGCAGCAGGGCGAGCTGACCACCGAACAGGCCACCGCGCAAGGAATCAAGGCCTGGATCGACGGCCATCCGACCCGCCAGCAGGAACTGTTCAACGCCAACCCGAGCTTCGTATTCTTCAAGGAGGAAAAGCTGCCGGACCCGAAAGTCGGCCCGAAAGGCACGCTGAACGTGCCGCTCACGCCGCAGCGCTCCGTCGCGATCGACCGCAGCCAGCTGCCGCTGGGCGCACCGGTCTACCTGAACACCACGTTGCCGGGGCCGGAAGGCATCCCGCTGCAAAGGCTGATGCTGGCGCAGGATACGGGCGGCGCCATCAAAGGCGCCATCCGGCTCGACTTCTTCTTCGGCTTTGGCGCGGAAGCGGCCGACCTGGCCGGCCGCATGAAGCAGCGCGGCAATATCTGGGTGCTGCTGCCCAAGCTGGCGCGCTAAGGCGCAGGCGCGCCCGGCACGCCCAGTGCGCGCATGATCTTGCCGATATCCGCGGCATACAAGCGCGTGGCGGGCTGGTAGGGCGTGCGGCAAGGCATGGCCAGCGTTCCGCCATCCTTCAAACCCAGCACGATTTCCCGCCGCGTGGTGCAAGCCTGCACCATGGCGGGCAGGGCCTGCATGCCGCCGAAAACGGGCATGCCTTCGACCCGTACCACCTCCACATCGTTGCGCAGCGTCGCGCAAGCAGGCAAAGCGTCCAGCAGCACGCTGCTGCCGGTCGGCGTCATGCTGCGCTTGCCCTGGCAGTCCTCCCGTATCAGCTTGGTCAATGCGCGGTACATCATCTCATCGGTCTGCGGCTGCGTTGGCGAGACCGGGCGTGCAAGCCCCGTGTCTTCGAATACGGCCGCCCATTGCTCGCGCATCGGCGCCGGCCCATCGAGCAGCAACGGCAAGACCTTCGCCTTGCACGGCTTGCTGCCGCATTCCATCGCTTGTGCAAAATCAGGTGTGTCTCCTTTGCGCAGCCGGCGATAGAAGCCGTCGACGCGGGCAATGGCCTCGCCCTTGCCCTGGCGCGCTGCCATGGCGTAGACGTAGGCCGGCAAGCCACACTCGTATTCCAGCCGGTTGCCGCCGATGTCGGCCGGCGTCAGATCGCGCCAGCGCCGCCCGTCGGTAATGAGCATGCAGGCCGCCAGCGCCGCGTCCAACTCGGCCGCGGCTTCCTGCGGCGACAGCCAGCCTTGGTGCAGGGATGCCAGCCAGCGCAGGAATTCACCGCCGCCTTCATGGATCAAACGTGCATCGGCATAACCGTCCACGGCATCGCGCATCTGGAAACCATGGCTCACCTCATGCGTGACCAGCAGGGTGGCCTTGCGCGTCAGCTCCGGAGTCGGCTCGACGGGCCAATTGAACAGGGCCAGGTGCACCAGGTCGCCCGCGTTGCCGCCGATATTCGGGCCGCCGGGGGCGGTCGCCATCGCCGCGGCAATGATCGGGCGCCGGACCGGCGTGGCCGGCATGCGCCTGTGCAGCCATGACGCGGTGCGCTCGGCGCGGTCACGCAACAGCGCCACCGTCGCTGCCGGCAGCGCGGGATCATAATAATCCAGGCTGGTGCCGCCTTTCGGCAGGCGCTCCGGGAAGAGCATCGCCGCCGCATTCGCGTTGGCTGGCGCGGTATCCTCGTGCCGCGCCAGTCCCGTCAGGATGCTGCCCGCTGCCGCGAAGCGGTAGCTGACCGCGCCGCATGCCTCGCCTACCGCGTAATTCGACATGTGGGCATATATCCCTTTCCCGGTCGGGAAGGATCCTGGATAGCCGGCCACCTTGTTGGTGGTGGCGGGAACGCGGAAAGTGAGCGCCTTGCAGCTTGCCGTGCCACGAGAAAGCATGTCGCCGCCCGCCTTGCCGCAGTCGTCCACAGCTTGCCAGCGCGAACGGATCTCGGCGGCCCCGCGGCCGTCCTTGAGGAAGGGCAGTTGCGGACAGTCCGCCGGCAGCTCGTAGCTGACCTCCAGCGCATCGGGCGCCGCGAGACGGACAGTGACATGGACACTTTCGGCTGCTGCACTGGACATCGCCAATGCCATGCCCGCCAACAGGCAAATGCGCTGCATACGTTTTCCCTTCCGGAGTTGCGAAAATGGCAAATATTACCAAATTCGCAATCAGGGCTGGGATCAGCGCAGCACCAGAACGGGTAAGTTGGTATGCGCGAGCACTTTCTGCGTCTCGCTGCCGAGGAACAGTTTATTCAGTCCCCTGCGGCCGTGGGATGCCATCAGGATGATGTCGCAATGGCGTTCTTCCGCCGTCCTGACGATGACTTCGTAGGGGCTATTTGCTTCGCCCAGCACGGCGTCGCATTCCACGCCGGCAGCGCTGGCTGCTGCCAGTACCTTGTCCAGGTGGGCCTGCACGTTGCGCCGGACTTCGCGGTCGAACGCGCCGGCGTCCGGCATGATCGCAGCATCGGCCAGCGGGACGTAAGGCAGTGGCTGGACCACGGAAACCGCAGTAATGCGCGCGCCGTGGATCTTTGCGAATTCAATCGCTGCCTGGGTAGCCCGTTCCGACAGTTGCGAGCCATCGGTGGGCAGCAATATCGACTTGAACATGGGTTCCTCCGGACATGGATTCCAGTCCAGTGTAGAACCGGCCCTGATTCAACGGCGCACGCTACGGACCGTCCTCGAGGAAAACATGATGGCGCACAGCAGGGCGGAAGCGAACGCAAACACCAGTTGCGCATGGCGAATGCCCACCAGTTCGCCGAGGTAGCCGCCGGCCAGCGCGCCAAGCGGTGCACTGCCGACAGTCAGGAAGCGGGTCGTGGAAATCATCCGGCCCAGCATCGCGTCGGGCGTCACCTTCTGCCGCAGCGCGACGTACGGCAAGATGAAGATGAACAGGCCGCAATCGAACAGGAAGGTCGTCAGGCCGTACAGCAGCGGCGTGATGGCGAGGCGACCGGGCAGCAGGGGCGTCAGCAGGAAAGACAGCGTGGTGATCGCCAGCCCCGCCATGATCGTCCGGCCCTGGCCAAAGCGCGCCGTCATCGGCTTGATCAGGAAGGAGCTGGCAAAGCCGCCCAGCCCCCCGATCATGTGCACGGCGCCCAGCTGGCCGGCCGACAAGCCCAGCTCGCGCGTGGCAAAAATGACGGACAACGCTCCGCACCCATACATCAGCACGTGCCACACGCCGACGGCCACGACGAGAAGGCGCAGCAGCGGCAGGTTCCAGATGAAGAGCATCCCGTCGCGCACGTCGGCGAACGGGTGCTGTTCCGAGATCACAGGCGCTGGCTCTTCGACTCGCACGCGCGACAGCATCCATCCCGAAAACAGGACGCCGAGCGCATCGACCGCCACCGCCACCGGCGCGGTCACCGCTTGCACCAGTAGCCCCGCCAGCCCGGGACCCGACACGCGGGCCAGCGAATCGGTCATCGCGAACTTGGAATGCGCGTCAATCAGGCGGTCGCGCCCAACCAGGAAAGTCAGCACCATCTGCTCGGCCGCGCCGCCCACGCAGGAGCAGGTACCTAGGACCGCTCCCACCGCATACAGCCAGGGCATCGCCAGCACGCCGCACCACCAGGCCAAAGGAATGCTGGCGAGGGCGAGTCCCTGCAGGATCTTGCTTGCCAAAAGAATGGGGAGCTTGCGGCTGCGGTCCAGCCATACGCCGGCCGGCAGGGCGGCGACGGCAAAGGGCAGCGCCTGCCAGGCGCTGAGGATGCCCATCTGCGCCGGTGTCGCTTGCAGCATCAACGCGGCACAAAGCGGGATGGCGAGCGCGCCGACCTGGCCGCCGAAGCTGGTGGCAATGCTGCTGGCCCAGTAGCGGCGGAAGTCCGCGCGCGCCAGCAAGCCATCGCCGAATAGTCTTTGTCGTACCAAGTTGAGCATGAACTGGAAATAATAGCAGCGAGACGGCTACAATCCCAGACAACCAACCCATCGGAGGAGAATAAATGGAATACCAGGACCTGCTCGTGGAAGTGCACGACAAAGTGGCACTGATCCGCCTGAACCGCCCCAAGGCGATGAATGCCTTGAACGACAATATGATGAATGAACTGGGCGATGCCTTCGCGAAGTTCGATAAGGACCCGGCAATCCACGTGATCGTCCTGACTGGCAGCGAGAAAGCTTTCGCAGCGGGTGCCGACATCGCGGCAATGAAGGACTACACCTACCAGGATACTTACCGCGACAACTATATCGGCCGCAATTGGGAGCACATCCTCAAAGTGCGCAAGCCGGTGATCGGCGCAGTGGCAGGCTTCGCACTGGGTGGCGGCTGCGAACTGGCGATGATGTGCGACTTCCTCGTTGCGGCGGACAGCGCGAAGTTCGGCCAGCCTGAAATCAAGGTTGGTGTGACGCCGGGTGCCGGCGGCACCCAGCGCCTGCCGCGCACCATCGGCAAATCGAAGGCGATGGATATGCTGCTGACCACGCGCATGATCGATGCCGCCGAAGCCGAGCGCATTGGGCTGGTGTCGCGCGTGATCCCTGCCGACAAGCTGATTGCGGAAGTGCTGGAGATCGCCCAAGGCATCGCCCAGATGCCGGTGTCGGTCGCCATGCAAATCAAGGACTGCGTGAACCGCGCCTTCGAAACTACGCTGTCGGAAGGCGTGAATTACGAGCGCCGCCTGTTCCACGCAGGTTTCGGCACGCCGGCCCAGCGCGAAGGCATGTACGCTTTCCTCGAGAAGCGCCAGCCCAACTTCGACGGCTTGTAATATAGGCGGGTCAGACCCTTGGGTCTGACCCAGGTTTTCCGGTTTTGAAAAATGCCCTTGCGCAGTGGCCGCCGGTCCGCTATAGTTCTGTCCCTCGCAACGCAGCACACGCTGTGAAGCGAAAAAGATGGGG
>CBHWEO010000282.1:0-6719 GCA_966112955.1 uncultured Duganella sp. | reverse complement strand
GGACATTTTGCTGCGCAAAATGTCCGATTGCCAGAGCTGACCCCGACTTTCAAAACAGATCCCGCATCTGGTAGTACAGCATGCCCAGCACCAGGGCCGGGGTACGCAGCAGCGTGCCGCCGGGGAAGGGGGCATGCTTCACGCGGGCGAAGATGTCGAAGCGCTCGGCCTGTCCGGCAATCGCTTCCGCCACCAGCAGGCCCGCCATGCCGGTGAACGCCAGGCCATGGCCCGAGAAACCCTGCATGTAATAGATGTTGTGCCCGATGCGCCCCAGGTCGGGGGCGCGGTTCATGCTGATGTCGATGAAGCCGCCCCACGCGTAGTCGATGCCGACGTCCGCCAACTGCGGGAAGACCGCCACCATGCGGCGCCGGATGCGTTCCACCAGGTTGGCGGGCGTCTTGCCGCTGTAGCTGTCGCCGGCGCCGAACAGCAGGCGGTGGTCGGCGCTGAAGCGGAAGTAGTCGAGCACGAAGTTGGTGTCCGACACGGCGCTGCGGCGCGGCAGCAGGCTGTCCGCGCGCGCTTGCGATAGCGCTTCGGTGGCCACGATATACGTCCCCACCGGCATGATGCGCGCACTGACCTGTGGCACCAGGTCGCCGTATTCGGCCAGGTAGACGTTCGCGGCCAGCACCACGAAGCGCGCCGCCACCTGTCCCTGCGCCGTGTGCACCCGCGCCGTGGCGCCGCGCTCCAGCAGGAACACGGGCGAATCCTCGAACACGCGCACACCGGCCGCCAGCGCGGCGCGGCCCAGCCCCAGCGTGTACTTGAGCGGGTGTACATGGCCGCCGCCCATGTCGGCCACGCCGCCGTGGAAGCGCGGGCTGTCGATCCATTGCCCGATTTCGTGCGGCGAGATCCAGTGCAGGGGATAACCGTAAGCGCATTCCACATGCCGCCCCCACATTTCCAGCGCGCGCATCTTGCTTGGCTTGACGGCCAGGCTCAGCGCGCCCGGCGTGTAGTCGCAATCGATGCCGTATTGGTCAATGCGCTTGCGCAGCAGCTGCACGCCGGCCACCGAGATGTCCCAGGCGCGGCGCGCATCTTCGCGCGGCAGCTGGCGCTCGATGGCGGACTCGCCGTCGTTGCCGAAGCCCGGCAGCACCTGTCCCCCGTTGCGGCCGGAGGCGCCCCAGCCGAGGCGCTGCGCTTCCAGCAGCACCACCGAGTAGCCGCGTTCCGCCAGTTCCAGCGCGGCGGACAGGCCGGCCAGGCCGCCGCCGATCACGCAGACGTCGGCGCTGGTATCGCCGGCCAGCGGCGGCAACGGGGCGGCGCGCTGCACGCTGGCCTCATAGTATGAGTGTTCGATGACGCCCAGTTCCTTGCGCAGCAGCGTGCCCATGTCAGGTGACGCGGAAGTTCAGGAACTGCCAGGGATCGCCGGCGTCCCTGGCTTCCTCGAACAGGGCGCTGCGTTCCTTGAGCGGCGTCCAGTCGCCGTAGACGCCCGCCAGTTCGCCGAGGTAGGGAGCGGCGATTTCCATCACCAGCTGGTCGTCGATATCGTCCGGTTCCACCACCCCGCAGTCGGGATTGCGCAGCGCCCACACCATGCCGCCGAGGATGCCGGCCACCACCTGCAGGGAGGTGGCGGAATTGTGCGGCGCCAGCTGGCGCGCCTGTTCGATGGTGAGGCGCGAGCCGAACCAGTACACGCCCTTGGGATTGCCCATCAGCAGCACGCCCAGTTCGTCCATCCCGCTTTCGATTTCCTTGCCGATGATGCGCTGTGCGTGCTGCTGTTGCCAGTTCTTGCCGGCCATCTCGTGCAGCGACAGCACCGCGTCGTCGCAGGGATGGTAGGCGTAGTGCACGGTGGGGCGGTATACCACTTCATTGTTTTCCCGCAGCGTCAGGTGGTCCGCAATGGAGATCGATTCGGCGTGGGTGACGAGGAAGCCGTGGTAGGGGCCTTCCAGCGGCGTCCAGCTGCGCACGCGCGTGGCAACGCCGGGCTGCTTCAGGTAGATCGCGGCATCGCTGCCATAGCCGTGGCGTTCGGCGTCGGGCGGCCAGTGCCGCTCATGGCTGCCCCAGCCCAGTTCCGCCGGCTGCAAGCCTTCGCTGACGAAGCCGTCCACCGACCAGGTGTTGACGAATTCGTCGCGCGCCTTGCGGCGGCTGCCGATTTGCGTGTCGCGCTCGGCGATGTGGATCACCTTGATCTCCAGCTGCTGCGCCAGTTTCGCCCATTCTTCGTAGCAGGTGGGCCGTTCGACTTCGAGGTGCTGGTCGCGCGCCATGTTCATCAGCGCCTGCTTGACCAGCACGGAGGCCAGCCCCGGGTTGGCGCCCTGCGTCACCACGGCGGTGGCGCCATGGCGCTTGTCGAGGCGGAAGGCCAGTACCGCTTCGCGCAGCGCGTAGTTGGAGCGCTGCGACAGCGTGAGCTGGGCATTGTCGTAGAAGCCTTGCCACGGCTCGGTGCAGGTATCGAGGTAGAGGATGCCGCGCCGCCAGCAATAGCGGATCAGGTCCAGGCTCGACACGTCCACCGAGAGGTTGAGCAGGAAGTCGCCTTTTTCCAGCAGGGGATCGAGGATGCTTTCGAAATTGCCCTGCTGGAGCGGCGTCGGCTCGAAAGCGACCCCGTACTCGGCGGCGATGCCGCTCTGGTCCGGCCCGCGCGAAATCACGGTCACCTGCGCCGGCGCCAGTTCGAAGTGGCGCAACAGCAGCGGCAGCACTGCCTGGCCGATGCTGCCGAAGCCCAGTATCACCAGCCGGCCCGGCATGGCGGCGTATTTTGGATGATTGTCCATCGCATCTCCCCTGAGTGCCATCCATTGTGTGGTGCGGCGCCGCTGGCTTCCATGCGGGATTTAACATTTGCCGCGCTTGCATTCGACAAAAAATAGTTTAAGATATGTCTTAATACGATATATCTTAACTTTCGAGGAAAAAGCCATGTTCCATTTCTTCCGCGGCCGCCACCGGCTGCACCACGAGCACGGCCCGTTCCACCGCGGCGGCGGCGGGCGCGGCCCCAAGATGTTCGACGCCGGCGCCATGCGCTACGTCGTGCTGCAGCTGATCGCGGAGAAACCGCGCCACGGCTATGAAATCATCAAGGAGCTGGAGCAGCGCGCCGGCGGCAGCTACACGCCCAGCCCGGGCGCCATCTACCCGCTGCTGTCCATGCTGGCCGACATGGGCCATGTCGACATCGTCAAGGATGGCAACAAGAAGCTGTATTCCATCCTGCCGGAGGGGCAGCAATTCCTGGACGAGAACCGTGCCATGGTGGAGGCCCACATGGGACGCCTGACCGGCAGCGGCGGCGAGGAGGGCGGCGACTTGCGCACCCTGATGCATGCGCTGAAGGACGCCGTGATCCTGCGCGGCCGGGGCCCCCGCACCACCCGCGAGCACGTCGACGCGATTCGCGCTATCCTCAAGCGCGCCATCAACGACATTAACCAACTAAGCTGATGACCCAGACACTCACACCCCAACGCGAACGCACAGTCCTGTGGCTGCTGGCGTTCATCCAGTTCACCGTCATCATGGACTTCATGGTCATGATGCCGCTGGCCCCGCAACTGATGAAGGCGTTCACGATCAGCGCCGCGCAAGTTTCCGGCGCCGTGTCGGCCTATGCCTGGTGCGCCGGGCTTTCCGGCCTGCTGGCGGCGACTTATGCCGACCGCTTCGACCGCAAGAAGCTGCAACTGACCGTGTTCATGCTGTTCAACCTGTCCAACCTGGCCTGCGCGCTGGCGCCGAACTTCCACGTGCTGGTGCTGTCGCGCGCCTTTGCCGGCATGACGGGCGGCGTGCTGGGCGCGATCGCCATGTCCATCATCGCCGACCTGATTCCGCAGGAGCGCCGCGGCGCCGCCACCGGCATCGTGATGACTTCCTTCAGCATGGCCGCGATTGCGGGGGTGCCGGTGGGCGTCATGCTGGGCGCGCACTTCGGCTGGCAGTCGCCGTTCTACCTGCTGGTGGTGCTGTCGATGCTGGTGTGGCTGGCGGCCGCGCGCACGCTGCCGTCGATGACGGCGCACCTGGCCAATGCGCAACCGCCGCTGGCACGCGTGCTGCCCGAGCTGCTTGGCCTGTTCACGGTGGGCGCGCACCTGCGCGGCTTCCTGCTGTGCTTCGTGGTCACGGTGAGCGGCATGATGGTGATCCCCTTCATTTCGCCCATGCTGGTGGGGAACCTGGGCATCGCGCCGGCGCAGATCAGCTATGTCTACCTGTGCGGCGGCATCGCCACCCTGTTCAGTTCACGCCTGATCGGCGGCTGGTCCGACCGCGCCGGCAAGCAGCGCGTGTTCCGCTGGGTGGCCCTGTTCTCGATCGCGCCGACCCTCTTCATGACGCACATGCCGCAGATCCCGCTGCTGGCGGTGCTGCTGTTTTTCCCCTTCTTCATGGTGGCGATGTCGGGCCGCTTCGTGCCCATGCAGGCGCTGCTGACCACGATTCCGGCGCCGCAGCGGCGCGGCGCATTCCTGAGCGCGAACGCGGCGGTCCAGCAGGTCGGCACCGGGGTGGGCGCCTTTGCCGGCGGCTTGCTGGTGCATACGGATGCGGCCGGGCGGCTGCTGGGCTATGACACCATCGGCTTGATCGCGTCCGGCCTGGCGCTGTTCGCGGTGTGGTGGGTGGGGCGGGTGCAGGGCGCCCCAGCCGCCCTTACTGCGCAGTCCCCTGCCTGACCACCAGGTCCAGCAGGCGCTGGCCTTGCTCCAGCACGGGCTTGGCCAGCTCGTCGCGCACGATGTCGCTGAAGAAGCCTTCCGTGACGCGGTTGCCGTCCTGCGACAGGAAGGTGAAGCGCAGCTGGCCGGCGCCCGGCGCGAAGGCCGGCTTCTGCCGCCCGGCCTTGACGAAGGCGGGGATGGCGGTGGCCACCAGGGCCCTGGCCTGTTCCGCCACGTCGGCCGGCGCGCCTTCGAAGACGGCGGTGCGGCCGGTCTGGTTGATGTAGCGCACGCGCCCGTCGGCGTAGGCGGCCAGCGTATCCATGCTGCCTTCCAGCGGCACTTCGATCACCACGCCCAGCACTTCCGGCGCGGCCGGCTGCTGGCCGTTGGCGCGCAGCCCTTGCGCGGCCAGCAGGCGCACGCGCGATTCCTCGTTGCGGTCGCGGGCGATGGCTTGCACCACCCGGGTATCCGGTGCGTCGCCGAACAGCTGGCCGGCGTCGTCGGCGAACAGCATCCGGTGCACGGTGTTCAATTCTTCCGTGGCGTACGGCGCATCGGCGCGGATTTTCGGTTTAGCGCTGAACGCCGCAAACAACTTCTTGAACATCTTTTACCATCCAGTGAGTACTTCTACTTCCGTGACGTGGCGCGAGCAGGAGCGGGCACATGGCCCTAGTCCTTCAGGCTTTTGCGCCATTGGTCGAGCGGCAGCAGGTCGCCGCTGACATCGTCTTCCACCAGGATTTCGCCGTTCACGTGCGACACCAGGAAGCTGGCCATGGCCTGCGCCATGTCGTCGCCGTTTTCCACGAAGGTGAGCTGGTAATACGGCTTGCCGTTCACGTCGCGCGGCCTGGCGTCGGTCTCGATCAGCGCGCCGTGGCGCTGGCCGCCGCTGCGCTGCTCGATGGTGTCGGCCCAGCGTTTCAGTTCCGGCAGCGCCATCAGCTGCTCCACCGCCTGCTCGCGGCTCACGGCCGCTTGCGCGACGGGTGCCGCGGCAGCCGGCGGCAGGGCCGCCTGGGACTGGTGATTGCTGACATACCAGCCGCCCAGGCCGGCAACAAGAAGGCCGGCCACGGCGCCGGCAATGGCGGATTTACGGGTAGAAGACATACGTAACGCAACCCTGCGATGAAAGTGCGGCCATACTAACAGATCCCGCCCGGCGCGGCCTCACTATTGGCGATAGAAAAAAAGCCTGCAAGGCGCGAACCTTGCAGGCTTTCTTGGGTCAGCGGGGGCTGGATTACATCATGCCGTCCATGCCGCCCATACCGCCCATGCCACCCATACCGCCCATGCCGCCGGCTGGCTTGTCTTCCACGACTTCAGCCACCATGCAGTCGGTGGTCAGCATCAGGCCAGCGATCGACGCTGCGTTCTGCAGTGCCGAGCGGGTGACCTTGGCTGGGTCCAGCACGCCCATTTCGACCATGTCGCCGTAGGTGCCGTTGGCGGCGTTGTAGCCGTAGTTACCGGTACCGGCCTGCACGGCGTTCACCACCACCGAAGCTTCTTCGCCGGCGTTGGTGACGATCATGCGCAGCGGCTCTTCCATCGCGCGCAGCACGATCTTGATGCCAGCTTCCTGGTCGGCGTTGTCGCCCTTGATGTTCAGGGCTGCACGTGCACGCAGCAGGGCTACGCCGCCGCCTGGCACAATGCCTTCTTCCACTGCGGCGCGGGTGGCGTGCAGGGCGTCTTCAACGCGGGCCTTCTTCTCTTTCATTTCGACTTCGGTGGCTGCGCCAACCTTGATCACGGCAACACCGCCGGCCAGCTTGGCCACGCGCTCTTGCAGCTTTTCGCGGTCGTAGTCGCTGGTCGCTTCTTCGATCTGCACGCGCACTTGCTTCACGCGGGCTTCGATGTCGGCAGCGGCGCCCGAACCGTCGATGATGATGGTGTTTTCCTTGCCCACTTCGATGCGCTTGGCTTGGCCGAGGTCGGCCAGGGTCACCTTCTCGAGGGTCAGGCCCACTTCTTCAGCGATGACCTTGCCGCCCGTCAGGATGGCGATGTCTTCCAGCATGGCCTTGCGGC
>CBHWEO010000281.1:0-6809 GCA_966112955.1 uncultured Duganella sp. | reverse complement strand
ACTGACTTCCTTCTCCCATGGCGGCGGCTGCGGCTGCAAGATCGCCCCCGGCGTGCTGTCCGAGATCCTGAAGAACACCAACGGCTTCCCGGTGCCGAAAGAGCTGATGGTCGGCATCGAGACCGCCGACGACGCCGCCGTCTACAAGCTGAACGACGAACAGGCCCTGATCGCGACCACCGACTTCTTCATGCCGATTGTGGACGACCCGTTCGACTTTGGCCGCATCGCCGCCACCAACGCCATCTCCGACGTGTACGCCATGGGCGGCACCCCGATCATGGCGCTGGCCCTGGTCGGCATGCCGGTCAATAAGCTGCCGCTCGACGTGATCGGCAAGATCATCAAGGGCGGTGAATCGATCTGCAACGAAGCGGGCATCCCGATTGCCGGCGGCCACACCATCGATTCCGTCGAGCCGATCTACGGCCTGGTGGTCCTGGGCCTGGTGCACCCGTCGAAAGTGAAGCGCAATGCCGACGCCAAGGCCGGCGACGTGCTGGTGCTGGGCAAGCCGCTGGGCGTGGGCGTGCTGTCCGCCGCGCTGAAGAAAGGCGTGCTGGGCGAGGATGGCTACAAGGCCATGATCGAGAACACCACCAAATTGAACAAGCCAGGCAAGGCGCTGTCCGAACTGCCGGGCGTGCACGCGCTGACCGACGTCACCGGCTTCGGCTTGCTGGGCCACCTGCTGGAACTGGCGCGCGGCGCCAAGCTGACGGCCAAGCTGAACATGTCGCAGATTCCGCTGCTGCCGGGCGTCGAAAAGCTGGCGCACGACGGCTTCTTCACCGGCGCCTCCGGCCGCAACTGGGATGCCTACGGCAAGGACGTGCTGCTGTCGCCCAATATCACCCAGCCGCAGCATACCTTGCTGACCGACCCGCAGACCTCCGGCGGCCTGCTGGTGTCCTGCGATCCGGGCAGCGTGGACGAAGTACTGGCCCTGTTCCGCAGCCACGGCTTCGAACACGCGGCCGTCATCGGCGAAATGGCAGCCGGCGAACCGCGCGTCCAGGTCGCCGCGTAATCAATGCCAAGCGGCGGGATGATCGGCATTGCCGTTGCATTGACGGTAGTTGCCGGCCCGCTGCTGCTCTGGATGGCCGGCCGTTTCCGGGAGCGCGGGCACGCACCGGAAGCGGCTGCGGCTTCCCCATGGGATTGGCGCCTGGCCCTTGCATCGGCGCTGCTTTACGTACTGGCCTTCAACCTCACGTTCCTGATCCAGGAACTGTTCCTGGTCCTGCCTAAAGCGTTCACGCCAGGCTTGCGGCCGACACTTTTCCATAACAACCACACATGGGATGGCGCGAACCCGCTGGCCCGCCTGTTCCAGGGCACCGGCGCGCTGGCGACAATGGTGGCCGGCGTCGTTTGCGCCTCGTTGCTGTCGCGCGCGAATGGCGCTGCCGCGACACGGTTGTTCCTGTTCTGGATGGCCTTCAGCGGCGTGTTCATGGCGCTGCCACAAGTCGTGGTGGGTGCGCTCAGCGAACAGAGCGACCTTGGCATGTGCATGGCTTACTTCGGCCTGGGAGTGGGCGGCAAGGCGATTGCAGCGCTGGCCGCCCTTGCCGCGATTCCCCTGGCCGCCACCTGGCTCGGCGGCCTGCTGCAGGCGCGCTTCGCAAGGCCGGACCAGCTGTCTTCCGCGCGCCGCCGCAAGCGGTTCATGCTCAACGCCGTCACGCTGCCAGCCTTGCTCGCGCTGCCTGCGATCACCCTCTTCCGCATCCCGCGCGAATGGATCGAAGTGCTGGCGGTGCCGGTGGTGGTGACCGCAGCCGGCGTGGTGTGGATGCAGGCCGGCGCATGGCGCGCAACAAGCAGGCCATGTCATGGCATCGCCGAGCCTCCATCGCTTGGCTGGCCAGTTGGCGCGTCGCTATGCCTGCTTGCGGTCTTCCAGCTTGTGCTGCGGCCGGGAGTCCACTTTTACTGACCCTCTTTCAGGAAGCGGAAAGTGGGCTCGATATTCTTCGAGTGCAGGAACTTGACGATATCTTCCAGCGTCGCGTCCTTGAGCAGCAAGCCTTCCGTCGCGCGGCTCTGCGGCTGCAACTGGCCCAGCGCCTGGGCAAACGCCGCGGCGCCGATGCTTTCCAGCCCTTCCAGCAGCGCGACCTGGCCCGCTTCCGGCGGCTGCATTTCCAGCCCCTCGTCGCCAGCAAAGGATGCGCCCATGCCGGGATGGATGAAGGCAGCCCACTTGCCGCTGGCCTGGTTCAGGTGCGGCGGCAATGGCGGTGGCGCGCTATCGGCGCCGGGACAGTAGCGCGCGCTGAGAAGCCGGGCCAATTCGTGCGCCTGCGCCAGCGGCACGGCCTGCTCCAGCGAGAGCCATAGCCCATAAGCCCCATCGCCGGATATGCTCACTGCCGGCGCCGGCCAGCCGAGTTCAGACTGCAGGGCATTCGCCACTTCGCACAAGCGCTCCCAGTGGCCTGCCTCGCCATCGTCTGGCTGGCGCCGGAAAGTCAAAGCCATGCAGCGCGTGGCGCCCTCCGGCGCGCCCTGGTAAAGGCGCTTCAATTCTTCGTTCAACTTGGTCATCGTGCCTCCGCATGCAGGGGTGCGCGAACGGGCGTCTGGTGCAGGATCACGCGGCTGTACGTGTCCTGCACGCCGGCGCGGTCGCGCAGGGTGTCGATCAGCCGCAGCAACTGGGCTTGGTCCTTGCAGGCTACGCGCAAGAGGCCATCGTAATTCCCGGTCAGCAGCGCGACTTCCAGCACGCCCGGAATCGTCTTCACGATCTCCTCGAATTCGTGGGTATTGGTGCCCGACTTCAGCTTGACGTCGATATAGGCTTGCAGGTGCAGGTCGAGGGCCGCGTGGTCGATGCGTGCTTCGAAGCCGAGGATGGCGCCTTCCGCCACCAGCCGCCGCACCCGGTCCGCCACTGTGTTCGCGCTCAGGCGCACGCGCTCGCCCAGATCCTTAAAACTTATCCTCGCATCATCACGCAAAAGTTCGATGATTTCTCGATCAATCTTGTCCATATCCGATTTTTCCTCAGTAATGCCGCCATTCTAACAGCATTAAGTGCGAAAACCTCGCATTTCATTGCTGAGATTTTTTCTTGACAAGGGCAAATCCCGTGCTTTACATTGGTCGACATGACTTCGCCATTGCACATTCCTGCATACCTGCCAAGCGCCCTACCACTAGGGGCGCTACTACTGGCACGCGCCTGATTTCCCCCTGTTTCACCCGCGCCGGCAGCCTTCGCGCCGCGCAAAGATCCCCTGGATCGCCCCAGTTTCCAAAAATCCGACAAACACAGGAGTATCACCATGATGTTGAAGAACCCTGCCGCGAAATATCGTCCCTACCCGACCGTCGGCTTGACCGACCGCACCTGGCCGAACGCCGTGATCTCGAAGCCGCCCATCTGGATGAGCACCGACCTGCGCGACGGCAACCAGGCCCTGATCGAGCCGATGAGCGTGGAAAAGAAGCTGAAGTTCTTCGACCTCCTGATCAAGGTCGGCCTGAAGGAAATCGAAGTGGGCTTCCCTTCCGCATCGCAGACCGACTTCGACTTCGTGCGCAAACTGATCGAGGAAAACCGCATCCCGGACGACGTGACCATCATCGTGCTGACCCAGGCGCGCGAAGAGCTGATCCGCCGCACCGTGGAATCCTGCATCGGCGCCAAGCGCGCCATCGTGCACATGTATAACTCGACCGCGCCGGTATTCCGCAAAGTGGTGTTCGGCGCCAGCCGCGAAGAGATCACCGCCATTGCCACCAACGGCACCAAGCTCGTGAAAGAGCTGTTGGCCCAGCACCCGGAAACCGACTGGACCTACGAATACACGCCGGAGTCCTTCTCCACCACCGAGCTGGATTTCGCCAAGCACATCGTCGACGCCGTGTCCGCGATCTGGCAGCCGACACCGGACAAGAAAATGATCGTCAACCTGCCGGCCACGGTCGAATGCTCGACCCCGAACGTGTACGCCGACCAAATCGAATGGATGTCGCGCAAGCTGGAACGCCGCGATTCCATCATCATCTCCGTACACCCGCATAACGACCGCGGCACCGGCATCGCCGCCGCCGAACTGGCCGTGATGGCCGGCGCCGAGCGCGTGGAAGGCTGCCTGTTCGGCAACGGCGAACGCACCGGCAACGTCGACCTGGTGACCCTGGCCCTGAACCTCTACACCCAGGGCGTGCACCCCGGCCTGGACTTCTCCGACATCGACGCCGTGCGCAAGGTGGTCGAGGAATGCAACCAGCTGCCGGTGCACCCGCGCCACCCCTACGTGGGCGACCTGGTCTTCACCGCGTTCTCCGGCTCGCACCAGGACGCGATCAAGAAAGGCTTCGCCAAGCAGCAGGACGGCGCGCCATGGGAAATTCCTTACCTGCCGATCGACCCGCAGGACGTGGGCCGCAGCTACGACGCTGTCATCCGCGTCAACAGCCAGTCCGGCAAGGGCGGCATGGCCTACCTGCTGGAACAGGACTACGGCCTCGAACTGCCGCGCCGCCTGCAGATTGAGTTCAGCCGCGCCGTGCAGAAAGTGGCCGACCAGACCGGCCTGGAAATCACCGCCGACGGCATCTACCAGATCTTCGAGCGCGAATACCTGACCCAGGCCACGCCGTACGCCTACGTGTCGCACAAGATGGTGGAAGACAGCTCCAGCGACGAACCGGTGCAGATCGACATCGGCCTGCTGCACAACAAGGCTTCGATGTCGCTGCAAGGCGGCGGCAATGGCCCGATCGATGCCTTCGTCGATGCGCTCGGCCTGGACGTGACGCTGATGGACTACCACGAGCACGCCATCGGCCACGGCGCCAATGCCAAGGCAGCCTGCTACGTCGAGCTGCGCCTGGATGGCGGCCCGACCCTGTTCGGCGCCGGCATCGACAGCAATATCGTCACCGCTTCGTTCAAGGCCGTGCTGAGCGCCATCAACCGCCAGATCGCGCAGAAAGCCGAAGCCTCGGCTAGCATCGCACAAGCCGCGATTTAAGCGGTTTTCCCTCGGGACGGCAATGTGCGCCGTCCCGATTTTGTCTCCTTCCGGCAATTTCCTATACTGGTAAATCGTTTTACACGCCGCCGGAAGGAGCTGCCATGCGCATTGCCAACCTGAAGATCGGGACCCGCCTGGGCTTGTGTTTCGCGATTGTCTTCGCTTTGATGACAATGCTGATCGGCGTCGGCAGCCAGCGGCTGTCCGACATTGGCGAACTCAGTTCCACCATCATCGACAAGGATTGGGTCAAGGCTGATGCAGCGGCTACCATCGCGGCTACCACGCGCGCCAACGCGGCGCTGGTGCTGCAACTGCTGATTGTGACCGACGCTGCGCAGGCCGCCGAATTGCGCAAGCAGGTCGAGACCAACAAGGCCACCATCTCCAAGGCGCTGGCCACGCTCGACAAACTGGTTTACCGCCCCGCCGGGCGCGCGCTGCTGGCACAAGTCACCAGCGAGCGCGCCGCCTATGTCCAGTCGTTTACCGGCGTACTGAAACTGATCGCTGAGGGCCAGCGCGAACAGGCCACGCAGCGCGCCATGGCCGACACCATGCCGCGCCTGGCCAGGCTGCAGGCCACTGTCGAAAAGCTGGCCGACCTCCAGGATGGCATCGTCGCCGCCAATGGCGCCGAAATCAAGCGGCACATCAGCTCCGCCCTCGTGCTGATGGTGGCGTTGGGCGTGGCCGCGCTACTGCTAGGCGTGGTGTGCGCCCTGTGGGTCACACGCTCCATCACGCGCCCGATCAACCATGCGCTGCAGGTGGCGCGCGCCGTGGCATCGGGCGACCTCACCAGCCATATCCGGGCGAGCACGCAGGATGAAGTGGGCCAGCTGCTGCACGCCCTGCGGGAAATGAATGACGCGCTGTCGCAGATCGTTGGCCAGGTGCGCAATGGCACGGTGGCGATTGCCTCCGCTTCCAGCGAAATCGCCACCGGCAACCTGGACCTGTCGGCGCGTACCGAAAACCAGGCTTCGGCGCTGGAAGAAACCGCGTCCTCGATGGAGGAACTGACGTCGACGGTCAAGGCCAATGCCGATAACGCCCGCCAGGCCGACCACCTGGCCAGCTCCGCATCCTCGGTAGCCCAGCGCGGCGGCGAGGCCGTGTCGCAAGTGGTGTCGACCATGGGCGCCATCAACGATTCCTCGCGCAAGGTGGTGGACATCATCGCGGTCATTGACGGCATCGCGTTCCAGACCAACATCCTGGCGCTGAATGCAGCGGTGGAAGCGGCGCGTGCCGGCGACCAGGGCCGTGGCTTCGCCGTCGTCGCCAGTGAAGTGCGCAACCTCGCCGCGCGCTCGTCCGCTGCAGCCAAGGAAATCAAGGAACTCATTTCCCATTCCGTGGAACAGGTGGATGCCGGCGCACGCCTGGTGCAGCAAGCCGGCGCCACGATGGAAGAAGTGGTGTCCTCGGTGCAGCGCGTGACCAGGATCGTCGGCGAAATCTCGCTGGCCAGCCGCGAACAAACGGAAGGCATCGAGCAGATGAACCAGGCCATCATGCAGATGGACCAGGCCACCCAGCAGAACGCCGCGCTGGTGGAACAGGCCGCAGCGGCAGCCGCCGCGATGAGCGACCAGGCCAGCGAACTGGAGCGGCTGGTGGGGCGCTTCCGCCTCGCAGACGAACCGCACCATCTGACGCCACGCCGGGCACCCGTGGCCGAAGTACGAGCTAGGTTAGCGGCTTAGAGTCGAGCTCTTATCGTCTTGATCAGCGTGTTCGGCATGTCAAACGTGGTCCAGCTCTCCGTCCGGTTATTCGCCCCCGTCCGGTTGCCGTTCGCGT
>CBHWEO010000280.1:0-6821 GCA_966112955.1 uncultured Duganella sp. | reverse complement strand
ATGATCACGTCCAGGTCGGCGCGCGGCACAACCTGGCCGTAGTGCACGTTGAAGCCGTGCGCGAAGGCCAGCACCGCGCCCTGCTTGATGTTCGGTTCCACGTTTTCCTTGTACACCTGGGCGATGTTCTCGTCCGGCAGCAGGATCATCACGACGTCGGCGCTCTTCACCGCCTCGTTGACTTCCGCCACTTTCAGGCCGGCCGCTTCCACCTTCTGCCAGGAGGCGCCGCCCTTGCGCAGGCCGACGGTCACGTTCACGCCGGATTCGGTCAGGTTCTGTGCGTGCGCGTGGCCTTGCGAGCCGTAGCCGATGATGGCAACGTTCTTGCCTTTGATGAGGGAGAGGTCAGCGTCTTTGTCGTAGAAAACTTTCATGGTCATTCCTTGGGTGTGAATTCGGTTCGTATTGATTAAACTTTGAGGATGCGCTCGCCGCGGCCGATGCCCGAGCCGCCGGTACGGACAGTCTCCAGGATCGAGGTGCGGTCAATGGCGTCGATAAAGGCGTCCAGCTTGCTCTTGGCGCCCGTCAGCTCAATGGTGTAGGTCTTTTCGGTCACGTCGATGATGCGGCCGCGGAAGATGTCTGCGGTGCGCTTCATCTCTTCGCGCTCCTTGCCGACGGCACGTACCTTGATCAGCATCAGCTCGCGCTCGATGTGCTGGCCTTCGGTCAGGTCCACCACCTTCACCACTTCGATCAGGCGGTTCAGGTGCTTGGTGATCTGTTCGATGATGTCGTCCGAGCCGCTGGTGACGATGGTCATGCGCGACAGGGTCGCATCTTCGGTCGGCGCCACGGTCAACGTTTCGATGTTGTAGCCGCGTGCCGAGAACAGGCCCACCACGCGGGACAGCGCGCCCGCTTCGTTTTCGAGCAGTACAGAAATAATGTGTCGCATGATTACAGGTCCTCCGAGCCAAGCAGCATTTCGGAGAGGCCTTTGCCAGCCTTCACCATCGGCCACACGTTCTCACTCTGGTCGGTAATGAAGTTCATGAAGACCAGGCGGTCTTTCATCGCGAATGCTTCCTTCAGCGCGCCTTCCACGTCGCCCGGCTTCTCGATGCGCATGCCGACGTGGCCATAGGCCTCGGCCAGCTTTTCGAAGTCCGGCAGCGAATCCATGTAGGACTCGGAATAGCGCGAACCGTAGTCGATCTGCTGCCACTGGCGCACCATGCCCAGGAAGCGGTTGTTCAACAGGATGATCTTCGGCGTCAGGCGGTATTGTTTGCAGGTCGCCAGTTCCTGGATGTTCATCTGGATCGAGCCTTCGCCGGTGATGCAGGCGACGGTCGCATCAGGATTGGCCATCTGCACGCCCATGGCGTACGGCAGGCCGACACCCATGGTGCCCAGGCCGCCGGAGTTGATCCAGCGGCGCGGCTTGTCGAACTTGTAGTACTGCGCGGCCCACATCTGGTGCTGGCCCACGTCGGAAGTGATGAAGGCGTCGCCCTTGGTTACGTCGTACAGCGATTCCACCACCTGCTGCGGCTTGATCACCAGGTCGGACGTGGCGTACTTCAGGCAATCGCGGCCGCGCCATTCATTGATCTGCTTCCACCAGGCTTGCAGGGCCGACTTGTTCGGCTTGGTTTCCGAAGCGTCCAGCTGCGACAGCAGTTCCACCAGCACGTCCTTGACGTTGCCGACGATAGGGATATCCACTTTCACCCGCTTCGAGATCGACGACGGGTCGATGTCGATGTGGATGATCTTGCGCGGGTTCTGGCCGAAGTGTTTCGGGTTGCCGATCACGCGGTCGTCGAAGCGGGCGCCGATGGCGATCAGCACGTCGCAATTCTGCATCGCGAGGTTGGCTTCGTAGGTACCGTGCATGCCCGGCATGCCGACGAAGTTCGGATCGGTGGCACGCGAGCCGCCCAGGCCCATCAGGGTGTTGGTGACCGGGAAGCCGAGGCGCTCCACCAGTTTGTTCAGTTCATTCGATGCATGCGCCAGGATCACACCGCCGCCGGTGTAGATCATTGGGCGTTCGGCGGTCAGCAGCAACTGCAGCGCCTTGCGGATCTGGCCCGCATGGCCCTTGTCGACCGGGCGGTAGGAACGCATCTCGATATCCTTCGGATACGAGTACACGTGCTTGTGCATCGAAATGTCTTTGGGAATATCGACCAGCACAGGACCGGGGCGGCCGGTACGGGCGATATAGAAAGCCTTCTTGATGGTCTCCGCCAGGTCTTTCACGTCCTTCACCAGGAAGTTGTGCTTGACCACCGGGCGGGTGATGCCGACGGTGTCGCATTCCTGGAACGCGTCCTGGCCAATGGCGTGGCTCGGCACCTGGCCGGAAATCACCACCATCGGGATGGAGTCCATGTAGGCGGTGGACAGGCCGGTCACCGCATTGGTGACGCCGGGTCCGGAAGTGACCAGCGCCACGCCCACTTTGTTCGAGCTGCGCGAATACGCGTCGGCGGCATGGATGGCGGCCTGCTCATGGCGAACGAGGATGTGCTGGAATTTGTCCTGCTTGAAGATGGCGTCGTAGATGTAGAGGACGGCGCCGCCGGGATAGCCAAAGACGTGTTCGACACCTTCTTCTGCGAGGCAACGAACGACGATCTCAGCGCCCGTGATGGGGGCTTCGGTATTCATGAAACATTCCTTTCAAGGTCCATAGGAGATTGATCGGATGCTCTTGCCTAGCGAAGTGGGCGTCACCGTGCACGACTCTCAGCGTCCCTTCTTTCTGCGGTCACACAGACCCTTCCCCCATGCGTAGCTGGAGTACAAGCCGGTGCTAAACGCAACTCGTTTGGCCGGAGTTTTGCAGCGGTTCATGCCTACCTCTCGCGCTTGTGGCACGGGTTAGAGCAAACTGCTGACAATAGAAAGCTGGCTTTTCCAAACGGCTTTGTGTGCCTGTCCAGAACAACCTGGGAGCTTCGTGGTGTGCAAAGCGTCCTTAACGTTACCGCGCTGCACCATTTTGGTCAAGCTTATTCTGCATTTTTTGTTAAAATGCCGGATTGTTCAGATAAACGAATCAAGCGCAGCCCCTTTCCCGACGCATGGCCACAGACAAAGAATTATCGGATTTCCTCGAAAGCGTCGAGCGCCGCGCCTTTAAGCAAGCGGTATATGCCGTCCGCAAGGACGAATCCGCGCTGGACATTGTTCAGGATGCAATGATCAAGCTGGCCGAGAAGTACGGCGACAAACCGGCCGCCGAACTGCCCATGCTGTTCCAGCGCATCCTGCAGACGACCATACTTGATTATTTCCGCCGCGAGAAAGTCCGCAATACCTGGGTCAGCCTGTTTTCCGGGCTGGGGCCTGGCCAGGAAGAGCATGAGGACTTTGATATACTGGAATCTTACGAGGCTGAACAAGGTTCCCAGGCGGCCGAGTCGAGTGCGGACCAGGTAGAACGGGCACAGATCTTGCAAATTATTGAAGAAGAAGTGCAAAAACTGCCTGCGCGTCAACGAGAAGCCTTCCTCATGCGTTACTGGCAGGACATGGATGTAGCTGAAACTGCCGAAGCGATGGGATGTTCCGAAGGGAGCGTTAAAACGCATTGCTCACGAGCAACACACACTCTCGCTGAATCGCTCAAAGCCAAGGGAATTAAGTTATGAACACCGAAGATACCAACTTTGCCTACAGCGTGCGGCGCGCGCTCAATGAAAAGCTGGACGATCTGCCAGCCTCGACCACGGATCGCCTGGCCGCCGCCCGCAAGGCTGCCCTGGCGCGCAAGAAAGCCGATGCCCCGGCTCGCGTGCGCGTGACCCGTACCGCCCCTGCCCTGGCCGGCGGCGGTGCCGGCTTCTTCGCCAATCCCTTCGCCTGGTTCAACCGTGTCAGTGTGGCCCTGCCCCTGCTGCTGGTGATGGGCGGCATGGTCGGCGTGTACCAGTACGAACAACAGCAATCGATCGTGGAACTGGCAGAGATGGACGCCGCCGTGCTGTCCGATGAGCTGCCGCTGTCTGCTTACCTTGACCAGGGCTTTGGCGCCTACCTCGAGACTCGCGAGCAATAACGTATGGCGAGTGCAAGCGGTAGCAAAAAATGGATTGCGGGAACACTCGCGCTGGTTGCCGTGGTGGCCGCAGTCGCCGCGTGGCTGGTGATCCGACCAGGCTCGGCCCCGGCGCCTGCGCCGTCGGCTTCCGCTTCCGCTACCGCCGCCGCCAAACCGCTTGGTGAAAAGCCCCACTGGTCGGACCTGAAACCCGACCAGCAGAAAGCCCTGGCGCCGCTCGAGGCGACCTGGGAAGAACTGGGCCCGGTGCGCAAGCAGAAATGGATTTCCATCGCCAACCACCTGGCCAAAATGAAGCCGGACGAACAGGCCCGCATCCAGGAGCGCATGCGCGAATGGGTGGCGCTGTCGCCGGCCGAGCGCAAGGCGGTGCGGGAAAACTTTGCCCGCGCACAGAAGAAAGCCACTCCGCCGGGCCAGCGCGCCGCCGAGTGGGAGCAATACCAGAACCTGCCGGAAGAAGCCCGGAAAGCGCTGGCCGATGCCGCCGCCGCCAAGAAGAACCAGGTCGCCAAGACGCCGACACCAGCCCAGGCCGCCGTGAAGACCCCGGCACCCGTGAAAGCCCAGGGCGCCGGCCTGGTCCCGGCACCCGGCACCGTACCACCCGGCACGGTGCCGCCGGCGCCGATCGGTTTGCCGCCGGGTTCGCCAGCCGTGGTGCCGCCCGGCAGCAGCCAGGGCGCCGCGCCCGCCGGCGGCATTGCCCCCGCCGCTGCCGCAGGGTCCGCCGCGCCGGGCACCTCTGCCGCGCCGGCCGCGGCCCCGGCCACCGCTCCAGCGGCGCCGGCAGCCGATGCCGCCGCGCCCGCCACCGTTCCATCCGCCGCGCCCAGCGCGCCACCTGCCGTCCCCAATGCAAGCAAATAACGCTGTTCCGACCATCCAGCGCCGCCTGGTGTCGATGGTCTACGAAATCCTGCTGGCCTTTGCCGCCCTGTTCCTGCCCTTCCTGGTGTTCGAGATCGCCACCAAGGCCAGCCACACGCCGCTGGTCGAGCACATGCGCCAGTTCCTGGCTTTCCTGATCCTGGGCGCCTATTTCATCCACCAGTGGACGCGCAAGGGCCAGACCCTGGCCATGCAAACCTGGCGCATCAAGCTGGTGCAGCCGGGCCATGCGCACTTGCCGATCCGCACCGCCGCTGTGCGTTACCTGCTGAGCTGGCTGTGGGTGCTGCCCGGCATCCTGGTGGCCTACCTGGCCGACCTCAGCAACAAGCACAAGCTGTATGCCCTGCTGGCCAGTGTACTGCTGTGGTCGCTGACCGCCCTGTTCGATAAGGACCGCCAGTTCCTGCACGACCGCATTGCCGGCACGCGCTTGGTGCAATTGCCGAAACCGGAGAAAAAAGCCGCCAAAGCCGCCTGAGGCCTCGCTATACTGACTTGACAAGGGAGGCCACCATGGACAAGGACAGCAGCTTCACGGGTTCAATTCCGGAAACGTACGAGCGCGCCATGGTGCCGCTGCTCTTCACGCCTTACGCGGTCGACATGGCGCGGCGACTGGCCCAGCGGCGGCCCCAGCGCATCCTGGAAGTGGCGGCCGGCACCGGCGCGGTCACGCGTCACCTGTTACAGGAAATCCCCGGCGCCCATATTGTCGCGAGCGACCTCAACCCGGCCATGCTGGAACAGGCGCGCAAGGCGGTCGATTCGCCGCGCGTCGAATGGCGCGAAGCCGACGGCCAGGCGCTGCCCTTCCCCGACGCCAGCTTCGACGCCGTGTGCTGCCAGTTCGGCGTGATGTTCTTCCCCGACAAGGCGGCCGGCTTCCGCGAGGCGCGCCGGGTGCTGAAGCCGGGCGGCCTGTACTGCTTCAACGTGTGGGATGGCATCAGCCACAACGATTTTTCCGCCACCATCAACCATGCCCTAGCCAAGGTCTTCCCCAACGACCCGCCGCGCTTCCTGGCGCGCGTGCCCTATGGCTGGCACGACGTCGACGTCATCCTTGGCGAACTGGCGCGTGCCGGCTGGACCGCCGGCGTCACGCATGAAGTGGTGACCGCCACCAGCCGCGCACCGTCCGCCCGCGACACCGCCACCGCCTTGTGCCAGGGCTCGCCGCTGCGGGCCGATATCGAAGCGCGCGATCCGGCGCGCCTGCAGGAAGCCACCGACGCGGCCATCGCGGCGCTGGCGGCGAAGTTCGGCAGCGGCGCCATCGAAGGCAGCATGCAGGCGATCGTCTTTACTTGCGTGGCGTGAATTCGTAGACCTTGGCGCCGCCGACGTCGGCATCGTCGCCCAGGGCCAGCTCGCCGCGTTCGAAAGCGGCCAGGATTTCCAGTGCCCGCGGCAATTCCGCCGCCGGCACCATGACGCGCGCGCCGCCGATGGCCGGCGCCAGCAGCAGGGCCGCCTGCACGTGCTGGTCGTCCATCACGGTGGCATGCAGGCCTGCCGCGCGCAGGCAGCCGCACAGGATGAAGGCATCGGCCGGAATCAGGCAGCGGCGAACCAGGGAGAAGTCATTGTTGGCCATGCCCCATCATAGCAAACTCCCGGGTCAGCCGATCATGCCGAGCATGACGGTCTTGCCGGCGAAGACGTTCAATGCCTTGCCGATGCCATCGGGGCCGACCGCGAGCTGGACCGCCAGTTGCGGCAAGCCTTGCGCCAGGTCCGTGCCGTCATCGTTGCGGATTTCCACCGGGACCGATTCGCCGCTGGCATAGTTTTCCGTTTCCGCATGCAGGTTCAGGTCGACGTAGTGGCGCGAAAAATCGTCCAGTGGCGTCTCGTCTTTTCCGTAGCTCCACCAGATGCGCTTGACGGCCTTTGCCGCGTT
>CBHWEO010000279.1:0-6931 GCA_966112955.1 uncultured Duganella sp. | reverse complement strand
TCAGCAGGCCGATATTGCCTTCCTGGATCAGGTCCAGGAACTGCAGGCCGCGGTTGATGTACTTTTTCGCGATCGAAATCACCAGGCGCAGGTTGGCCACGGTCATTTCGCGCTTGGCGGTGCGGGCACGCTTTTCGCCGGCAGCCATCTGCTTGTTGATCTTGCGCAGGTCGGCCAGCGGCAGCGCCACCCGCTCCTGCAGGTCGATCATCTTGTTCTGCAGCTCCTTGATGGCCGGCACGTTACGGCCCAGCACAGCGCTGTACGGATGGCCGGCCGCCACTTCGCCGTCCACCCAATCCAGGTTGGTTTCATTGCCCGGGAAGACCTTGATGAAGTGCGCGCGCGGCATGCCGCAGCGGTTCACGCACAGCTCCAGCACGGCGCGCTCGATCGAACGCACCTGCTCCATCTGGCCGCGCAGGGTGTCGCACAGCTTTTCCACCACTTTCGCGGTGAAGCGGATGCCCAGCAGCTCGTTGGAGATGATGTCCTGCGCCTTCAGGTAAGTGGCATTGCCGTAGGCGGCCTTGCGCATCTTGTCGAACTGGGTCGAAATCAGGGCGAACTTGGCCAGCGCGTCTTCTTTCAGCTGCGCCAGTTGTTCGGTCGAATAGCCGGCCGCGCCGCCATTCACGTCGCCGTCTTCTTCCTCGTCTTCCAGCTCTTCTTCGTCGTCTTCGTCGTCGGCGGCGGCTGCCTTGACCGGCGCCGGCGCGGGGGCGTCTTCGTTCAGGTCGACGAAACCGTCCACCACGTCGTCGACCTTCATTTCGTCCTTGGCGATCTTCTCGGCCAGGTTCAGGATTTCGTCGATGGTGGTCGGGCAGGCGGAAATCGCCTGGATCATGTCGCGCAGGCCTTCTTCGATACGCTTGGCGATCTCGATCTCGCCTTCGCGGGTCAGCAGCGCCACGGCGCCCATTTCACGCATGTACATGCGAACCGGGTCGGTGGTTCGGCCGAAGTCGGAATCGACGGTCGACAGCGCGGTGGCGGCAGCGGCTTCCACCTCGTCGTCGCTGGCGGCGGTCGGCACGTTATCGGACAGCAGCAGCGCTTCCGCATCGGGCGCGCGCTCGTAGACGGCGATGCCCATGTCGTTGAAGGTCGCGATGATGCCTTCGATCGCTTCCGGATCGACGATGTTTTCCGGCAGGTGGTCGTTGATCTCGGCGTAGGTCAGGTAGCCGCGATCCTTGCCCAGGTTGATCAGGTTCTTGAACTGCTGGCGGCGCTTTTCCAGTTCCTCCGCATTGGCGCCGTCGTTCATGCCGAAAGCGTCCAGGCCCTTGGCCTTGCGTTCGCGCGCCTTGGAAGCGGCCTTCAGTTCGGCGCGCTCCACGGCGTTCAGCGCCGCCACTTCATCGTTTTCCGGCGTGAATTCGCTCGGCTTGCGGCCGCGGCGGCCCGGCACCTTCACTTGCGGCAGCAGGTAGCCGGACGTGTCGATCGATGCCAGCACGGCGGCATCGCGCACTTCGGTCACGGCGGCCGGGCCGGTGGCGACCGTCACGGGCGCCGCTTCAGCGGCAGCCTTCGGCTTGCGGCCGCGCTTTGCCGGCGCAGCGGCAGCCGGCGCTTCCTCGGCCACCACGGCCAGCGAGACCGGCTTGGCCGCTGCGGTCTTGCGGGCGCGGGTCTTGGTTGCCGGTTCGGCCGGCGCGGCTTCCACGGGCGCTTCCGCTACCGGCACGGCAGCCAGGCGGCGCGACTTCTTCACAACAGTGACTTTGCCTGCTTCCTCTTGAGCGTTGTCGATCACATAGGAAAGGCTGGTTTTCGGCACGGCCAGCGGGGCGCTGGTGGTGGAGGAACCAGTGGATTTCTTGGCGGACAACGTCAGGGTCTTAGGTTTCGTCATTGAATATCTCTCTGCGCGCGCCCGAAGGTGCGCTTAGTCGAAGGCTCGGTTGTTCAGGGATGATCGGGAAAAGAAAAAGCCCGCTTGACCGGGCTCGCTTCCGATGATTCAGTGATTAGAGAGGGCACATGCCCTGGAACTGGTCTACACAGGGCGGCGCGGCCCCGGCCGAAAACTCTTTACCAAACTGAATTCGCACCGTCCTGCATTTGGTGCGTCTGCCATTATACAAGCTTTTGGCCTCGGCCGCACGCGTTAAATCAATAGCAAAACAACATCATGAGCGGAAACACAATGCGCCGAGGGGGCGCATCGTGGTATGCTGGCGGCTCTTGATTAACCTATGAAGTCGATGAACACTAGCCTCACCCCTCAGCAGCCGGCCGAAGAACAGGCCGCCGCACCTGCCGCTCCCAATTCCGCGCGCGCCCTGCTCAAGCAATTGCAGCAACAGTATGCCCCGTTCCGCGACAGCCTGCCGCTGTCGATCGGCATCGACAAGCAGCTGATCGCGGCGCAGCCGGAACTTAACCGCAAGCTGATGCGCGCTGCCTTGGGCATCCACACTTCCTCGCAGCGCTACCTGCGCGCGATGGAAAAGGCCACGGTGCGCTACAACCTGGATGGCAGCACGGGCGCTGAAGTGACCGACGAACACCGCAAGCACGCCAAGGAAACCCTGGCGGAACGCTACAAGAAGGAAATGGAACGCCGCAAGGCCGAACGCGCCGCCGAGCGCGAAGCCGCCGCCGCCGAGGAAGCCAACCGCCGCCGCGCGGAGAAGCTGCAGGCGCTGACTGCCAAGTTCTCCAAGAAGTAATGAGCGGCGCGACGGAAGCCGACGCCGGGTTGCCGCCTTATGACGGCATCCGGCTGGCCGACGTCCGCCTCGTCAAGTCCGCCGCCGACGCGGAGGCTGCGCAAGCGGCACTGCTGTCCGCGGATGCGATCGGTTTCGACACCGAATCCAAACCCACCTTTGTCAAGGGCGAAAGCTCGGACGGCCCGCACCTGATCCAGTTTGCCGACGACCGCCAGGCCTGGCTGTTCCAGGTGGGCGATGCCTTTCCTTACCTGGCCACGGTCAAGGCCATCCTTGAATCGGACATGACGCTGAAGATCGGCTTCGGCCTGTCGGACGACATCAAGCGCGTGCGCGCCAAGCTTGGGATCGAGCCGCTGAAAGTGGTCGACCTGGGGCCCGTGCTGCGCGAGCCGGGACAGAAGAATGACCTGGGCGCCAAGAGCGCGGTGGCCAAGTATTTCGGCCAGGCGCTGACCAAGTCGAAGAAGATTTCCACCACCAACTGGGCGGCGCCACGGCTCAATGAAAAGCAGATCCTCTACGCGGCGGACGATGCGCAGGTGGCGCTGCGCGTGTACCGGCATTGGATTGCGGCCGGCAACGTGCTGCCGCCGGTGAAGCCGCCGAAGCGGCCCAGAACCGGTAAATCGGGGTCAGCCCCAAGGGTCTGACCCAGGCGTGTCAGGCACTTGTGCCTGACACTGGTTTACCGGTTTTCGCCAACTCCCCCAGCACAGCCACCGCCTGCGCGCTGCGCGCATCCCATGCATGCCCATAATTCAGGCGTATGCAATTGCGGAACGCGCGCTTGGCGCTGAACATCGGCCCCGGCGCGATACTGATCCCCTGGGCCAGCGCCAGCCGGTGCAACTTGAGCGCATCCACCGACTCCGGCAACACCACCCAGAGAAAATACCCGCCCTGCGGCTGCGTCACCCGCGTCCCCGGCGGGAAATGCGCCTCGATCTCCGCCAGCATCTGCCGCTGCTGCGCCGCCAGCGCGCCGCGCAGTTGCCGCAAGTGGCGCTCATACCCACCCTGCCCCAGGAATTCCGCCAGCGCCAGCTGCGAAGGCATCGCCGCCGCCAGGCTGGTCGTCAGCTTCAGGCGCTCCACCTGGCGCGCGAAACGCCCCGCCGCCGCCCAGCCCACGCGGAATCCCGGCGCCAGGCATTTCGAGAAAGAGCTGCAATGCATGACCAGTCCCTTGTCGTCGAAGCGCTTGGCCAGCGCCGGACGCTGGGCGCCGAAATACAGCTCGCCGTACACATCGTCCTCGATCAGGGGCACCTCATGCGCCGCGAGCAGTTCCACGAGCGCCTGCTTCTTCTCCGGCGGCATCAGGCTGCCCAGCGGATTCTGGAAACTGGTCATCAGCCAGCACGCGCTCGGCCTGTGCGCCGCGAGCGCCGTGGCCAGCGCGCCCAGGTCGACGCCCTCGCGCGGATGGGTCGCGACCTCGACCGCCTTCAGGCCGATGCGCTCCAGCGCCTGCAGGGCCGCGTAGAAACTGGGCGACTCCACCAGCACCGTATCGCCTGGCCGCGCCACCGCCTGCAGGCACAGGTTCAGCGCCTCCAACGCCCCGTTGGTGATCACGATATCGTCCGGCGCCACCTGCACGCCATCGAGCTGGTAGCGCAAGGCGATCTGGCGCCGCAATTCCGCATTCCCCGGCGGCAGATCGGCCACCGTACTCCACGGATCGATGTGGCGCATGCTGGACGACACCGCCCGCCCCAGCTTATCGAGCGGGAACAGCAAGGGACTGGGAAAGGCCGAACCGAAAGGCACGATGCCGGGCGCCCGGCTGGCCTCCAGCACTTGGAATACCAGTTCGCTGACATCGACCAGGGTGGACGCTGGATCGGGCCGCGACACCTCCGGCTCCGGCGCCGCCGCAAAGCGGCGCGACGCCACGTAGTAGCCCGAACGCGGGCGCGACTCGATCAGGCCGCGCGCCTCAAGCTGGTAATAGGCCTGGAACACGGTGGACGGACTGACGCCGCGCCGCTCCTGCTGCTGGCGCACCGACGGCAGCTTTTCCCCCGGCCGCAGCACGCCGTCCGCCATCAAACCCGCCAGCTCGTCGGCCAGCGCTTCATACAGCTTCAAACTGATATCCTCGTCCAGTGGCCATTCTGAGCCTGTTATTCTTCGCCATGCAGGCGTATCCTTGCATGCATCACAAGAAGAATGGATTCATCATGCGCATTTTCCCACGCATTCTCTCATGCGGCGCCCTGCTTGCGCCCATCCTGGCAAGCGCCGCGCCGGCCAGCCTGCCCGATACGGTGGAACAGCGCGTCGCCGCCTGCACCGCCTGCCACAAGGCCAATGAACAGGGCGACGCCTTCTTCCCGCGCATCGCCGGCAAGCCCGCCGGCTACCTGTACAACCAGCTGCTGAACTTCAAGGAAGGCCGCCGCCACTACCCGATGATGACCTACATGGTCGACCAGCTGCCGGATGCCTACCTGCGCGAGATCGCCCAATACTTCTCCGAACAGCACGCGCCCTACCCGCCGCCGGCCGCCACCAGCGCCACGCCGCAAATGATCGAGCGCGGGCGCGTGCTGGTGCATGAAGGCGACCCGTCGCGCAAGGTCCCCGCCTGCGTGGCCTGCCACGGCGCCGCCATGACCGGCGTGGCGCCCGCGATTCCCGGCCTGATCGGCCTTCCGCGCGACTACATCAACGCCCAGTTCGGCGCCTGGCGCAACCAGAAACGCAAGGCGCACAAGCCCGACTGCATGGCCGACGTGGCCAACCGCCTGAGCGAGGCCGACGTCGCCGCCGTATCGGGCTGGCTGGCCGCCCAGCCGGCCAGCCCCGACATGCGCCCCGCCACCTCCCTGCCCAAGCCATTGCCGATGGAATGCGGCGGCGTCCCCACTCAGAAGAACGAAAAATGAACCGCACCACAAAGATCGCCATCGCCGTACCGCTGCTGCTGCTTGCCGCGGCCGTCGGCTTCATCTGGCCCAAGCACGACACCGGCCCGGCGCCCAGCGCCGCCTCGAAAGCCATGCCACAGGCCGAGAAAGTGGCACGCGGCGCCTACCTCGCCAAGGCAGCCGACTGCATGGCCTGCCACACCACGCGCGGCGGCGCCGCCTTTGCCGGCGGGCGCGCCCTGCAGACACCATTCGGCAACGTCATATCGCCCAACATCACGCCCGACAAGGAAACCGGCATCGGCAACTGGACTGCCGACGACTTCTGGAACGCCCTGCACAACGGCAAGGCAAAAGACGGCCGCCTGCTCTACCCCGCGTTCCCGTACACGAACTACACCGCCATGACGCGCGACGATGCGGACGCGATGTACGCCTACTTCCAGACCATCGCGCCGGTGAAACAGGCCAGCCAGCCGCACACCCTGCGCTTCCCCTACAACCAGCAAGCCATGCTGGCCGTATGGCGCGCCCTGTACTTCAAGCCGGCCGTCTTCACGCCCGACGCCAGCAAGTCCGCCGAATGGAACCGCGGCGCCTATCTTGTTCAAGGACCCGGCCACTGCATCGCCTGCCACAGCGAACGTAATGCGCTGGGCGCCAGCGACAACAGCCTGTCCGGCGGACTGATTCCCGTGCTGGGCTGGTACGCCCCCTCGCTGACCTCCGACCGCGAAGCCGGCCTGGGGGACTGGGAAGTAAAGGACATCACCGACCTGCTGAAAACCGGGGTCTCGCAGCGCGCCACGGTGTTCGGCCCGATGGCGGAGGTGGTGCGCGAAAGCCTGCAGCACCTGAGCGACGAGGATGCGCGCGCCATGGCCACGTACCTGAAATCCCTGCCGAACGAAGCCGGCAAGCGCGAACCCTACGAACGGTCGAAGGAACCGGAAGCAGCGGCCTGGCTGGCGGCCGGCGAGCAGATCTACCGCAAGCAATGCATGGACTGCCACGGCGAAAAGGGCGAAGGCATCGCCCCGCACTACCCGCCGTTGGCGGGCAACCGCGCCCTGACGATGGACGAAGCGGTGAACCCGATCCGCATCGTGCTGAATGGCGGCTTCGCCCCCGGCACGGCCGGCAACCCGCGCCCCTACGGCATGCCGCCGTTCAGCCATTCACTGAACGACGTGGAGGTGGCGCAAGTAGTGTCCTACCTGCGCGCCGCCTGGGGCAATAACGCGCCCCCGGTCGAAAGCACGATCGTGAACCGCTACCGCAACGTCCCGCTCGACTAGCACGCTCGCGGAATGAAAGTCGGGGTCAGCTCTGGCAATCGGACAAAATGTCCGATTGCCAGAGCTG
>CBHWEO010000278.1:0-6940 GCA_966112955.1 uncultured Duganella sp. | reverse complement strand
GCAGCTCCACCTTGTCCATGGGGGAGAGTATCGGGGAAGGCCGGGCGTGCCCCCACCCCGGGTGTACAATTTTTGTTTTAGTGACACAGCTTGGTATCCGTACATTTGTGACAGTGGCCTAAATTTAAAAAAAACGCCGCCCGGCTGTTGCGGGGCGGCGTTGCGTGATGGGGAACCGGTGCTTATGGCAGGGTCAGGATCACCTTGACAGTGTCGTCCACTGCCGATTTGTCGATGTAGCCGATGGCTTTCGGGTCTTCCGCCACGGCTTTCTTCACTTCGGCGTTCGACTTGTATTCCTTCGGTGGCGTGGCCTTGCCGGTGAACACCAGCTTGGACCAGATGGCTTTCACCTGGGCTGGGTCCTTGTCGGCCACTTTCTGGTAAAAGTCGGCGCGGATCTTGGAGCCTTCGGCCTGGTCCACCGGGGTGAACATGGCCGATTTGCCGAGGAAGAACTGCGACGCCTGTTCCGAGAACATGCGCGATGCCGGGTTGTCCTTGTTGACGATCACAACGATCTCGGCCGATGCGGGCAGGGCCGCGGCAGCCAAAGCGGTAGCGAAGAGGGCGGTCAGGATTTTTTTCATGGCCACCTCCTTAGAACACGAAGTCGATGCCGGCGGCATAGACGTTCAGGCTCTTGTTGTAGGTCGGCACGCCCGACGGCAGGATCAGCGAACCGCCCTTGACCTGCGGCTTCACGTGGTCGATCTGCACCTTCAGGGCCAGCGACTTGGCGAAGTCCCAGCGCATGCCGACCAGGTCGGACTTCTGCTCAGGCGACACCAGCAGGCCGCGCACCGCGGCCAGGGTCGGTGCCAGCGGGTGGCCGGCCGGTACGGTCGGCACGGTCACGGACGAACCGGCGCCCTTGTAATAGGCGTGGGCGTAGTAAGGCAGCACTTTGCCCAGGCGGTAGCCGGCCATCAGGTAACCCGAATTGGTTTCCGGGATGTAGACCGGTTCATGCGCGCGGCGCTGGGCGTATTCGGCTTGCAGCACGATGTTCTTCCAGTCCATCGTCAGGCCCAGCTCGGTGAAGCTCATCTTCTTGCCGCCGCGCAGGGTCAGGTCATTGGCCAGCTGGACTGCGGCCGGCACACCGGTCTTGGCCAGGCCGTCGGTCAGGGCGTTGATCGGGGCCAGGTTGTTGGATTCGATCTTGGCGCGGGCGTGGGCCACGCGCGCGGTAAAGGGGCCGTACTCGGCCGTCACGGCCAGGCCGAAAACCGGTGACTGGTGCTTGGCGATGGAACCGCCGCCCGTCGGGATGTACAGCTTGCCGCGGCTGATGCCGCCGAAGCCTTGCACGGTCACGTTGGTGTCGCCAAAGGAATGCTGCCAGTTGACGTCGCCGCCATCCAGGTTTTCGATGGGCGCCTGGCCGTACATCTCGATCGGCGGACGCATCATGGTGTTGGCATAGCCCACGTTCTGGTAGTCGGAGATCAGGAAGGCCGGCAGCACCACGCGGCCCAGGCGCACATTGGTCTCGTCGTTCAGTTTGTACTTCAGGAAGCCCCAGGTCAGGTCGGTGGTGAACTGCGGGCTGGTGTTCTTGCGGGTCAGCACCTGTACCGTGCCCGACAGGCGGTCGTTGAAGGTGTAGGTGGCTTGCAGGCCCAGGTTGCTGTCCAGGCCGATGCGCGGCGAATCGCCGGTGCCGGAAGCCTGGTTGTAACGGGCGAACTTGGCGTCGTCCTTGTCAGTCTGGGCCACGCCCAGGGTGCCGAAACCGCTGATGCTCAGGTTGCCATCGCCCAGGGTGCCGGCCTGGGCCATCATGCTGGTAGCAGCCAGCACGGCAGCGGTGAGAAGCTGTTTTTTCATGAAGTGATCCGATCGAATGTTATTGTATTGATACTGCAGCGCACCAATTTGATGCAGCTTTGCGCTGTCAGTTGCCTACGATAAATGAAAATTCGACGGACTTGAACCGATGAGGTGCGAAATAGAGAGCAGGTTCTAGAAATTGTGGGGTTTTTGTCTTGCTTAAATGGCTTTATTGCACTGCGCATGGGAATGCGCTGTGCGTTTAAAATAACGACTTCATTCCACACCAACATTGAGAAGAACACTATGGCCGTCAATTCCCCTATCCCCGTCGCCGCGGACTTGAAGCCGGTAGCCGGCATCGAGCTGGGCTTCGCCGAAGCCGGCATCAAGAAGCCGGGCCGCAAGGACGTGCTGGTCCTCAAGCTGGCCGAGGGCGCCACCGTGTCCGGCGTGTTCACCCTGAACCGCTTCTGCGCCGCGCCGGTGCAGATCTGCAAGGAAAACCTGGCGGCCGTCAAGGCGGGCGGCAAGCCGATCCGCGCCCTGATGGTCAATACGGGCAATGCCAACGCCGGGACCGGGGAAGCCGGCATGGCCAATGCGCGCGCCACCTGCGCCGCCCTGGCCAGGGAACTGGGCTGCGATGCGCAGCAGATCCTGCCTTTCTCCACGGGCGTGATCCTGGAGCCGCTGCCGGTCGAGAAGATCGTGGCCGGCCTGCCGAAAGCCATCCAGAACCTCAAGCAGGACAACTGGTTCAACGCCGCCGAAGCCATCATGACCACCGACACCCAGCCGAAGGCGGGTTCGCGCACCGTGCAGATCGCCGGCCACCAGGTGACCATGACCGGCATCTCGAAGGGCGCCGGCATGATCAAGCCAAACATGGCCACCATGCTGGGCTACCTGGCGTTCGACGCCAAAGTATCGCAGCCGGTGCTGGACGTGCTGGTCAAGGAAGCGGCCGACCAGTCCTTCAACTGCATCACCATCGATGGCGACACCTCGACCAACGATTCCTTCATGCTGGTGGCGACGGGCGCCGGCAGCCTGGTGGTGGATTCGGTCGACTCGCCGGAATACCGTGAACTGGCGAAGGCCGTGACCGAGCTGTCGCTGTTCCTGGCGCAAGCCATCGTGCGCGACGGCGAGGGCGCCACCAAGTTCATGACCATCACCGTGGAAGACGGCAAGGATGCCGCCGAATGCCGCAAGATCGCTTACTCGATCGGCCACTCGCCGCTGGTGAAGACCGCCTTCTTCGCCTCCGACCCCAACCTGGGCCGCATCCTGGCCGCCATCGGCTATGCCGGCGTGGACGACCTGGACGTCAGCAAGATCAACCTGTACCTGGACGACGTGTGGGTGGCCAAGGACGGCGGCCGCAACCCGGACTACAAGGAGGAAGATGGCCAGCGCGTGATGAAGCAGAGCGAAATCACGGTGCGCGTGAAGCTGGCGCGCGGCACGGCGGCTGCCACTGTCTACACCTGCGACCTGTCGCACGATTACGTGTCGATCAACGCCGACTACCGTTCCTGACCGGATGTCGAACCAACTCGACCAGTTCCTCAAGCGCGCCGAGGCCTTGCTGGCGCGCGTGGAAGCCATCCTGCCGCCGGCCGCCGAGGTGCCCGACTGGCAAGCCTCCACCGCCTTCCGCTGGCGCAAGCGCAATGGCTGCGGCTACCTGCAGCCGGTGCCGCGTCCCGCGCAGATCGCGTTCGACGACTTGCAGCACATCGCGCGCCAGAAAGCGCAGATCGAGCAGAACACGCGCCAGTTCGTGGAAGGCAAGCCGGCCAACAATGTGCTGCTGACCGGCGCGCGCGGCACCGGCAAGTCCTCGCTGATCAAGGCTTGCCTGGCCGCTTTCGCGCCGCAGGGCCTGCGCCTGATCGAAGTCGACAAGTCCGACCTGCATGACCTGCCCGACATCATGGACCTGGTGGCCGGCCGGCCCGAGCGCTTCGTGGTGTTCTGCGACGACCTGTCCTTCGAGGAAGGCGAGAGCGGCTACAAGGCGCTGAAAGTGGCGCTGGACGGCTCGGTATCGGCGGTGATCGACAATGTGCTGATCTATGCCACCTCCAACCGCCGCCACCTGATGCCGGAGCGGATGTCGGACAACGCCAGCTACACGCACGACGAGGATGGCGACCTGCATCCGGGCGAAACGGTGGAGGAAAAGATTTCGCTGTCCGAGCGCTTCGGCCTGTGGCTGTCGTTCTATCCCTTCAAGCAGGACGATTACCTGGGCATCGTGGCGCACTGGCTGGCGGCCTTCGGCTGCAGCGTGTCGCAGATTGCCGATGCCCGTACCGAAGCCTTGCAATGGGCGCTGCAGCGCGGTTCGCGTTCGGGCCGCGTGGCCTGGCAGTTCGCGCGCGATTACGCGGGGAGGCTGCCATGAGCGAGGCGCGCCCGATCGATGTGGCGGTCGGCATCCTGATGCGGCCGAACGGCGATGTCTTGCTGGGGCAGCGGCCGGAAGGCAAGCCCTATGCGGGCTACTGGGAATTCCCGGGCGGGAAGGTGGATCCGGGGGAGACTATCTTCGAAGCGCTCAAGCGCGAGTTCGTCGAAGAGCTGGGCATCCACATCACCAGCGCGGAAGAATGGTGCGGGGTCGAGCATGTCTATCCGCATGCGCATGTGCGGCTGCATTTCTTCATCAGCCGCGAGTGGACGGGCGAGCCGCAAAGCCTGGAAGGCCAGGCCTTTGCCTGGCAGGGAACGGTGGGGGTGGAGCCGCTGCTGCCGGCGACCATTCCCCTGCTGGAGTGGCTGGACCGCGTGCGCTACTGAAACCGTCCAAACCGGAAAACCGGGGTACGACCCGCAGGGTCGGACCCCGGTTTTCCGGTTCTAAGGGTTCAGCCGCGAAGAGTGCGAAGCCACCATCACCCAGCGTCCGCCTTGCCACACCCAGGTGCGGGTAAAGCGGAAGCTGCCGCTGAACGGCCCCTGTTCGCCAACGCCCGACTGCACGCTCTTGCCGGTCACGATGGCAGTATCGCCGTAATACTGGATCACCGAATCCTGGTTGGTGATGCCGGTGTTGCGGCGGCTGCCGCTGGCCAGTTGCTCCAGGTAGTCCTTCTTGTGCTGGACCTTGCCGTCCGAGTGCGTCAACACCCAGCCATCGGCCAGCAGCGGTGCCAGTGAACGAGCGTCGCCGTTCAGGCGGAAGTGGTTCCACTGCAGGTCGGCCATCTGCAGCGCCTCTTCGCGCGGCGTGGCCGCTGCGGCGCCGGCCACCGCCAGCACGGCGGCCGCGGCGGCGCAAGCGCGGCGCAGCATCACTGCTTTTCCTCGTCCAGCGGGTCGGTAGGCGCGGCGCCGGGGATGGTGTACTTTTCCTCGGCCCAGGCGCCCAGGTCGATCATCTTGCAGCGCTCGCTGCAGAAAGGGCGGTATTTATTGGCTTCCGTCCACTCTACCTTGGCATGGCAGGTGGGGCATTCAACGACAGTCGGCATGGTGCTTAGAAATTACAGAGGGTGAGCTCGAATGGTACATCTTCTTCCAGCGGCTTGGGTTTCAGGTCGCCGCCCTGGGAAGTGAAGCGCACCCACAGCATGTACTTGTTGGCCGAAATTTCGGGAATCGCGCCCAGCGATTCGTCGACCGCCAACCGCAGCATCTGGTAGACCTTGCCTTGCAGCATCTGCTGGTAACTGCCGGCATTGGCGATCATCTTCACCGGCGCGCCGGAGTCGCGCAGCAGGCGCAGCACCAGGCCCAGCGCATCGAACAGCGGCACCAGCGGGTTGAACCAGTTGACGATATCGTTGAAACGCTTTTCCGCCGGCTGCTTCTGCCAGGCGTAATAGGACGGCAGGTCGAATTCGCAAGCCCCGCCCGGAATGATGGTGCGGCCGCGGATGCTCATCAGCCATTCATTGTCGCGCACGTTCTGCCCGGTCTTGCCCTGGGCCGCCACCAAGGCGCTCGACACGCTGTCGAGCTCGGCCAGGATGGCATCCAGCATGTCGGCCTGGACATTCGGGTTGGAGCGGTAGCCCAGCAGGCTCTGGCGCTGGCGCTCGAGTTCCTGCAGCAGGTCGGATTTCAGGTCGGCACGCCCGGCTACTTCCAGCATGTCGAAGATGGTAGCCAGCGCAACGTGATGCTGCATCGGGTGTTCCTGATGCACGAAGAACTTGAACTTCTCGTATAGATCCTCCAGGCGCAACAGGGTGCGGATGCGCTCATTGAAAGGATATTCGTAAACGATCAAAGCATCCCTCGTGTGGAAGACCTATTAATAATCACGTGATTCTGAACCATGCGAAGCAAAATTACAAATATTGCTGATAAAAATCATGCAGCCGGTCCACCTGGGGTGTCAGCGACTCGATCCGGCCCCCGTTGTCGATGACGTCGTCGGCTGCCGCCAGCCGTACCGCGCGCGGCACCTGGGCCGCCATGATGGCTCGCACCTGGTCTTCCGCCAGGCCATTGCGCGCCATCACGCGCGCCACCTGCACTTCCTCCGGGCAGTCCACCACCAGCACGCGGTTGACGCGCTGCTTCCAGCTGCCGGACTCCACCAGCAGGGGGATGGCCAGCATCACGTAGGGGCCGCTGGCGTCGGCGGCCGCCGCCAGCGTGGCGTCGCGGATCATGGGGTGCAGGATGGCTTCCAGGCGGCGCTTGGCGGCCGGTTCGCGGAACACCAGCTCGCGCATTTTGGCGCGGTCCATGGCGCCGTGGCTGTCCGCCATCTGGGCGCCGAATTCGGCCAGGATGGCAGGCATGGCGGCGCCATTGGGGGTGGTCAGGCTGTGGGCGATCTGGTCGGTGTCGACGATGCTGGCGCCGCGGTCGGCAAACATATTGGCCACCAGGCTCTTGCCGCTGCCGATGCCGCCCGTCAGGCCGACTACGAAGCGCCCCGGCATGTCAGCCCGTGGCTCCGTACATGAAGGCGGTGATCTGCTGGCCGCACAGCAGGGCTGCCAGGCCGGCGCCGGCCAGGTAGGGGCCGAACGGGATCTTGTGGTCGAAGCCCATGCGCGAGGCGACAATGATGCCGATGCCGACCACCGCGCCCACCGCCGACGACAGCAGGATGATGGCGGGCAGCATCTGCCAGCCCATCCAGGCGCCCAGCGCGGCCAGCAGCTTGAAGTCGCCGTAGCCCATGCCTTCCTTG
>CBHWEO010000277.1:0-7023 GCA_966112955.1 uncultured Duganella sp. | reverse complement strand
TGGGATGCCTGGACCGACCCGGCCCAGGTGGCGCAATGGTGGGGGCCGCGCGGCTTTTCGCTGACGACCCACAGCAAGGACTTGCGCGTCGGCGGCACCTGGCGCTACACCATGCACGGGCCGGACGGCACCGACTACCCGAACAAGACCACCTACCACGTGGTGGAGCCGCTGCATAAGCTGGTCTACGACCACGGCGCCACCGACGACACCCCGCCCCTGTTCCGCGTCACCGTGCTGTTCGACGAGGTGGACGGCAAGACCCGCATGGACATGACCATGGCCCTGGCGGACGCGCAAAGCGCCGCGCAAACGCGCCAGTTCATCAAGCACGCCAACGGCGATTCGACCTGGGACCGCCTGGCCGAATACCTCGGCAAGCGCCTGGCGGACCAGGACAAGTTCGTCATCAACCGCAGCTTCGAGGCGCCGCAGGAAGTGCTGTTCGACATGTGGACCAAGCCGGAACACCTGGCCCGCTGGCTGCCGCCCACCGGTATGGAAATGCGTTTCCTGCGCGCCGACATCCGCCCAGGCGGCAGCTCGCTGTACGCGATGGGCAATGCGGCGCTCACCATGTATGGCCGCGCCCAATATGAAGCCATCCGACGGCCCGACCTGCTGGTCTACACGCAGCAGTTCTGCGACGAGCACGAAAACATCAGCCGCCATCCGATGGCGCCGCTATGGCCGGAAACCATGCGCACCACCGTGCAGTTCGCCGCCGAAACGCCAAACCGCACGCGGGTCACCGTGACCTGGGAAGTGGCGGGCAAGGCCACGGCGGAAGAACTGGCGGTCTTCCTGGAACACCGCGGCAGCATGATGCAAGGCTGGACCGGCTCCTTCGACAAACTGGAAGCCGCGCTGGCCGCCTGATCACCACAGGTGCTTGCCGTCGATCACGGCCACGTCCGCCGTGGCCGCATCGAAGTCATCGAACAGGCGTGCGTTGACGACGATGCGGCGGGTGTGGCCGTCCCAGCTGCCATTCATTTCGAACGCCGGCGAGTCCGTATAGGTGGCGCAGCCGCACACCGGGCAGAAATGGTGGTGCACCGTCCTGGTGTTCCAGCGGTACGTCCCTTCGCCTGACGGCGGCTGCACCAGGCGGAACTGTTCAGGGGTGAAGGAGGCCGTCACTGCGCCACGCTTGGCGCAGAACGAACAGGTGCAGCGCGTCAGCTGCGCGGGGATCTCGCCATCGATCTCGAATGCCGTGGTGCCGCAATGGCAACTTCCTTTGATAGGCATGGCCTGCTCCTTTTCAAATGCCGGTTGATTGTCCGTTTCCAGCTGTCCCGGGCAAGCCGCGGCGCCCGGTGCCTGCCGCCCGCAATGGCACAGGTTATACAAGGCGACCGGCGTGCTGCGCACGAATGGCGGCGGCAAGCGATATCCAATTCGGCATACCTGTTGCTGGAAATTTCATTGGCCCGGGCTGCGCCAGCGGTCTACTGTCGCAGCACCGCTCATTTCCGGGAAAGCAAACATGAAGAGACTCCTTTCCACCCTGTGCCTGGCGGCCGCCGCACAGCTCGCCGTGGCTGCGCTGCCGTCCGCCGCACCGGTCAGGCTGGCCATCGATGCCAGCCAATCCAAAGGCCCGATGACGCCCATCTGGGCCTGGTTCGGCTACGACGAACCGAATTACACCACCGCCCCCAACGGCAAGAAGCTGCTCAGCGACATCGCCGCCCTGAGCCCGGTGCCGGTCTACGTCCGCGCGCACAACCTGATGACCTCCGGCGACGGCAGCTATGCGCTCAAGTGGGGCTCGACCGGCATGTACAGCGAGGACAAGGACGGCAAGCCCGTTTATGACTGGACCATCATCGACCGGATCTTCGACACCTATATCGAACGCAAGATGAAGCCGCTGGCGCAGATCGGCTTCATGCCGCAGGCGCTGTCGCAGCGCCCCATCCCTTACCAGCACCAATGGAAGCCGGGCACGCCGTATCGCGACATCATGACCGGCTGGGCCACGCCTCCCAACGATTACAACAAGTGGGCGGAGCTGGTCTACCAGTGGGTCCGCCACAGCGTGGAGCGCTACGGCCAGAAGGAAGTGGAAAGCTGGTACTGGGAAGTCTGGAACGAGCCGGACGGCCTGTACCTGATCGCGCCCGACACCAGGATCGAATACTTCAAGATGTACGATTACGCCGCCGACGCGGTCAAGCGGGCGCTGCCGACCGCCCGCATGGGCGGCCCGCACACGGCAGTCGCGGGCCGCTTCATGGACGACTTCCTGGAGCATTGCCTGCGCGGGAAGAACTTCGCCACCGGCAAGACCGGCGCACCGCTGGACTTCGTGGCATTCCATGCCAAGGGGGCACCCAAGGTCGTCAACGGCGTCGTGCAAATGGGGATGAATGTCCATTTCAGGCACCTCGACGAAGGCTTTGCGCTGGTCGAGAAATACCCTGAACTCAAGGGCATACCGGTGATCATCGGCGAATCCGACCCGGAAGGCTGCGCCGCCTGCGGCATGCAGACCAACCCGGAAAATGCCTACCGCAACGGCACCCTTTATTCGAGCTATACGGCAGCCTCGATCGCGCGCGAATATGAGCTGGCCGCGCGGCGCGGGGTCAACCTGATCGGCGCGGTGAACTGGTCCTTCGAGTTCGAAGACCAGCCCTGGTTTGCCGGCTTCCGCGACCTGGCCACCAATGGCGTCAACAAGCCCGTGCTGAACGTGTTCCGCATGTTCGGCATGATGAAGGGCGACCGCATCGCGGTCAGCGGCGACCAGGCTTACGATGCGCAGCGCATCATGGCGGAAGGTGTACGCGGCAAGCAGACCGACATCAACGCGCTGGCCAGCCGCGACCAGCACAGCATCGCGGTCATGGTCTGGAACTACCACGACGACGACATGATCGACGAGGGGTCGCCGGTTGAACTGCAGGTCAGCGGCATTCCGGCCGCGCAGGTGCAGCTGCGCCACTTCCGGGTGGATGGGCAAACCAGCAATTCCTACACGGCCTGGAAGCGCCTTGGCTCGCCCGCCAATCCCGGCGCTGCGCAAATTGCCGAGCTGCAGAAGGCGAGCGAACTGGCGGAGCTTGGCGCCCCGGCGGCCATGAAAACGCCCGGAGGCAAGGCCACGATCAGGATGCAGTTGCCGCGCCAGGCGGTGTCCCTGGTGATACTCAACTACTGAAACGGGCGCTTTCCGCAGCTTGTCCCACTACAGCAACAGTACCGGCAATTGTCGTTTTCGTATTTATTTTCCGTAGTAATATTACAAACCCAGCAGGCCGACGCAGCGGCAATGCCGGATAACAATAAACCTACGGAGACAGAATAATGAAAACCAGCTGTAGTTTTGTTTCATATCTTAAATGCGTTTTGGTGGCCGGCGCCCTGCTGGCCGGCTGCGGTGGCGGTAGCAGCGACAGCCCGGCGCAGGCGCAGCACGCCACGTCGATGGGCGCCCCGCTGCCCCAGGCGGCCGCCGTCGCCCCGGGCAGCATCCGCATGCACTTCCACCGCGCCCAGGGCGATTACGGCCAGTGGGGCGTCTATTCGTGGGACGGCCCGCTCAACCCGAGCACGACCTGGATCACGACCCGCTTCATGATGAATGGCAGCGACGGCTTTGGCGGCTACGTCGACATCCCCGTCAACACCGCCAAGTCGGCCATCTGGTTCCTGGTCACGGACGGCAACGGCAACAAGAATTGCGGCGCCGACCAGCATGCGGACTTCGCGCCGGACATCGCCGCCAACGGCCAGCACGTGTGGCTGCTGGAAGGCGACTGCAATGTGTACGCCACCCAGCCGGCGCTCAGCTACGGCAACCTGAATAACGCCTCCGCCCACTGGCTCACCGCCGGCACGCTGGCCTGGCCCGGCGTACCGGCCGGCGGCAGCTACCGCCTTTACTACGCCGCCAACGGCGGACTGGGTGCCGATGCCAACGGCGTGACCGGCGCAGACGGTAGCCTGCCGCTGGCCGTCGCCGGCAACCTGCCCGCCCCGTTGCAGGCGAAGTACCCGCACCTGACCGGCGCGACCGCGCTGACGCTGTCGGCAAGCGATGCCGCCGCCGTCCGCTCGCTCGCCAGCAACCAGTTCGCCGTGGCGCAGTTCGACGCCGGCGGGCAACTGGTGCAAATCACTTCGCTGCAGATGGCCGGCATGCTGGACGACGTGTTCGCGCCCGCCGCCGCCAACAGCGCCCTGGGCGTGAGCTTCAGTCCTGGCGGCGTGCCGACTTTCCGGGTCTGGGCTCCCACCGCCAAAGCGGTCAGCCTGGACATCTACCCGGATGCCGACACCCCGCGCAGCGCGCGCTACCCGATGCAGAAGGACGCGGCCAGCGGCGTGTGGAGCTTCACCGCGCCGTCGGCCGCCTGGACCAACCGCTACTACTACACCTACAACGTGCAGGTACTGTCGCGCTGGGCCAATAACACGGTGGTGGAGAACAATGTCACCGACCCCTACTCGCTCAGCCTGAATGCCAACAGCCAGCGCAGCTTTGTGGCCGACCTGTCGAGCCACGCCCTGAAACCGCCGGGCTGGGACCGCCACGCACTGCCGAAGCTCGAGCATCCGACCGACATCGCCCTGTACGAGCTGCACATCCGCGACTTCAGCGCCAGCGACGCCACCGTGCCGGAAGCCCACCGCGGCAAGTACCTCGCCTTCACCGACCGCCAATCCAACGGCATGCGCCACTTGCAAGCCATGCAGAAGGCAGGCCTGAGCCACATCCACCTGCTGCCGGCCTTCGACATCGCCAGCGTCAACGAAACCGGCTGCAGCACGCCGGTAATCCCCGCGGCAGCGCCGGATTCCACCGCGCAGCAAGCGGCTGTCGCCGCAACGCGCGGCACGGATTGCTTCAACTGGGGCTACGACCCGGTGCACTACACCGCGCCGGAAGGCAGCTACGCCAGCAACGCCAACGATGGCGCCGTGCGGGTGCGCGAGTTCCGCGCCATGGTGCAGGCACTGCATGAACAAGGCCTGCGCGTCACCATGGACGTGGTGTACAACCACACCAGCGCTTCGCAGCAAGGCCCGCTGTCCGTGCTGGACAAGATCGTGCCGGCCTACTACTACCGCCTCAACGCGGGCGGTTCGATCACCAACGACAGCTGCTGCGCCGACACCGCCTCGGAAAACGCGATGATGGCCAAGCTGATGATCGACTCCACCGCCACCTGGGCACGCGACTACAAGGTCGATGCCTTCCGCTTCGACATCATGGGCTTCACGCCGCTGTCCGTGATGAAGCAGCTGCAGGCCGCCGTCAACCAGGCCGCCCAGCGCGACATCTACCTGTACGGCGAAGCGTGGAACTTCGGCACAGTTGGCAACGATGCCCGCTTCGTGCAGGCGCGCCAGGCGAATATGTTCGGCACCGGCATCGGCTCCTTCAACGACCGCCTGCGCGACACGGTGCGCGGCGGCGGCTGCTGCGATGGCGGCGCCTGGCTGGTCAGCCAGCAGGGCTTCATCAATGGCGCCGGCTACGACCGCAACGCCATGTCGACCCAGACCACGGACGACTTGCTGCGCCTCGGCGACCTGCTCAAGGTCGGCCTGTCCGGCACCCTGCGCGACTACCGCTTCGTGGACCGCTTCGGCACGCTGCGCAGCAATGCGCAAATCGATTACTTCGGCCAGCAGGCCGGCTTCACGGCCAGCCCGGCGGAAACCATCAACTACATCGAGGCGCACGACAACCAGACCCTGTTCGACATCAACGCCTTCAAGCTGCCGCAAGGTACGCCGCTGGCTGAGCGGGTGCGCGTGCAGAACCTGGGCGCGGCCATCACCCTGCTGTCGCAAGGCATCCCCTTCCTGCATGCCGGCCAGGAACTCCTGCGCTCGAAATCGCTCGACCGCGACAGCTACGATGCCGGCGACTGGTTCAACAAGCTCGATTACAGCTACCAGTCCAACAACTTCGGCGTCGGCCTGCCGATGGAACAGGTCAACAAGGACAACTGGTGGCTGATGGGCCCCATCCTGGCCAACCCGCTGATCAAGCCCGACATGGCTGCCATCACCAGTGCGCGCGACTATGTAAATGACTTGCTGGCCATCCGCCGCGACAGCACGCTGTTCCGCCTGCGCAGCGCGCAGGACGTGAGCGAACGGCTGCACTTCCATAACACCGGGCCGCAGCAGGTACCGGGCGTGGTGGTGATGCGCCTGGACGGCGCCGGCTATCCGGGCGCCCGTTACAAAGGCATTGTCGTGGCCTTCAACGCCGACAAGGTGGGCAAGAACCTGGTCGTGCCGGAACTGGCCGACCGCAATCTGCACCTGCATCCGGTCCAAGCCAGCGGCAGCGACGCTGTCGTGCGCCAGTCCAGCGCCGGCGCCGACGGCCGCCTCTCCATCCCAGCCCGCACCACCGCGGTGTTCGTCGAACACTGACGTCCCACCTGCGCCCTGGCCGCCGCAAGCGGCCAGGGTATCCAAGCAAGCTCAACATTCTGCAATGCGAAATGCGGCTCCCACATTGCGGAAAATCACCTTGCGACGCACCATGCCCGGCAGTTCATTTTGCGAAAAGACGTTTCATATCATGGATTGTGGCACATAAGTCATTGAATCTTAATAATAAAAATTAGCTTATATGTCTTATATAAGACATGGAGCAACGCAAAAAAGCGCCCTATCATTATTCCAAGTGCTTCGCCTTTTTTTAATCCGCTTTTTTGCCAGGAATACGACCATGTCCCAATACCAAGACGACATCCAAGCTATTGCAGCCCTCAAAGAACGCAACGGCAGCGCCTGGAGCGCGATCAGCCCGGAAGCGGCCGCGCGCATGCGCGCCCAGAACCGCTTCAAGACGGGCCTGGACATTGCCCGCTACACCGCCAAGATCATGCGCGCCGACATGGCCCGCTATGACGCCGACCCATCCCAGTACACCCAGTCCCTGGGCTGCTGGCACGGTTTCATCGGCCAGCAGAAAATGATCTCGATTAAGAAGCACTTCAACAGCACCGACCGCCGCTACCTCTACCTGTCGGGCTGGATGGT
>CBHWEO010000276.1:0-7096 GCA_966112955.1 uncultured Duganella sp. | reverse complement strand
ATGCAGCCGCGCTTCGAGCGCCGCAACGGCAAGAACCCGTACAAGCTGCTGGAACACCTGCGCTTCCGCGCCGGCTACGACTTCCTGCTGCTGCGCTGCGCCTCGGGCGAGATCGACCGCGAACTGGGCGACTGGTGGACCGCCTTCTACGAGGGCGACGAAACCATGCGCGCCGAGCTGGTGTCGGCCGCCTCGTCCGCCGGCGGCAAGAAGAAAAAGCCTGCCGCGCGCCGCGCGCGGGCGGTGGCGCTGGACGATGCGGAGGCGGGCGCCGACGCGGAAGAGCGCGACGAGTCGGACGACGATGAATTCCTGAACCCGCGCCCCGAGGGCGACGCGCCGGCCCGCAAGCGCCGCCGCCGTCCGCGCCGCGGCCGCCGCAGCGGCGGCAACGGCGGCAGCGGCGACAGCGCCCCTTCCGGCGACGCCTGATGACAGTCACCGCCTACATCGGCATCGGCGCCAACCTGGGCGACGCGCGGGCCAACGTGCTGGATGCCGTGGAACGGCTACGCCGGCTGCCGGGCGCCACGCTGGAGGCGGTGTCTTCGCTGTACCGCACGGCGCCCATCGATTCCTCGGGCGACGATTATGTGAACGCGGTGGCGCGCCTGTCGACCGGGCTGCCGGCGCAGCAGCTGCTGGAAGCCCTGTTCGGCATCGAGCAGGCACACGGCCGTGAACGGCCTTACCGCAACGCGCCCCGTACCCTGGACCTCGATTTGCTGCTGTATGGCCAGGAGCAGATCGCCACCGCCACCCTGACCGTGCCGCATCCGCGCATGCACCAGCGCGCTTTCGTGCTGATGCCGCTGCTGGAGCTGGCGCCGGACGCCGTGCTGCCCGGCCTGGGCCGCGCCGCCGATTTCGCGCCCGGCGTGGCCGGCCAGGGCATCCACAAGGAACAATAAATGCAAACCTTCCTGCTCCTGCTGGTCTCCAACGTCTTCATGACGATCGCATGGTACTGGCACCTCAAGGGCGGCATGACCAAGCCGCTGTACCACGTGGTCCTGATCAGCTGGGGCCTCGCGTTCTTCGAATACTGCCTGGCGGTGCCGGCCAACCGGCTCGGCTTTGCCAGCGGCTGGAGCGCCGGCCAGCTGAAAGTGGTGCAGGAAGCCATCGCGCTGGTGGTGTTCGGCGTCTTCATGGTCACCGTGCTGGGCGAACCGCTGCACTGGCGGCATTTCGCGGCCTTTGCCTGCATCATGGGCGCGGTAGGCTTCCTTTTCGTGGGCAGGTAACGCAGCGCCGGCACTGGCGCCCGGTCTAGAGGGCGCCTTCGCTTCTACATTCGCCGCCGCAGTTAGAATATCGGTTTTCCGATTTAAAGGGCATACCATGTCTGGCAACCTGCAGAATCCTTACCCGGCGCCGACCCGCGCCATCCCGACCAAGGCGGTGACGATACCCTCGATCAACGCCCTGAAGGCCGCCGGCGAAAAAATCGCCATGCTGACCTGCTACGACGCCAGCTTCGCTTCCATGATGGACGGCTGCGGCGTGGAAGTGCTGCTGATCGGCGACTCGCTGGGCATGGTGTGTAACGGCCACCAATCGACCCTGCCGGTGACGGTGCAGGAAGTGGCTTACCACACGGCCGCCGTGGCGCGCGGCGCGAAGAATGCGCTGATCCTGGCCGACATGCCGTTCGGTTCCTACGCCACGCCGGAGCAGGCTTTCGCCAACGCGGTGCAGCTGGTGCAGGCCGGCGCCCACATGGTGAAGGTGGAAGGCGGCGCTTGGGTGGCGGAGACGGTGCGCTTCCTGGTCGAGCGCTCGATCCCGGTGTGCGCGCACCTGGGCCTGACGCCGCAGTCGGTGCATACCCTGGGCGGCTACAAGGTGCAGGGCAAGACCGTGCAAAGCGCTGACCTGCTCAAGCAGGATGCGCTGAAGCTGCAGGCGGCCGGCGCGGCGATGGTGGTGCTGGAGGCGATTCCTACCGCGCTGGGCAAGGAAGTCACCGACATGCTGGCGATGCCGACCATCGGCATCGGCGCCGGTCCCGATTGCTCGGGCCAGGTGCTGGTGATGCACGATATGCTGGGCGTGTTCCCAGGCCGCAAGGCGCGCTTCGTGAAGAACTTCATGGAAGGCAAATCCTCGATCCAGGAGGCGGTGTCGGCCTACGTCGCCGCCGTCAAGGACGGCTCCTTCCCGGCGCTGGAGCACTGCTTCTGACGCATGGGCAGCCCGCTCGACGACGACGAGTACGACCGGCTCGATGAGCTGCTGGCCGGCATGGGCCCGCAGAGCATGGATGTCGCGCAGCTCGAAGGCTTCCTGACCGCCCTGCTGGCCGGACCGGCCGAACCGGCGCAGGAGGCATGGCTGCCCCTGGTGTGGGGCGGCGGGACCGGCAGCGCGGAGGCCGAAGCGCTGGCCTTGCGCCACCGCGACTACATGCGGCTGTGGCTGGAGAAAGATCCCGGCAGCTTCGAACCGATCTACGAATGCGGCGGCAGCTGGACGGCCGAGGCCTGGTGCGCCGGCTTCATAGCCGGCGTGGCCATGAAGCCCGAGGCATGGGCGCCGCTGCGCGCCCGGCAGCCGGCATTGCTGCTGCCCTTCCAGCCGCCGCTGAATCCGGCCAAAGTGACGCCCTCGGTCATCGCGATCAACGCCTTCTTCCACGCGCCACAGCCCAAGGCCGCCAAACCCGGGCGCAACGATCCCTGCCCTTGCGGCAGCGGCAAGAAGTTCAAGAAGTGCTGCGGCGCCTAGACCTGGATCCAGGTGGTTTTCAGCTCGGTGTACTTGTCGAAGGCATGCAGCGACTTGTCGCGCCCATTGCCTGACTGCTTGTAGCCGCCGAAGGGCACCGTGATGTCGTCGCCATCGTACTGGTTGACGTGCACCGTGCCTGCCTTGAGCGCCCGCGAAGTACGGATCGCCTTCGAGATATCCGAGGTCCACACCGCCGCGTGCAAGCCATACGGGGTATCGTTGGCCTGCCGCACCGCCTCCTCCAGGTCGCGGAAGGACAGCACCGACAGCACCGGCCCGAAAATCTCTTCCCGCGCGATCTTCATGGTGTTCTGCACACCGTCGAACAGGGTCGGTTCCACGTAGAAGCCGCCGGTCTCCTTGCGCACGGCATTGCCGCCGGCGAGCAGCCTGGCGCCCTCCTCGCGCCCGGCATCGATATAGCCCATCACCGTCTTCATCTGGACCGCATCGACGATCGCGCCCATCACGGTCTTCTCGTCCAGCGGGTCGCCCGGCGCGTAGGAAGGCACCATGGCCAGCGCCTTCTCCAGGAACCGTTCCCTGATCGATTCTTCCACGAACAGGCGCGACGGCGCATTGCAGCTCTCGCCCTGGTTGAAGTAGATCGAACCCACCGCGGCTGCCACCGCCGCGTCCAGGTCGGGACAGTCGGCGCAGACGATATTGGCCGACTTGCCGCCCAGCTCCGTCCAGGCCCGCTTCAGGTTCGACTGCCCCGCCATCTGGATGATCTGCTTGCCCGTGCGCGTGGAGCCGGTGAAGCCGATGCAATCGACGTCCATGTGCATGGCCAGCGCCATGCCGGCTTCGTTGCCGAAGCCTGGCAGCACGTTGAACACGCCGGGCGGAATGCCCGCCTCCAGCGCCAGCTCCGCCAACCGCAGCGCCGACAGCGGCGATTTCTCCGAAGGCTTGAGCACCACGCTGTTGCCGGCAGCCAGCGCCGGCGCGATCTTCCACGCCGCCATCAGCAAGGGATAGTTCCACGGGACGATGGCGGCCACCACGCCCACCGGCTCGCGCGTGACCAGGGCCAGCGCATTGGCCGGCGTCGGCGCGATCTCGCCGTACACCTTGTCGATCGCTTCGCCATACCAGCGGATGCAGTTGGCCGCCAACGGGACGTCGACCGCCTGGCTGTACTTGATCGGCTTGCCCATGTCGAGCGTTTCCAGCAGCGCCAGTTCGTCCCTGTTCTGCATCATCAGGTCGGCGAACTTCACCAGCACGCGCTTGCGCTGCGCCGGCGCCTGGCCGGCCCAGCGCGCGCTCTCGAAGGCTCGGCGCGCCACCGCCACCGCCTGGTCGACGTCGGCCGCATCGCAGCGCGCCGTCTGCGACAGGTAGCGGCCGTCGATCGGCGACAGGTTGTCGAACTTGCGCTCGCTGCGCGCCCAGGTGCGCTCGCCGTTGATGAAGGCACGCCCGTCCAGGGTCAGCGCCTTGGCCCGCTCATGCCAGTTGCTCGTCTGTTTTGCCATGGCTTACATCCATCCTCTCTGCCGCAGGTCCGCATGGGTATCGTCAAGGCAGCGCCGGATCAGCGCCACCATCTCGTCGATCTGTTCGCGCGTCATCACCAGGGGCGGCGCGATGATCATGCGGTCGCCGACCGCGCGCATGATCATGCCGTTGTTGAACATGTAGCCGCGGCACACCATGCCCACTTCCAGCTTGGGGTCGAAGTATTCGTGGCCGTGGATGGAGGGTCCCTTGCGGCGCACCAGGTTCAGGCCCGCGACGAATCCGCAGCTGTTGGCGTAGCCCACCAGCGGGTGGTCGGCCAGTGTGCCGAAGCGCTGCGCCAGGTAAGGCCCGGTGTCTTCCGCCACGCGCTGCACCAGCTTTTCCTCTTCGATGATGCGCAGGGTTTCCAGCGCCGCCGCGCAGGCAACGGGGTGGCCGGAATAGGTGAAGCCGTGCGCGAACTCGCCGCCCTGCCCGATCAGCACTTCCGCCACGCGTTCGCCCACCAGCACGCCGCCCAGCGGGATGTAGCCGGAAGTGACGCCCTTGGCAAAGGTGATCAGGTCGGGCTGGATGCCGAACAGCTCACTGGCGAACATGCGGCCGGTGCGGCCAAAGCCGGTGATGACTTCGTCCGCGATCACGAGGATGCCGTACTTGTCGCAGATGCGCTGGATCTCCGGCCAGTAGGTGCGCGGCGGGATCACCACGCCGCCGGCGCCCTGGATCGGTTCGCCGATGAAGGCCGCCACTTTCTCCGGCCCGACGTCGAGGATCTTCTCTTCCAGCCAGGAAGCGGCTTCGATGCCGAATGCGTCTTCCGTCATGCCATGCCCGGACTCAAGGTAGTTCGGCTGGCGGATGTGCACGATGCCGGGAATCGGCAGGCCGCCCTGCGCGTGCATGCCTTCCATGCCGCCCAGCGAGGCGCCGGCCATGGTGCTGCCGTGGTAGGCGTTGAAGCGGCTGATGATGGTTTGGCGTTCCGGCTGTCCCTTCAAGTCCCAGTAGCGGCGCACCATGCGCACATTGGTGTCGTTCGCTTCCGAGCCGGAGCCGGTAAAGAACACGTGGCGGAAGCCGGGCGGCGCGATGTCCGCCAGCTTCGCCGCCAGCGTCACCGCCGGAATATTGGTGGTGTTGAAGAAGCTGTTATAGAACGGCAGCGTCTCCATCTGCTCGAACACGGCCTTGGAAATACTGTGCCGCCCGTAGCCGACATTCACGCACCACAGGCCGGACATGCCGTCCAAAATCTTCTTGCCTTCCGAATCCCACAGGTAGATGCCGTCGCCGCGCACCATCACGCGCACGCCGCGCTCGCCCAGCAGCTTGTGGTCGGTGAAGGGGTGCAAGTAATGCGCGTGGTCGCGCGCCTGGAGGGTTTTGGTATCGTCCATGTTCGCCTCCTCAAACGTGCAGCAGCAGGTGCTCGCGCTCCCACGGGCTGATGACGGTCATGAATTCCTGGTGTTCCAGGTCCTTGATGGCGGCATACACGTCGATGAAACGCTCGCCCAGCACGAAGCGCAGCTTGTCTTCCGCGCGCAGCACCTTCAGCGCTTCGGGCAAGCCTTGCGGCAGCTCGTACTTCATCTCGTAGGCGCTGCCGGTGGTGGGCGCGGTCGGCTCGAGCATTTCCGTCATGCCGAGGTAGCCGCAGGCCAGCGTGACAGCCAGCGCCAGGTAGGGATTGGCGTCCGCCCCGATGATGCGGTTCTCGACGCGCCGGTCCTGCACGCCCGATTCGGGCACGCGGAAGCCGACGGTGCGGTTGTCCATGCCCCACTGGATGTTGATCGGCGCCGCCGTGTGCCGCACCAGGCGGCGGTAGGAATTCACGTACGGCGCAACGATGGCCAGCGCGCTCGGCATGTAGCGCTGCAAGCCGCCGATATAGGCCTTGAACAGCTGCGACGGCGAGCCGTCCTGGTTGCTGAAGATGTTCCAGCCGTTGCGCGCATCGGTCACGCTCTGGTGGATGTGCATCGCCGACCCCGGCTCGCCCGCCATCGGCTTGGCCATGAAGGTGGCGTACATGTGGTGCTTCAGCGCGGCCTCGCGCAAGGTGCGCTTGAAGAAGAACACCTTGTCCGCCAGGCCCAGCGGCTCGCCATGCAGGAAGTTGATTTCCATCTGGCCGGCGCCAATTTCGTGGATCAGGGTATCGACGTCCAGGCCCATCATGTCGCAGTAGTCGTAGATGTCCTCGAACAGCGGGTCGAATTCGTTGACCGCGTCGATGCTGTACACCTGGCGGCTGGTTTCGGCGCGGCCGCTGCGGCCGACCGGGGCCCGCAGCGGCAGGTCGGGGTCGGAGTTCTTGTCCGTCAGGTAGAACTCCAGTTCCGGCGCCACCACCGGTTTCCAGCCCTTGTCTTCGAACAGTTTCAGCACGCGGCGCAGCACGGAGCGCGGCGCGAAATCGACCAGGCGGCCGTCGCTGAAATAGCAGTCGTGGATCACTTGCGCCGTCGGGTCGGCGGCCCACGGCACCATGGTGATGGTGGTGGGGTCGGCCTTCAGGATCATGTCGCGGTCGGTGCTGGAAATGGCGCGGTCGTAGGCATCGTCCTCGGTCGGATAATTGCCGGTGACGGTCATGCCAAGCACCGCTTCAGGAATGCGCATGCCGCGCTCCTGGGTGAATTTTCCGCGCGGGAGAATCTTCCCGCGTGCGACGCCGGTCAAGTCAGGGACCAGGCATTCGATCTCGGTGACCCGTTTTTCATTGAGCCACTCGTCCATGTCGGTGTAACTGAAATTTTCGCGGATTGCCATAGCTTCCTCTCAGGTAGTTTAGAAAACAGCACTACTGAAGGAAAGCCACCTAAGGAATGCGATCCCTATGCACGCGGCATGCAAGGCCGAATGCGCTGACCATGCGCATGGA
>CBHWEO010000275.1:0-7112 GCA_966112955.1 uncultured Duganella sp. | reverse complement strand
CGGTTTTCCGGTTCACAGAGGTTTTAGCAGAGTAGAAACCATCATCGATGTCACACAATCAAACCCTCCCCCCCGCAGTCCGCGCCCTTGCTGAAGCCGATTTCAGCGCCGTAGCGGACAGCTTCAAGAAAGCCGGCTTCACGGTGGCCCAGCCCGCCGACGGCATCCTCACCATCCGCCATGCCGGCGGCCCGGCGCGCCCCGCCGTGCTGGTCTCCGTCGGCGTGCACGGCGACGAAACCGGCCCGATCGAGCTGGTGGCCTACCTGCTCGACGCCCTGGCGCAGGAACCGCAGGCGCTGGCGGTCGACCTGATGCTCTGCGTCGGCAACATCGGCGCCATCCGCCAGGCCAAGCGCTTCATCGACGCGGACCTGAACCGCATGTTCCGCGCCGAACGCGGTTCCCTGGCCGGCACCGCCGAAGCCGCGCGGGCCGACGTGATGATTGCCGCCACCAGCGAATTCTTCGCCCATGCGGGCAAGGAGCGCTGGCACCTCGACCTGCACACGGCCATCCGCCCATCGGTCTACCCGACCTTCGCCATCGTGCCCGACCTGATCGAAGAAGGCGCGAAACAGCAGCTGATCGGCTGGCTGGGCGAGGCGGCCATCGGCGCCATCATCATGAACCCTGAATCGGCCGGTACCTACAGCTATTACAGCGCCGAGCACCACGGCGCCGCCGGCACCACTGTCGAACTGGGCCGCATCGGCACCCTGGGCCAGAACGACCTGTCGCAGTTCGAGGCGGCGCGCACCGCCCTGGACCGCCTGCTGCGCGGCGCACCGCCAGCAACAGTCGAACACGCGCCGCACGTGTTCAAGGTGGCCCGCAACATCATCAAGCTGAGCGACAACTTCCGGATGGCCTTCGGCAAGGACACCCAGAACTTCACCGCCCTGAAGAAGGGCCAGGAAATCGCACGCGACGGCGACACCGTCTACACCGTGCAGCACGACGAAGAGCTGGTGGTCTTCCCCAACCCCGACGTCCGCATCGGCCTGCGTGCGGGCTTGATGGTCACGCGCGTGAAATAGCGGATTGCGCTACACTTCCCGGACACCCACCGGAAAGGAGTAGCGCATGTCCCTGTCCATGTACAAAGTTTCCGCGCCCGTCTTCGTGCGCGGCCTGAACGTGATGGCGAGCCTGCTGCGCAAGGCGGAAGCCTTCGCGGAAGAAAGCGGCAAGGTCCCGGAAACGCTGCTGTCGGCCCGGCTGGCCGACGACATGCTGCCGCTCACCGCCCAGGTGCAGCGCGCCAGCGATACCAGCAAGCTCTCCATCGAACGCCTGACCGGCATCGCCGCGCCGAAATTCCCCGACAACGAAGCCAGTTTCGAGCAGCTGCAGCAGCGCATCGCGAACACGATCGCCTATATCGAAGGGGTAGGGGAGGAGCATTTCGCCGGCAGCGAAACGCGCGAGGTGGCATTGAGTTTCGGCAGCTTCAAGCCAACCTTCACCGGCGAGAGCTATCTGCTGACTTTCGCGCTGCCGAACTTCTACTTCCATGTCGTGACGCTGCACGACATCCTGCGGAACCAGGGCGTCAAGATCGGCAAGATCGACTACCTGGGTCCTTATGAAGGTTAAATGCTGACGCGCATGGCGTAGCTTGCCGCGATCGCCAGCACCAGCAGGGCCAGCGACACCGCCATCATGGGGTTGAAGCGGGAAGAGACGGTCGGGATTTTCTTGTAGATGGCTGGCTCCTTCTCAGTGGCGGTTTTGCATGAAATGCAGAGTAACAATGCACGCCGCGCCGATCTAGGCGCAAGGCTGTATCAATGGTAAGCACTTGTAACAATGAGCCATCTCTTCTCCACCACGGCACTGGGCCCGCTGCAATTGGCGAACCGCATCGCCATTGCCCCCATGTGCCAGTACTCCGCCAGCGACGGCCTGGCGGGCGACTGGCACATGATCCATTACGGCCACCTGGCGCTTTCCGGCGCCGCCCTGCTGATATTTGAAGCCACGGCCGTTTCGCCGGAAGGCCGCATCTCGCCCGCCGACCTGGGGTTGTGGTCGGCCGGACACCAGCAGGCACTGGTTCCCATTGTGCAGGCCATCCGCCGCTATGCGCCGATCAAGCTGGCCGTGCAGTTGGGGCATGCCGGCCGCAAGGCGTCCAGCGCGCCGCCGTTCGAGGGCGGCCGGGCGCTCCCGCCGCAGCAGGGCGGCTGGCAGACGGTCGCCCCGTCCGCGCTGCCGCATGGCCCGGACGACCCGCTCCCGCTGGCGCTCGACGAAGCCGGCCTGGCCAAGGTCAAGGAGGACTTCGTCAACGCCGCCCGGCGCGTGCATGCCCTCGGCATCGACGGCATCGAGCTGCACGGCGCCCACGGCTACCTGCTGCACCAGTTCCTGTCGCCGCTGGCCAACCGGCGCAGCGACCGGTATGGCGGTACGCTGGAAAACCGCCTGCGCTTCCCGCTGGAAGTGTTCGACGCGGTGCGTGCCGCCGTGCCGCCCGAGATGGCGGTCGGCATGCGCATCTCGGCCTCCGACTGGGTGGAAGGCGGCTGGGACATCGAACAAAGCCTGGTGCTGGCCCGCGGGCTGAAACAGCGCGGCGCCGATTTTATCCACGTGTCCAGCGGCGGCGTCTCGCCCCTGCAGCAGATCGCGCTGGGCCCCGGCTACCAGATCCATTTTGCGCAGCGCATCAAGGCGGAAACGGGCATGCCAACCATTGGCGTGGGGCTGATCACGGAACCGCTGCACGCGGAGGCCATCGTCGCCAACGGCCAGGCCGACATGGTGGGGCTGGCGCGCGCCATGCTGTTCAACCCGCGCTGGCCGTGGCATGCCGCGGCGGCGCTGGGGGCGCAGGTTGCTGCACCGCCGCAGTACTGGCGTTCGCAGCCCCGCGAGCTGAAAAACCTGTTCGGCGATGCGCGGCTGGGCCAGCGATAAAAACCGCAATACAGTGCCTGACCCGCGGGGTCAGGCACTGCTACCCTTCCCGCCGCGTGAACTTGCAGGAGCCTGACCCTGCGGGTCAGGCTCCGGTTTACCGGTTTTGCGTGGGGCGCCCGCCACGATTGCCTTTCCGGCATCAAAATCCTTTAGGTACAGGGTCTGCGAGGTCTTATAATCGTGGAGTTTTTTTGCCCTGAAGGATATGCCTGTGAATCAATCGCTGGTCCAGAAGCTGACCCGTACCAAGCCGTCCCCGGCGGAGACGGATGCCGGCACAAGCCTGCACGGGGAGGGCCTGAGCCGCTCCATCGGCCTGTTTTCGCTGACGATGATCGGCGTCGGCGCCACGATCGGCACCGGCATCTTCTTCACCATGGTGGAAGCGGTGCCGAAAGCCGGTCCTTCGGTGGTGCTGTCCTTCCTGCTGGCGGCGCTGACCGCCGGCCTCACGGCCCTGTGCTACGCCGAGCTGTCCTTCCGCGTGCCGGCCGCCGGTTCCGCCTACTCCTTCGCCTACCGCACGCTGGGCGAGTTCATGGCCTTCATCGTCGCCTTCTGCCTGCTGCTCGAGTACGGGCTGGCGGCCAGCGCCACGGCGATCGGCTGGTCGGACTACCTGAACAACTTCCTGATCAACGCCTTCCACTGGCAGATCCCGGAAAACCTGCGCTCGCCGATGATCGTTTCGACGCCCGAGGGCACGGTATGGCACCTGGACCATTTCAACCTGCCGCCGGTGATCCTGGTGGCGCTGTGCTGCTTCCTGCTGGTGCGCGGCGCCAAGGAATCGGCCACCGCCAACGCGATCATGGTGATGATCAAGCTGGCCATCCTGATCTTCTTCTGCGCAGTCGCCTTCACCGGCTTTGACACCGCCAACTTCACCCCGTTCCTCAAGACCACCCCGGGCGAGTGGGTGCCCGGCGCCAGCGGCATTGCCGCCGCTGCCGGCACGGTGTTCTTCTCCTTCATCGGCCTCGATACCATCGCCACCGCCGGCGAGGAAGTGCGCAACCCCAAGCGCAACGTCCCGGTCGGCATCATTGCCGCGCTGCTGCTGGTGACGGTGTTCTACATGCTGGTCGCCATGGCGGCCATGGGCGCCCAGCCCGCGCACATGTTCGAAGGCCAGGCGGCCGGCCTGTCCGTGATCCTGCAGAACGTGACCGGCAAGGCCTGGCCCGCGCTGGTGCTGTCGGCCGGCGCCGTGATCTCGGTGTTCTCCGTGACGCTGGTGACGATTTACGGCCAGACCCGCATCCTGTACGCCATCGCCAAGGACGGCCTGGTGCCGAAGGCTTTCCAGACCGTGAACGCCAAGTCGCACTCCCCGGTCGCCAATACCCTGATCGTCAGCCTGGTGGTGGGCGTGGTGGCCGGCCTGGTGGACTCCACCTTCCTGTGGGACATGGTGTCGATGGGCACACTGACTGCCTTCATCGTGGTCTCGATTGCCGTGCCGGTGCTGCGTTCCCAGGAGCGCGCTGCGGGCACCTATGTCAAGGGCGGCTTCCGAGTGCCGCTCGGACCCTACCTCGTGCCGGGCCTGAGCATCCTGGCCTGCGCTTACCTGATGATCAACCTGTCGCATGCCACCAAGATGATTTTCACTATCTGGATGATCGTGGCAGTGCTAACCTACTTCATCTACGGAATCCGAAACTCCCGGCTCAACAAAGGTTAAGCGCATGCAGGTCAAAGCAATCGCCCACGCAGCGGTCCTGGCCACGGCCATTATCTCTGGGGCGGTTGCCCAGGCCGGGTCTCCCGGCTCGGCCATCCGCGACTACCGCGCGGTGGCCATCTCCCCCGCCGGCGACCGCATCGTGTCGCTGGAATCCATCGATACAGGCAATGGCAAGCGGCCGCACCCGACCGTTGTGGTGCGCGATGCTGCGACAGGCGCCATCGCCGCCGAATTCGACCCCTGTTCCACCTGCGGCTACGACCGGCCATCCTGGTCGCCGGACGGCAAGGCGCTGGCCTTCGTCGCGGGCGACAGCAAGGCCGGTTCCGCATGGCTGTACGTCGCCGCCGGCGGCAAGGCGCGCGCCCTGGCAACGGTGCAAGGCGTCGCCAGCACGGCGCGCTGGTCGCCGGACGGACGCACGCTGGCGCTGCTGGCCACCGTCGGCGCGAAAAAGGAAACCGGCGCCACCGCGGCCGGCGCGCGCCAGGTGGGCGAGATCGGGGCGGAAGAGGATGCGCAGCGCATCGCCACCGTGCCGGCTGACGGCGGCGCACTCAAGCTGCTGTCGCCGGCCGATACCTTCATCTACGAATACGACTGGACGCCGGACAGCAAGGGCTTCATCGCCACCAGTGCCAAAGGCAATGGCGACAACAACTGGTGGGTGGCCAAGCTGTCCCATATCGACGCGGCCAGCGGGGCGCTGCGCATCGTGGCGCATCCGGGCACGCAGGTTAACATGCCGCGCGTGTCGCCCGATGGCCGCACGGTGGCATTCATCGGCGGCTTGATGAGCGATTTCGGCTCCATCGGCGGCGATATTTACACCGTGCCGCTGGCAGGCGGCGAGCCGGCCAACCTGACGCCCGGCTTCAAGGGCAGCTTCAACACGCTGGCCTGGCGCGGCAAGGGCTTGCTGGCCACGGCGCTGATGGAGGACAAGGCAAGCGTCTTGTCGCTCGACCTGCGGGGCAACAGCAGCGTGCTGCGCGCGGTCGCGGCCACCACCAGCGCGGTGGAAGGGCGCATGTCGTTCAGCGCCGACGGCAGCAAGGCTGCGTTCGCGCAGGAGGACTTCGAGCACGCGTCGGCCATCCACGCCGGCCCGGTCGCTTCGCCGCGCGCCATCACCGACGACAACGCCCACCTGCGGCCGCAAGTCGCGGTGCAGAACATCAGCTGGAAGAATGAAGGTTTCAACGTCCAGGGCTGGCTGCTTGGCCCACGTGCCACCACGGCCGGCAAAAAGTATGCGCTGATCGTGCAGGTGCATGGCGGTCCCGCCGCCGCGGTCACGCCCAAGTATGTTTCGCCGGGCGAGCAGGGCAACCCGCTGCTGCGTGAGCTGGTGCAGAAAGGGTACTTCCTCTTCCTGCCAAACCCGCGCGGCAGCTTTGGCCAGGGCCAGGAATTTACCCGTGCCAACCGGCGCGATTTCGGCGGCGGTGACCTGCGCGATATCCTGGCAGGCATCGATGCCGTGGCTGCGGCGGCGCCGGTCGATACGCAGCGCATGGGCCTCATGGGGCATTCCTATGGCGGCTTCATGACCATGTGGGGCGTGACGCACTCGCAGCGCTTCAAGGCGGCTGTCGCGGGCGCGGGCATTGCGAACTGGGTTTCCTATTACGGCCAGAATGGCATCGACCAATGGATGATTCCCTTCTTCGGCGCTTCGGCATATGACGACCCGGCGCAGTCGATGGAGTTCTGGCATGGCTTGAAGGCGATGGGGGTGCCGGCTTCGCTGGTGATTTATGATGGCGAAGGGCACAGCATCCGCAAGCCCGAGCACTTGCAGGACTTGCGCAAGCGCACCATCGAATGGTTTGGACGTTACCTGGGCGAGTAATCGGAATATGCGTTTGCGGTACAAGATGATGGCGGCCCTGCTGGCGACTGGGCTTGGCTCGGTGGCGCTGGTGGGCGGAGTGGCCTACGTCAGCGTCAACTACAAGGTCGACTCCCTGCGCCGGCAGCAGGCGGCTGAGCACTTCCACAAGTATATGACGGCCTACCTGTCCGAATACGGCGACTGGCAGACCGCCATTGCGACGGAATCGTTCGACCGTTTCGTGCGGCGGCAGGAGGGCGAGCGCCCCCGCGTTGGCGCCGATGGGCGTCCTGGCGAAGGGGAGCTGCCCAGTGAAATGCTGGAGCGCATGCCGCCCAACATCAACAATCGGGCGCGCCTGTCCGGGCAGCTGGAGCGCGACGGCCAGGGTTTGCCGCGCAGTGGATATGGCCCGCAGCCGGCGCCGGACACTCAGCGCCCCTCTGACGTCCAACGCGCGGCGCGCGTGGAAGCCGGAGCGCGGCCGGGCCAGGACACCCAGCGTCCGGCGCACGGCGAGTACGGCGCGCCGCCAGAACACGACGCCGAACGTCCGCCGCGCGGCGGCTACAGCCCATCGGCCGAACGCGACGGCCAGCGCCCGCCACGCGGCGACTACGGCCCACCGCCCGACCGTGACGGCCAGCCCGCCCCGCG
>CBHWEO010000274.1:0-7159 GCA_966112955.1 uncultured Duganella sp. | reverse complement strand
TCGGCCAGGTCTTTCTCGGCGAACGGGCGGGCGCGCTTGGCCAGGTCTTCCAGGAACTCGATCACCTGTTCCGGCGACTTGGCCATTTTCGGCACCAGCGACACTTCGGCGAAGTTCCGGTAGCCGAGCAGGTGGGCTTCCTCCGCGCGCAGCTTCAGCAGCTTGACGATGTTGCCGGTGTTGTCCCAGTCGTCGCGCTTGCTGAAGGCGTCGGCCAGTTCGGACGCCTTGGTGGCGTTGGCGCGGTACACCTTTTCGCGCAGGGCGCGGTTGTCGGCGAATTGCAGGATCGGGTAATAGGACGGGAAGTGCAGGGTGAACATCCAGCCTTGCTTGCCTTCCTTCTCGGCCAGCGCTTTGGCGGCCGCTTTGGAATCGTCGGGCAGGCCGCGCAGTTCCGCTTCGTCTTCCACCAGCAGCTTCCAGTCGTTGGTCGCGTCCAGCACGTTTTCGCTGAAGCGGGTGCTGGTGGCGGCGTGTTCTTCCTGGATGGCGGCGAAGCGTTCCTTCTTGTCGGCCGGCAGTTCGGCGCCGCCCATGCGGAAGTCGCGGATCGCGTTGTCGATGATGCGCTGGCGGGCCGGCGACAGGGTGGCGAATTCGGGGCTGGCGCGCAGCGCCTTGTACTTGGCGAACAGCGCTTCGTTCTGGGCCAGGGCGGTCCAGAATTCGGTCACTTTCGGCAGGTTTTCATTGTAGGCGGCACGCAGCTCGGGCGTGTCGACCACGTTGTTGAGGTGACTGACAATGCCCCAGGCACGGCCCAGCAGTTCGGTGGAATTTTCCAGCGGGGTGACGAAGTTATCCCAGGTCACGTTGTCGCTGGGCGCTTCCAGCTGCGCCACGGCGGCGCGGTTTTTCTCCAGCAGGTGCTCGATCGCGGGAGTCACGTGTTCCGGCTTAGCATCGAAACGCGGCAAGCCGCTAAAGTCCAGCAGGGGATTGTCAGTCATTTGGTTTCCTTTAAACGCGTTCCGCCGACTCGATAGTATTCATCAGCAGCATGGTAATGGTCATCGGACCCACCCCACCCGGCACCGGCGTGATGTGCGAAGCCACTTCCTTGATGCCCGCAAAGTCCACATCGCCGCACAGTTTGCCGTTTTCGTCGCGGTTGATGCCCACGTCGATCACGATGGCGCCCGGCTTTACCATATCAGCAGTCAGGGTATTGCGGCGGCCAGTTGCCGCCACCACGACGTCCGCCTGGCGGGTATGGTAGCCCAGGTCCGGGGTCCCGCTATGGCAGATGGTGACGGTGGCGTTGGCTTGCAAGAGCAGCAGGCCCATTGGCTTGCCGACGGTGTTGGAGCGGCCGATCACGACCGCGTGCTTGCCCTTCAGGTCGACGCCGGTCGATTCGATCAGCTTCATGCAGCCGTACGGGGTGCAGGGGCGGAAGCCATCCAGGCCGGTCATCAGTTCCCCGGCGCTCAGCACCGAGTAGCCGTCCACGTCTTTCGAGGTGGCGATGGCTTCGATCACCTTGTGCGGGTTGATGTGTTTCGGCAGCGGCATCTGGACCAGGATGCCGTGGATGGCCGGATCCGCATTCAGCGCGGCGATGCGCTCGAGCAGGGCGGCTTCGCTCAGGTCTGCGCCATACTGTTCCTTGACGGAGCGGATGCCGACATCTTCGCAAGCCTTGATCTTGTTGCGCACGTAGACGTGGCTGGCCGGGTCGTCGCCGACCAGGATCACGGCCAGGCCGGGCTGTTTGTCCTTGGCGGTCAGTGCGGCGGCGCGGGAAGCGATTTCGGCGCGCAGTTTTTGGGAGAGCGCTACTCCGTCGATCAGTTGTGCAGACATGATTGCTTGGGGTTGATGGGATGGAAAGACGCCATTATAAATGGTGGCGGCCTTGTACTGTGCCATGCGTGGTTGTAGGATTGGCAACAAATGATCTCATACCAATACCTGATCGACGTCCAGCTGCGGCCCGACAAGGCGCCCGACTTTTCCGCCTATCCCTTCTGCCTGCCCGCCGTGCGGCACCTGGGGCGGCTGGAATTCGACCCGGCGGTGACCTTCATCGTGGGCGAAAACGGCTTCGGCAAGTCGACGCTGCTGGAAGGCCTGGCCATTGCGCTGGGCTTCAACGCGGAAGGCGGCAGCAAGAACTTCAACTTCAGCACCCGCGCCTCGCATTCCTGCCTGCACGAATACCTGCGGGTGGCGCGCGGGGTACGCAAGCCACAGGATGGTTATTTCCTGCGCGCGGAAAGCTATTTCAACGTCGCCACCGAGATCGAACGGCTGAACCAGGGCGGCGGCGGCCCGCCTATCATCGATTCCTATGGCGGGGTCTCGCTGCACGAACAATCGCACGGCGAATCCTTCCTGGCGCTGCTGGAGAACCGCTTCGGAGGCAAAGGCTTGTACATCCTCGACGAGCCGGAGGCCGCATTGTCGCCGCAACGCCAGCTCGCCGCCCTGAAGCGAATTCACCAACTGGTGCAGGCTGGCTCGCAATTCGTGATCGCCACCCACTCGCCGATCCTGATGGCCTATCCCGAAGCCTCGATCTTCGTATGCACGCCGCAAGGCATCCGTCTGCGCGCCTACGAAGACACGGAACACTACGAAGTCATGCACGCCTTCATGGCCAACCCGCGGCGCATGCTGAAAGAACTGCTCAAGCCCTGAGCCGCCTCCCGACGGACTCTGAAAGCACCTTGAACTGCACGTGCGGCACGGCGAAGCAGAAGGGCGGGCTTGTCGCGGCACCGCCGAAGCTGGCCGCCATGGGGCAATTGACCGACACCGCATCCAGCGGCACGACCTCGCTGAGCGGAATCGGCAGGCTGATCTCCGATTCAGCCAGCCAGCCCAGTCCGGGAATATCGATCATTGCCTTGTGCTGGCAGGCGAGGAAGCTGACCGCTTCGTCCCAGCCTCCGAATGCGCGCGCCAGTTCCGATGGCAGCTCGCGGGCGCCTGCCACGCGGGTGCGGGCTTCCAGTGCCGGCGCACTGCCGCAACCGGGGTCGATGACCGTGGTGTACTGCCCTTCAACGCGGGTGTGATCGAAACGCGCAGGCAGGTGGGTCGGCAGGATGTCGCTGAACAGGCGCGTGCCCAGCACATGCAGCAGGCTATCCATGACATTCCGCACAAAATAAACTTCGCCCGGCTCTTCCAGGTAAAAACGCCAGTTGCTTTGCAGCGGGGAGGGCAGCAGCCTTCGCGCCGGCCCTGCGAAAGCCGGCCCGAAGTGGCCGTGGCGGTAGGTCAGGATGCTGAAGGGGGTAAGCCCGTTGCACTGCCATAGCCGCACGCCGGCAGGTACCGTGGCTTGGGCGGCGCCCGCATCGACCATCCAGGTCAGGTAGACGACATCGCGCACGTCGCTTTCAAGCGTCACGAAGGGCAGTCGTGACAGCACTGCGCGGCGGGCCGCTGCGATGCGGCGCGAGTTTGCAACACGGGCGAGCAGGCGCCCTGTGGCGCCGGGCGCCGGGTGAAGGTAATTGTTGGTCATATCGCGCTATGATAGGGGAATGGGCAAACTGGGAACAATGGCTCGCCTGGCCGCGTTGGTGCTGGCCTTGGCGGCATTCGATGCGGGGGCGGTGGACCATGTGGTCTTCGATCGCGCCGCGTCGCCTGCGGATTTGCGCCGCGAGTATTCGAAGGCCTTGCTGGTGCAAGTGCTGGAGCGCACGGTGCCGGCTTTCGGCCCCTATACCATCGACTATGCCGACGCCCATATGGAGCGCCCCCGCCTGCTGGAGGCGCTGAAGGACGGAAAACTGATCAACGTGACCGCCTATCCGGCCGACGCCCAATGGGTCAGTCAGCTGCTGTCGGTGCCGGTGCCGACCGACATGGGCCTGCAAAGCTGGCGCATCGCCCTGATCGACCGCAGGAAGCAGAACCGCATCCGCACGCTGGCCGTGCCCGACGGCCTGAAGGAATTGACGGCAGGCGTCGGCGCGGCATGGGTCACGCGCGCCTCGCTGGAGGAAAACGGCTTCCGCTACGTCACGGGCAGCAATTACATCAGCCTGTTCGGCATGCTGATGGCCGGGCGCTTCGACTACTTCCCGCGCGGCGTCAACGAGATATTCCAGGAATACGACCTGCGCAAGAAAGCCTTCCCGCAACTGGCCATCGAGGACAGCTTCGTCCTGCACGACCATATCCCGTCGCTGTTCTTCGTCTCGCCGAAACATCCGCAGCTGCACCGGCGCATCCAGGCCGGCATGGAATCGCTGCTGAAAGACGGTACCCTGGAGCGCTTTGTGCTCGAACACCACCGCAGCTACCTGCAACGTGCAAAGCTGTGCGGGCGCCGCCGCATCGAACTGCCCAACCGGGGCCTCGATCCGTCCATGCTGGCCCGCAAGGCCCTCTGGCTCGATCCCTTCGAGCCCCGCTATGGATTCTGCCCGGCGAACGGCGCGTCCGCCGGCACTTAACCGCGTTTCATCGCTTCCGCTTCCGCGGCGGCCAGGCGTTCTTCCTGGCCGCTGGCCGCGTCGAAGCCATCCTGGCTGCAGCCATTGGCACGCTCCGCCACGGCGCGCCATGCCCCGGCCTCGTCGTCGAAGTCGGGTTCCGGCGGCAGCAGCATATCGTGCAGCATGCGTGTCAGTTCGGCGGCATCGGGCACTTCGCCGCGCAGCTCGGCGGCTTCCAGGAAGCGCTGGATCGCGGCTTGCTGGCCGCGCAGCAACGGCAAGTGGCGGAAGGTGGCGGGCATGAACGCCGCCACCCCCGGCGATGCGGGCTGGGGCAGGGTATCGCTGCTCCTGCGCGGCCCCTGGCGGGACAGGACGCGCAACATCACCGCAGCGGACACCTGGCATTGGCTCAGGTATTCCCAGGCGGCCTTATGCCCCCGCTCACGCTGCATGGAAAGCGCCTGCGCGACGGCGTCCGATTGCGGGGACTGCTGGCGGTAATGGCTGCTCATGGTGATCCTTTCGTTCGACCCACCATACCATGTCCAAGGTCCAGCGGCACATTGTAATTAGCTATCGGGTGCGTGCCTGCCAGAACTGCCTAGTTTGGCAAGGTCCAGCGCGGAAGGCTGATCGATAGCGACAGCGGCAAGTCATCGCCGCCGTGGGTGGCCAATTCTCCCTGCATGTCCTCCACCATCTTGCGCGTGATGGCGAGCGCCAGTTGCTGCGCTTGTGGCAGGGCGGTCGCGCCGGGGCAGACGATGTCGATCCGTATGAGGGGACCGTTGGCATAGGCGTGCATGGCCACTTCATCACCTTCCTGCGTGATCTGGAATGCCGCCTGCAGCAGGGCTGTGACGGCAGCCTGCAGCGTGTCACGGCTGCCTTTGACTCCCAGGCGCGGATCGACCGTTGACAGCGACAACCGGCGCGATTGCGCAATCGCCGTCGGTTCCAGCGTGGTTTTCAGTTCGTCCATGAACTGGGCCAGCGCGAACAGGTCCAGCAATTCGCTCGACGCTTCGCGCTCTTCCGCCATGCGCAGCATGTCGTCCACCAGCTTGCCCAGGCTATTGAGGCTGCGCTCCAGGATCGTCCCGGTGGTGCCGCCCAGGGTCAGTTCGCGCGTCTTCAGGGCGGCGACGGCCAGGGTGGCCGTGCCAAGCTGGTTGCGCAATTCGTTGCCCAGCGTGGCCAACCGGCGGTTTTCGTCGTTTTCGCGATGGTTGGCCAGTTCGGCATCGTGCTGGTAGCTGAACTCGGCGACGGCGCTGGCCACGGCGTTGTCGAGGCAGCGGTTCAGCAAACGGTATTCGTTCACTTCAAAACGCAGGGACTGCTGCATGGCCAGTTCGACGATGGCGTGGCAGATATCGCCGTAGCTGTGCACCACGTCCATGATGCTAAAGCCAAGTTCTTCCATGGCGCGGCCCTGGGTGGCGGCGGCCGTGCCGATCTCGAAATCCGATGGAATGCCGAGGTCGCTGCCCGAAATTGCCTGGCTGGGCTGTCCTTTGCGGATTTCGATCCGCAGCGATTCCGTCAACTGGTCGAGGAAGCGGGCGATGCCATCGTCCGTGCGTCCGTCCTGGGCTACCTTGGTACGCTCTTCGCGGAAGCGCTTGCAGCGCTCCAGCAGCCAGTCGCGGTTGCTCGTGATGAATTCATACAGCATGGCGCCACCTCCCGATCGTCCAATGTCGGGGGAAACGGGCCCACGGAGCGCACGATTGGCGGGGCATTCAGGGTCTGCAATTTCACAATATGAGATGTTTTTCCGCAATTTGAAAAATGACCGATTCGCTGATAGAATCCTTCACACTTAGCCAAAGTCTTAGTAAATAATCACCTGCACCGTCCGGAGCACATAGGGTGGGGCGCCTTCAACCGATAGGAGACTAGTTACATGTCAGCTCAACTTGACCAGGTCACGGCACAAACGGCCAACGATCCTGATGCACAGGAAACCAAAGAATGGCTGGAGGCGTTGGAAGCCGTCCTGGAAAATGAAGGCCCCGAGCGTGCCCATTACCTGATGGAGCGCCTGGTCGACCTGGCCCGCCGCCGCGGCGCCGACATCCCGTTCTCCGCCAATACCGCCTACGTCAACACCATCCCCGCCCACAAGGAAGCCCACTGTCCAGGCAACCTGGAATACGAAGAGCGCCTGCGCTCGTGGATGCGCTGGAACGCGATGGCGATGGTCGTCAAGGCCAACCGCCTCGACGGCGACCTCGGCGGCCACATCTCGTCGTTCGCCTCGCTGGCCAACATGCTGGGCATCGGCTTCAACCACTTCTGGAAAGCCCCGAGCGAAAACCACGGCGGCGACCTGCTGTACATCCAGGGTCACTCCTCGCCCGGCGTTTACGCGCGCGCCTTCCTGGAAGGCCGCCTGAGCGAAGAACAGCTGCTGAACTTCCGCCGCGAAGTGGACGGCAAGGGCCTGTCCTCCTATCCGCACCCGAAACTGATGCCGGACTTCTGGCAATTCCCGACCGTATCCATGGGCCTGGGCCCGCTGATGGCGATCTACCAGGCGCGCTTCCTGAAGTACCTGCACGCCCGTAACATCGCCGACACCACCGGCCGCAAGGTATGGGCCTTCTGCGGCGACGGCGAGATGGACGAACCGGAATCGATGGGTGCGATCGGCATGGCTGCCCGCGAACAGCTGGACAACCTGGTCATCGTGGTCAACTGCAACCTGCAGCGCCTGGACGGCCCGGTGCGCGGCAACGGCAAGATCA
>CBHWEO010000273.1:0-7214 GCA_966112955.1 uncultured Duganella sp. | reverse complement strand
ATTTGGCAGCAGCTAGGTTTATAGCCTATAATTGCGCCCGGGCGGGCCCCTGCGCATTGCGGCACGGTTAACCTGGTCAGGTCGGGAACGAAGCAGCCAAAGCTGTTCACCGCAAGTGCCGCAGATCAGGCTCGCCTCTTTGAATTCATGAAAAAAGCTGCCCTGGGCAGCTTTTTTTTATTCCGAGTCCAGTTCGGCCTGCAGCGGACGGGCGGAAATTTCTACCAGCGGGTTTTCCTTCAGCAGCGCCGCGTCGGCCGCCAGGCGGATCTTGTTCTTACCATCGCTGACGAAGCGCTTGGTGCCGGTCCTTGACTGGATGGTCAGCTGCGATGGTTTGTCGAAAGTCAGCAGGACAGACTTCATCGTCGGTGCAAACAAGCTGAAAGCCCCGGCCACTTTCTTGATGGCCGCATTGCCTTGGGCGACGCTGCCCATCAGGTTGTTATAGGGCCATTGCGTGCCTTCCGGGACGATTGCGTCCAGGTTGTAGATCACGCTGATCTTTTCGCCCTTGGCCTGTGTGGTCATGATTTTGGCATCCCCGGCCAGCCATTGCGGATTGGGCGCCATGCGCAGGTGGGACTTTTCATCGAGCGGCAGGGCGGTGCGGGTGCTACCATGGACCACCGTCAGGTTCATGTCGGCGGCCTTGAGGTTCTTATTGGACGGCTCCACCGTCAGGTAGAAATCCAGCTTGTCGCGCTCGGAGGCGGGCAGGGCGTAGAAGCGATCCAGTTTGATGGACTCGACAAACTTCTTGTAGGTGGTCCATTCACGCTCTTCCGCGTGGGCGACGCCGGCGCTGGCAAGCAGCGCAATCAGGAGCAGCTTTTTCATCGTGGCCTGGTTGCAAAAAAGACAAAGTCTAGACGAAGTCTGGCTAAACGTCTAATGTTGTCCGCAGTGCCTGCTATCTACGGTAAAATTCCGGTCATGTCCTATCAAGTCCTCGCCCGCAAATACCGTCCCCGGAACTTTGAAACGCTCGTCGGCCAGGAGCACGTAGTCCGTGCGCTGACCCACGCGTTGCATACGGGGCGCCTGCACCACGCTTACCTGTTTACCGGGACGCGCGGTGTCGGCAAGACGACGCTGTCCCGTATCCTGGCCAAGTCGCTGAACTGCGTCGGCCCGGACGGCAACGGCGGCATCACGGCCACCCCGTGCGGCGTGTGCGAGGCTTGTACCGCGATCGATGGCGGCCGCTTTGTCGACTATGTCGAGATGGACGCGGCTTCCAACCGCGGCGTCGATGAAATGGCGCAGCTGCTGGAGCAGGCGGTGTACGCACCGTCCAATGCGCGCTTCAAGGTCTATATGATCGACGAGGTGCACATGCTGACCAACCACGCCTTCAATGCGATGCTGAAGACGCTGGAGGAACCGCCGGAGCACGTGAAGTTCATCCTGGCGACCACCGATCCGCAAAAGATTCCTGTCACCGTGCTGTCGCGCTGCCTGCAGTTCAACCTGAAGCAGATGCCGCCGGGGCATATCGTCGGCCACCTGGAAAATATCCTGGGGCAGGAGAATGTGGTGTTCGAGCAGCCGGCCTTGCGCCTGCTGGCCCAGGGCGCGCATGGTTCGATGCGCGATGCCTTGTCGCTGACCGACCAGGCGATCGCTTACGCGGCCGGCGCGGTCACGCTGGATGCGGTGCAGGGCATGCTGGGCGCGCTCGACCAATCCTACCTGGTGCGCCTGCTCGATGCGCTGGCCAACAAGGATGGCGCCGACCTGATGGCGGTGGCCGATGAGATGGCGGCCCGTTCGCTGTCCTACAACGGCGCCTTGCAGGACCTGGGCACTTTGCTGCACCGGATCGCGCTGGCGCAGACCGTGCCGTCGGCCGTGCCGGCTGACCTGCCTGAATATAACGACATCGTGCGCCTGGCTGGCCTGTTCGATGCGGAGGAAGTCCAGCTGTATTACCAGATTGCTGTGCATGGGCGGAATGAACTGGGGCTGGCGCCGGACGAATATGCCGGCTTCTCCATGACCCTGTTGCGCATGCTTGCCTTTCGGCCCGGTATCGGCGGGGCAGAAGGCCAACCGGCCGGCGCCCCGGTAGCGGCACGTCCGGCCGGCGCGAATCCGGCACGCGCGGCGGCTGCCGCTGCCATGGCGGCTTCCGCTGCGACGGTGGACCGCATGAGCGTGCCAGTCGGCCAGCCTGCGCCTGCTGCGGCGCCCGCGCCAACCGTGCCGCCGGCGCCGCCGGTGCAGCAAGTCGCCGCCGCCGCACCGGCCGCCAATGCACCAGCCGCCAATGCACCAGCCGCCGCACACCTGGCCAGCGTCCCAACGCCCGCCGGCACGCACGCCAACGGCGCCCCGGCCGCTGCAGCGCCAGCTTACGCTGCGCAGGACCGCGCCGTTCCTGCCGCTAGCGGACCCGCCGCGGCAGCCTCCGGTTATTCCGTGCCGGTCAACACCGAAGACGCAGCTCCGGCACACGCTGCCCCCGCCGCGAGCGCCGCACCCCAGGCACACGCCGCCTCCGCTGCGAGTCCCGCAGCTGCTGCCGCTCCGGCTCATGCTGCGAGCGCCGAAGCGCCATCCGTGCCGAAGCCTGCTCCGGCCGCCGACAATCGCGCGATGAGTCCAGCGAAGATGGCCATCACCGCTGCATTGGAGGCAGCGCGCGCCGCAGCAGCCGCCCGCACCGGCCAGCGCGTCCCAGCGCCTGCACGTCCGGCGCCACCGCAAGCCGACGCCCCGGCGCCGCAGCCGCATCCCGCGCCGGCTGCGCCGTCCGCCGCGCCGCGCGCCGCGATGCAATCCGCACCGGCACAGGCGCCCGGCCCACAATTCACCGTACGCGCACCCGCGCCGTGGGAAGACGCGCCGGCCCCGCAAGCACCGTCCGCGCAAGCCAGCGCACCGTGGGATGAACAAGGCGGCGCCGCAGTGCTGGAGGCCCCGCCGCCAGTGCAGCAGCGCGCCGCGCCGCCACAGCAGGCGCAGGAAGACGACTTGCCGCCCTGGGTCACCGATTTCTCCGATGACTCCGCGGTGCCCGCCGGTGCCGACCACATTACCGGCATGGCGCAGGCAGCACCGCCGCAACGCGCCGCCGCGCCGGCCAAGGCGCCGTACGAATACGTCATCACCCCGGTCCCCGAACTGGGCTGGGACGGCAACTGGCCCGCGCTGGCCGCCCACCTGCCGCTGCGCGGCGTGGCGCAGCAACTGGCCACGCAGGCCGAATTGGTCAACTGCACCTTCGACGGCAATATGGCGGTGTTCCGCATCCGCTGCCCGATCGAAACCTGGGCCACGCCGGCCAACGTGGAAAAACTGACCGCCGCGCTGACCGAGCGCTTCGGCCGCCCCGCGCGGGTCGAAACGGAGATCGGCAAGGCTTGGTACACCACCAGTGTGGAAGCCCAGATCCACCGCGACAACTGCCAGCGCGCCGCCGAAGAAGCGGTGGCCGCCGACCCGTTTGTGCAGGCCATGGCGCGCGACTTCGGCGCCTTCATCGTGCCCGGCTCGATCGTGGCGCCGATGACGCCCGCGCACTGAACCCTATACTCAACACCAAAATACGGAGAACCACACCATGATGAAGAACCAACTGGCCGGCCTGATGAAGCAAGCGCAAGCCATGCAGGAAAACATGAAGAAGGCGCAGGAATCGCTGGCCCAGATCGAAGTCGAAGGCCAGTCCGGCGCCGGCATGGTGAAGGTCGTGATGACCTGCAAGAACGACGTCAAGCGCGTCTCGATCGATCCGTCGCTGCTGGGCGACGACAAGGACATGCTGGAAGACCTGGTCGCCGCAGCCTTCAACGACGCCGTGCGCAAGGCGGAAGCCACCGCCGCCGAGAAGATGAGCGGCCTGACCGCCGGCCTGCCGCTGCCACCCGGCTTCAAGATGCCCTTCTGATCCCGCATCATGTTCATCATCACGCTCACGTACCTGAAACCGGCCGAGGAGATCGACAAGCTCCTGGCCGCGCACCGCGAGTACCTGCGCGAGCAATATGCCAACGGCATGTTCCTGATGTCCGGACGCATGGTGCCGCGCACCGGCGGCATCATCCTTGCCACTGCCGACAGCCGGGCCGATATCGAAGCGGTGATCGAGCTGGACCCGTTCAAGGAAGCGGGCGCCGCCAGCTATACGATTACCGAATTCGTGCCCACCATGACGGCCGATTTCCTGAGCGCTTTCAAGCAAGCCTGAGCCGATGGCGAAGTCCTTCGAATTCCTGACGGAAGCGCTGCGCCGGCTGCCGGGCGTCGGCCCCAAGTCGGCCCAGCGCATGGCGTTCCACCTGCTGCAGCACGACCGCGAAGGCGCCGCCATGCTGTCGCGCGCCCTGTACCAGGCGGTGGAGCAGGTGCACCACTGCGCGCTGTGCAATACCTTCACCGAAACCGAGATCTGCGACACCTGCGCCGACGAGTCGCGCGACAAGCGCATGCTGTGCGTGGTTGAAACGCCGGCCGACCAGGCCATGATCGAATCCACGCTGACCTACAAGGGCCTGTACTTCGTGCTGATGGGCCGCCTGTCGCCGCTGGACGGCATCGGCCCCAAAGACATCCACCTGGAAAAGCTGCTGGCGCGCGCCGCCGACGGCCTGGTGGAAGAGGTGGTGCTGGCCACGAACTTCACCAACGAAGGCGAAGCCACCGCCCACTACATCAGCGAAATGCTGAAAGCGCGCGGCCTGGCCGTGACGCGCCTGGCGCGCGGCGTGCCGGTCGGCGGCGAACTCGAATACGTCGACGCCGGCACCATCGCCCGCGCCATGCTAGACCGCCGCAGCACTTGATCCCTCGGGCGCGCTTGAAACGATTGGTTCGCAATCTTCGCCGTTGCAGATCCTGACCAACTGTCCGTCCGCGATTGTTCGGCCCTCCCAAAGTGTGAATTCGCCTACTCGGGATAACTTCGGCTTCGCGTTATCGGGACAGAGAAACTTCACAGCAACCTCATATAACGTTCCAGCTTCCAGCGTTCGGCCCCCTGGGTACAGCCGGCAGTCGAATTTTTCGTTGCCGATCTCCATGGGGCAGCCAAAGTGGGGACCCCAAACCGGCTTGCGTCGCCCCCCCTCAACTTCCGTGCGAAAGCGAACTTTTACGATTGCATCTGGCCTCATGGGTCTGTCTCAATCGGAACGGAGTTCAAAATATCAGGCATCAACGTCAGCAGGTCATCCGACTCGATGAACCATGTCCAGAAGCCATCTGACCAAATTGGGCACAGCGTATCTTCGATAGCGTAATGCACCTGCACTTGCACGATTGTGAATGGGCGCCCCGCGAGTTGAAGGTACGCTTGCCTGCCGAACCACGAAGCATTAGCCTGGTTGCCTGAAAAGTACTTGCCAGTGGTTGAGCCGACACAGCGAAAGCGCCCGATTGCGATTATGTCGGCCAACTCAACATCATCGACAGCGCGATAAAGCTTCATCGTGAGCTTCTAGTCATCCACTGTCAAGCTGATCCGATTCCGACGAAACTTGAGTTCAGCATCTGGCTGATCATGTCTTGCGGGGCCGGGCGGCCGAGGTGGTAGCCTTGGGCCATGTCGCAGCCGTATTCCTTGAGCAGGTCGAGCTGCTCGCGGGTTTCGACCCCTTCCGCCACCACGATCATTTTCAAGCCATGCGCCATGGCGATGATGGCGCGCGTGATGGCAGCGTTCTCGCTGTCCTGCGGCAGGCCGCTGATGAAGCTCTTGTCGATCTTCAGCGCGCGCACATCGAAGCGCTTCAGGTAGCTCATGGACGAGTAGCCGGTGCCGAAATCGTCGATCGACAGGAACACGCCGATGCCGCGCAACTGTTCCAGCGTGGCCAGGGTGGCCAGGGCGTTGTCCATCAGCGTGCCTTCGGTCAGTTCCAGCTCCAATAGGCCGGGATCGAGGCCAGTGTCCTGCAGCACGGCCAGCACGATCTGCGCCAGGTTTTCGTCCTTGAACTGGCGCGCGGACAGGTTGACCGCCATGCGCACGGGCCGCTCGCATTCGAGCTGCCAGGCGCGCGCCTGCCCACAGGCGGTGCGCAGCACCCATTCGCCGATCGGCACGATCAGGCCCGTTTCCTCGGCCAGCGGAATGAATTCGGTGGGCGGGATGATGCCGTGTTCCGGATGGCGCCAGCGCACCAGCGCTTCCACGCCGACGATGCGCGTGCTGGGGACGTCGACCTGCGGCTGGTACAGCAGGTAAAGCTCGTCGTTCTGCAGCGCCTTGCGCAAGCCCACTTCCAGCTTGACGTGGCTCATGATCTGCATCGTCAGCGAGGAGCTGTACAACTTGGCGTTGTTTTTGCCGCAGTTCTTGGCGTGGTACATGGCGGTATCGGCGAACTTCAGCAGCGAGGTGCAGTCCTCGCCATCCTCGGGATAGAGCGAAATGCCGATGCTGGCGGTGACGAAGATTTCATGGCCGTCCAGGTTGAAGGGCCGGCGCATGGCATCCTTGATGCGGTGCGCCACGGCCAGCGCGTCGTCCACCCGCTCGATGTCGGGCAGCAGGATGGTGAATTCGTCGCCGCCCAGGCGCGCCAGGCTGCACAGGTGGTCGCTTGGCCGTATCGTTTCGCGCAGGCGGTCGGTGACGATCTGCAGCAACTGGTCGCCCACGTTGTGGCCCAGGGTGTCGTTGATGCGCTTGAAGGAGTCCAGGTCCATGAACAGGATGGCGAACTTGCGCTGCTCGCGCTGCGAGCGTTCCAGTTCGCCCTCCAGCGTTTCCAGGAAGGCCTGGCGGTTGGGGATGCCGGTCAGGCTGTCGCAGTAGGCCAGCTTGCGGATCTGTTCCTCGGTGCGTTTGCGCTCGCTGATGTCGCGCACCAGGCCCAGGACTTCGCCGGCGGCGGTGCCGACCAGGCGCGCTTCGAAGTGGTGGGTGACGCCGTCCCGCGTCAGTTCGTAGTCGACCGAGTGCACGGAGGCCGAATGCAGCACGGCCGACAGCTGGTCCAGCATGCGCGCGGCAATCGGGGCGGGCAGCACGTCGCGGATGTGGCGGCCCACGCATTCGCGGCTGGCGAAATTGGCGCCGGGTTCGTGGCCTTCTTCGTAATCGAGGTAGTAGCCGTCGGCGCTGAGCCGGAAGAAGGCGTCGGGGATGGCAGCCAGCACGGCGCGGTTGTGGGCGTCGGCGATGCGCAGGCGGGCGATGGCGTCGCTCGCGCGCAGCACGTACAGCACGCGGTGGCCGAGGATGGGCCAGTTGATCGGCTTGG
>CBHWEO010000272.1:0-7221 GCA_966112955.1 uncultured Duganella sp. | reverse complement strand
CGCAAACGCTGACCTGGCAAAGGCCAAGAATTGCATGGCTTGCCACGCGATCGCCACCAAGCTGGTTGGCCCGGCATACAAGGACGTCGCTGCCAAGTACGCTGGCCAGAAAGACGCTGAAGCCAAGCTGGTACAGAAAGTGATGAAGGGCGGCTCCGGCGTGTGGGGCGCGGTGCCGATGCCAGCGAACCCGCAGGTGTCCGAGGCGGAAGCCAAGACCCTGGTGAAATGGGTCCTGTCGCAGAAATGATGTGAGAAAGCCGGGCTAGCCCGGCTTTTTTTTATGCCGCTTAGCTGGTGCGGAAGATCAGTTCGCGCACCTGCTGCAGCTTCGGATAGACCATCGGCACGGTCAGCATGGTACTGGCAACGGCCATCAACAGCAGCGCCGTAAAGGTTTCGTTGGTGATGATGCCCTTGTCCAGCAGGATATTGACGAAGATGATCATGATCAGTGCCTTGGTCTGCAGCAGCCAGCCAATGATCGATGCGTCCCCGGGCGGCCATTTCAGGATGCGCCCGGCGATCTGAACGCCAATGAGCTTGCCGGAGACGGAGGCGAACAGCAGCACTGCGGCGGCAATGAACACCATGGACCCGCCGGCGCCCCAGTTGGTGCGCAGCCCGGTGCTGAGGAAGAACACCGGCATGAACGCAAGCAGCACATGATGGCGCATGAGATCCATCTGCTTCTGGTCGAACCAGTGCGCATCCATTACTGCACCGGCGAGGAATGCCCCGACCATGAAGTGCAGGCCGGCCCAATCCGCGGCGAACCCGCACAGCGCCAGCCAGACCATGGCAACGTACCAGCGATCGCGCTCGGGGATGCGTACCATCAGCTTGCGGTAGCCCCATGCGGCCAGTGCGAACACCACCAGGAAGCCCAATTGCCGGCCGACGCGGGTCCAATCCAGCAGGATCAGGGCGAGCACGCCCCAGATGGCGACGTCGTCCAGGCTTGCATAGCGCAGGATGCGCTGGCCAATGGGCTGGCGCAGGATTTCGAGGTTTTCCATCAGCAGGATCAGGATAGGTAATGCGGTCACGGCACACGCCATGCCAATGCCCACCACGAATTGCCACTCCTGGCCGTTCGGACCGATCCAGCCGCTGTACATCAGCATGCACAACGCTGCCACGCAACCGAACAGGAGCGGGGTACCCAGCGCAAGCGACGCGGTAATCACGCTCTCGCGCCGGTGTTCCCAAGCCTGCGTCAGGTCCAGCTCGATCCCGGCGATCATCACGAAGATCATTACCGCCCACCAGGCAATGCTGTTTAACGACTGGATCACCCCAGGCGTAAAGACGAAGTGGTAGTAGTCCGGGTAGGATGCGCCCAGCACACCCGGCCCGAGCAGGATGCCTGCGATGATCTGCACCACCACCAGCGGCGCATAATAGTTCGTGTTCCCCAAACGCCAGATCAGGTAAGGCACCGAAAAGATGATCACCATCGCCAGTAGAAAGAGTTCCGTCGTACTCATTGCAGTGTGCATATATCTCCTCTTGTAGTGTTTTTCGGCAGCGTCGAGCGGTCGCTGTCCAGCATGACGTTGAAGGCCGAACGGCAGTGCGGGCCGCTGCGGCTGCCGTAGTCCAGGCGGCCGAAGGGGCCAAAGCCGTCGTTCATCGTGGGCGTTGGCTTGTGTTCTGGTTGGGGCGGCGTGTCGAGGCGCGAGGTCAACGTGGCAATGGCCTCACGCAGCTCGGCGATTTCGGCGTCTTTACGGCGCAAGGCGCTTTCAAAGCCGGCCGTCACGGAACGCAAGCGCTGCTCCGCATCGGTATGTAATCTGGCGGAGATCTGCTCAATCAACACTTGCAGCGAGCGCTCGGTTTCCTGGCGGCTGGCGCACGCAGTGGAGCCTTCGGCACCCAATTCTTTCAGGTGGCGATGGATGGTCGATTTCGAGCCCGTGTTGCCCAGCGCCGCGCGGACCGCATCCGCGGATGGATGGCGCCCTTCGGCGATCAGCCGGTCGCGGGCCTGTTGCACTTCGGATTTGCTTAACCCTGCTCTTGCCACGCAAGTGTCCTTTCCTGGTACGTAATTACGTAATACCAGGCAAGGTTAACAAGTGGCGCGTGAAAATTCTACCGAGTGAGAAAAAACATAATGCCGCTTGGTCATTCTGTAAAAAAAGCCGGGCTAGCCCGGCTTCCTTTTTTTACTTGATGACTTCTATGCGCGTCTTCTTGTCGGCCTTGTAGCCGAACAGGGTCAGCGCGCCGTCCTTGATGTCGCCCTTGTCGTCGAAGGCGATCGTGCCGCTGATGCCGTCGTGCCTGACCTTCTTCAGGAACGGCAGGTACTTGGCCGGGTCGGTGGACTTGGCATCGGCCATGGCATGCGCGATCGCCATCGTGGCGTCGTAGGCGTAGGGCGCGTAGATCTGCACGTCGTAGCCGTAGCGCTTCTTGAAGCGGACCGCGAATTCATCCAGCTTCTTTTCCTGTTCCGGCGTCACGCCGCCGGCTTCCGCGCATACCACCATGTCGTCGGCGCCGCCCGACAGCTTCGGCAGCGCTTCGGTGCAGATGCCGTCGCCGCCCATCAGTTTGGCCTTGATGCCGAGCGACTTCATTTGCCGCAGCAACGGGCCGCCCACCGAGTCCATGCCGCCGAAGAACACCAGGTCGGGGTTCTTGGCGCGGATCGCGGTCAGGATGGCGTTGAAGTCGGTGGCCTTGTCGGTGGTGAACTGCTTGTCCACGATCTGCACCCCGGCCGCCTTCTTGGCTTCCTTCAGGAACTCGTTGGCGACACCCTGGCCGTAGGCGGTGCGGTCGTCGATCACGGCAATGCGCCTGGCGCCCAGCTTCTGCGTGGCGTACTTGCCCAGCGAGCTGCCCAGCTTATTGTCGTTCGCCACCACGCGGAAGGTGGTGTTGAAGCCCTGGTTGGTGTACACCGGGCTGGTGGACGAGGCGGAAATCTGCGGGATGCCGGCGTCGAAGTAAATCTTGGAAGCCGGGATGGTGGTGCCGGAATTCTGGTGCCCGACCACGCCCTGCACCTTGGCGTCGACCAGTTTCTGCGCGGCCGTGGTGCCCTGTTTCGGGTCGCCGGCGTCGTCTTCTGACACCATCTCGAACTTGACCGCCTTGCCGTTGATCTTGAAACCCTTGGCGTTCAAGTCTTCCACCGCCATGCGCACGCCGCTCTGGTTGTCCTTGCCCAGGTGGGCGGACTGGCCGGACAGCGGACCGACGTAGCCGATCCTGACCACTTCCTGTGCGCTTGCGGCGCCAGCAAAGGCCACGGCGATGGCAGCGATGATGGGTTTAATTTGCATTTGCTACTTTCTCCTGAAACGAAAAGGGCCGCCAAGCTGGATGGCGGCCCACGGGCTCCCCCCGGTATTCGTATTACTTCACGACTTCCATCTTGGTCTTGTTGCCGCCCTTGTAGGTGAACAGGGTCAGCGCGCCGTCCTTGATGTCGCCGTATTGGTCAAACTCGATGTTGCCGGTCACGCCCTGGTGCTTGATCTTGGCCAGCACCGGCAGGTATTTGGCTGGTTCGGCCGAATTGGCCTGCTGCATGGCGTCCGCCATGGTCATGATGGCGTCGTACACGTACGGCGCGTACAGCTGCACTTCCTGGCCATACTTTTTCTTGTAGCGGGCACGGAAGTCGTCCATGTTCTTCTGCAGGTCGGCCGTGACGCCGCCCGCTTCGGCGCAGGTCACCACGCCGTCGGCGGCAGCGCCGGCGGACAGGCGGTACAGGGCGTCGGTGCAGACGCCGTCGCCGCCCATGAACTTGGCGTTGATGCCCAGTGCCTTCATCTGGCGCAGCAGCGGGCCGCCGACCGAGTCCATGCCGCCGAAGAACACCAGGTCCGGGTTCTTCGACTTGATGTTGGTCAGGATGGCGTTGAAGTCGGTGGCATTGGCGTTGGTGAATTCCTTGCCGACTACTTGCACGCCCGGCATGGCTTTCTTGGCGCCCTTGACGAATTCGTCGGCCACGCCCTGGCCGTAAGCGGTGCGGTCGTCGATCACGGCGATTTTCTTGGCGCCCAGCTTCTGCACGGCGTAGGCGCCCAGCGTGCCGCCCAGCTTGTTGTCATTGGCCACCACGCGGAAGGCGGTGTTGAACTTCTGCTTGGTGTACACCGGCGAGGTGGCGGCCGGCGAGATCTGCGGGATGCCGGCGTCGTAGTAAATCTTCGAGGCGGGAATGGTCGTGCCGGAATTCAGGTGGCCGATCACGCCCTGCACCTTGGCATCCACCAGCTTCTGGGCGGCCGTGGTGCCCTGTTTCGGGTCGCCGGCATCGTCCTCGAACTGGATCACGAACTTGACCGGCTTGCCGCCGATCTTGATGTTCTTGGCGGCCAGGTCCTCGGCTGCCATGCGGGCGCCGTTTTCCATGTCCTTGCCCAGGTGGGAATTGGGGCCGGAGACGGGGGCGACGTGGCCGATCTTGATGACGTCCTGCGCAAAGGCGCTCCCGGCAAATGCCAGCGCGAGCGCAACGGGAATGAACTTGGTCTTGAACTGCATCGGGGTCTCCAGTCAAAGTGTCATGTACGCCAGAGAAAATACAGCAAAAACCCCGAATGGCAAAGAGGGAATTAGCGCCGGCGGCTGGAACTGGCCTGCAGGTGGGTGATTTCCTGTTGCACGGCGCGCGAAACGATCTTGCCGATGGTGTCGTGCAGGCCTTCACGGATTTCCAGCGTCAGGCTGTGCAGGGCGTGGTCCAGCACTTCGGCAATGCTGTCCTTGATGCGCTGCTCCAGCACGAAGTCCACGCGGCTCGACAGCTGGTGCAGCACGCTTTCGGCCACCCGGCGTTCCAGCGCTTCCCAGCCGTCGGCATCGTCCGGCGCCGGCAGCTCGGGCGCTTCCGCCGCCGCGGCAGCTGCAGCGGGCACAGGCGGCGTGGGCGCGGCGGGTGCCGGCGCGTCGTCGCGCATGATTTCGGTCAGGACCGGGATGCTGGCGTCGAAAGCCTGGTTCATTATTTACCTACGGTGAGATGTTTGAGCGGGAAATCCTGGCGCTTATAGGCAGCATAACGCAGGCGGCCCGCCGCCGCATCCTCCTCGTCGGTGGAAATCACTTCGATCAGCCGCGGGAAGGCCTCGAACTGGGCCGGGGCACGGCGCGACAGGTTGACCAGCAGGCCTGCTTCCGGCAGCTCAGTAGTGTCGCTGTCGGCCAGCACGATGGCCGAATCCGGCGCCAGCGGGTCGTTGGCGTGGGCGTGCGGCAGGAAGTCGGTACCGGAAAAGGTCCACAGCGCCTGGTCCAGCTGCGCCAGCTGGGCCGCATCTTCGGTCATCACGACGATGCGCGGTGTGCTGGCGTAAGCCTTGCGCAGCAGGCGGCAGGCATAGGCGACCTTGTCCGGCACGCCGCTGTGGAAATCGATTTGCGTCATGAATCAGAAACGGAAATTCGGTGGTGCGTTGGTTGGGGTGTCGCGTTCGCGGCGCGCCTTTTCTTCGGCGGCGGCAGCCTTGGCGGCCTCGTTCTGCGCACGGGCTACTTCCGCCGGGCTGGGCGGCGCCGGCGGCGCGGCCGGCGACGGCGCCGGATTCGCGTAACCCGGCGGCAGCATCTTGCTGTCCGGGTAGCCGGCGTTGCTCAGGGCCGCGTCCCAGGCTCCCTGCTCGAAGCCGAGCTGGCGCGAACGGCCCACCAGCAGCAGCGGCACCTGGCCATTGCTGCCGGCCTTTTTCAGCGCTTCATGGTCGGCGGCGCTGGCCACCGTTTTTTCCTGGTAGGGGATGCCGCGCGCGGCCAGCAGCTTGCGTCCCATGTCGCAGCCGGCGCCGCACGTGCTGGCGGTGTACAGCACGACAGGGTGCGAGCGCACCGCTTCCGCCAGCTCGAACGGCAGCGCGACGCCGCCGGAGCCGGCGGTGCTGTAGCTTTTCACCTCCGCCTTCGCGGCCGAAGCGGGCGGCGGGGTCTCGGTAAAGTGGGTAACGCCCTTGTCATCCTTCCATTTGTACATCTGGGCGTGCGCCGCGCTGGCAGTCAGCAGCAGCAAAAGCAGGGCAGCGCGTTTCATTCTTACACTCCTTTAAGCCGCCATGCCGCTGTGGCGCAGCAGGGCGTCGATGGTCGGCTCGCGGCCGCGGAAGGCGGTGAACGATTCCAGTGCCGGGCGGGAGCCGCCGACGGCCAGGATCTCCTGCTGGAAGCGCTTACCGGTGTCGGTGGACAGCCTGCCGCCTTCCAGCGCCGCCGCTTCCTCGAAGGCCGCGTAGGCGTCGGCGGACAGCACTTCCGCCCACTTGTAGCTATAGTAGCCCGCCGCATAGCCGCCGGCAAAGATATGGCTGAACGAATGCTGGAAGCGGTTGAAGGCGGGCGGGATGATCACGGCGAACTTGCGGCGCACCTCGTCGATCACGTCCTGCACCGAACGGCTGCCGGAGGGCGCGAAATCGTAGTGCAGCAGCATGTCGAGCAGGGCGAATTCCACCTGGCGCAGGGTTTGCAGGCCGGACTGGAAGTTCTTGGCCGCCAGCATGCGGTCGTACAGGGCGCGCGGCAGCGGCAGGCCGCTCTTCACGTGGGCGCTCATGTGGCTCAGCACATCCCACTCCCAGCAGAAATTCTCCATGAATTGCGACGGCAGCTCCACCGCGTCCCATTCGACGCCGGAAATGCCGGATACCGCCAGTTCCTCGACCTGGGTCAGCATGTGGTGCAGGCCGTGGCCGAATTCGTGGAACAGGGTGATCACTTCGTCGTGCGTGAACAGGGACGGCTGCAGCTGGCCATCCACTTCCAGCGGTTCGGTGAAGTTGCAGGTCAGGTAGGCCACTGGGGTTTGCAGCTCGCCGTTCTTCATGCGGCGGCCGCGCGCATCGTCCATCCAGGCGCCGCCGCTCTTGCCTTCGCGGGCGTACAGGTCGAGGTAGAACTGGCCCACCAGCTTGCCGTCGCGCTCGATGCGGTAGAAGCGCACGTCCTTGTGCCAGACCGGCGCGCTGTCGGGCTTGATGGTCACGCCGAACAGGGTTTGCACCAGCTTGAACAGGCCGTCGATCACCTTGTGCTCGGGGAAGTACTGCTTCACTTCCTGCGCCGAGAAGGAATACAGGTGCTGCTGCAGTTTTTCGGAAGCGTAGGGCAGGTCCCACGATTGCAGGTCCTGGATGCCCAGCTGCTTGCTGGCGTATTCCTGCAGCTCGGCCAGGTCTTTCTCGGCGAACGGGCGGGCGCGCTTGGCCAGGTCTTCCAGGA
>CBHWEO010000271.1:0-7231 GCA_966112955.1 uncultured Duganella sp. | reverse complement strand
CCCGACGGGTCGCCCATGTCAGCATTATTGAGGTCGGCCATTTTTCTGCATCCATTGTTTGACGACTTCGGCTACGCGTTCCGGCTCTTTCTCGGCCAGAACCTTGAGGTGGTCCACCATCACATCGACTGGCGAGCCAGCCGGCGGCAGGTCGTAGTTTTCCAGCAGCGGCACCACCTGGCTGCCTTCCAGCGCGCCCGGCTTGCCTTCGGCGGCTGGCGCTTCCGGCGAACCGAGGGCGGCAGGCCCGGCGCCCGGCACGGCGGTGGCGGTGCCCGGGATGGCGGTGGCTTCGGCCTGGCGCGCCGCGGCGCCGGCCAGGGCCGGCTTGGCGGCCGGCGCCGGTGGGGCAAAGCGGGCGGTCAGCAGGCGCAGCAGCGGGCGCGCCAGCAGCAGGTAGGCCAGCAGCAAGGCCACCGCGTAACCCAGCCAATTGACGGAATCGACCACCGTGTCGCGTTCCTGCCACCACGGGGTTTCCGCCGCCTTGGCCGGGAAGTTCATGGCACTCACCACCAGTTTGTCGCCGCGCTCTTCATTGATGCCGAGGCCGCTGCGCAACACCTTGTCGATGTTGGCGATTTCGGCCGGTGTCCAGCCGGTCTTGGGGAACGGCGCGGCGGCCTGCGCCAGCACCACCGCCACGTTCTGGCGCACCAGGCGGCCGCGGGCGCGCCTGGTCTGGGTGATGCTGCGGTCGTAGGCATACTGGCGCGTGGTCGCGTTCTTGCGTGCCGTGCCGTCGCCGGGCGCGCCCTGGCCGGCCGCGCCGCCGGCCGCCGCGGCCGCGTCGGCGGCCTGCTGCTGCGGCGGACGGTTGGACAGGGTGCCCGGCACGCCCATGGCGATGCGGTTGCGGTCCTGCTCTTCGCGCATGGCTTCGCTGGTGACTTTCGGGTCGGCGCCGTATTTTTCAACGGTTTCTTCCACCTTGTCGTTGTCGACGTCGGCGGTCACGCTGACGCGGAAATTGTTGTCGCCGACGATAGGGCCCAGCAAGCCCTTGATGTTGGAACGGATCTCGTCCTGCTGGCGCTTGGCGTTCTCGTTGGTGGCACTGGATGCGTCGAACGATTCGCTCAGGTCGACGTGCGAGGACAGCAGGTTGCCGGCCTGGTCGACCAGGCTCACGCGCGCCGGGCTCAGCGAGGCGACGCTGCCGGCCACCATGTTGACGATGGCGGCGATATGCTCGGGCGCCAGGCTGCGGCCCGGCTTGGTAGCGATAACGACGGAGGCGGACGACTTTTCGCCATCGCTCGACACGAAGGAAGTGGACTTGGCGATCGACAGGTGCACGCGCGCGTGCGCGATGGCGTCCAGCGTCATGATCGATTGCGCCAGCTCGCCTTCCAGGCCGCGGCGGAAGCGCACGTCCTGCACGAATTGCGACACGCCCAGCGGGTCGTTCTTGTCCATCAGTTCCAGGCCGGCCGGCAGCTGGGCCGTGACGCCCTTGGCCGCCAGCATCATGCGCACCTGGCCCAGTTTGCCCTCCGGCACCAGCACCTGGCCGGTTTCCGGATGGATGCGGTAAGAAATCTTTTCCGCGTCGAGCACATTCATCATGTCGGCGGTGGCGACTTTTTCGCGCTGCCCGAACACGGGCTTGTAGCCGCTCTGGTCCTTCCACAGGACCATCAGTACCAGCGCGGTCAGGCCGACGGCCAGCAACAGCAGGGGGTACAGGTTCTTCAACATCGCGGGCGGCACGGCTGGTGCCGCGGCACCCCGCCAGCGTCCGAGGGCGGACTTGAGGTTAGCAATCACGTCAGGTCTTTCGAGTGGGAAGGCGGAAACAACAGCTTACAGCGGAAGCTTGATCAATTCATCGACGGCACCCATCACCTTGTTGCGCACTTGCATCAGCATCTGGAACGACAGGCTGGCTTCCTGGCTGGCCAGCATGGCGCCCACCAGGTCGTCGCTGCGGCCGGCATCCACGTCGGCCATCTTCTGGCCGGCGTTGACGTCCTGCGCGTTGACGCCGGCAATGGCGTCCTGCATGGTCTGGGCAAAGGAGAAGGTGGCGCCCGGTTGCGGCGCATTGAACTGCGCGGCCGGCGCAATGATGTTGGCATGCTGGGCGAGTTCGGCGGCCGCGTTGTTCAGCGACGCCAGGTCGGCCTTGATCAGGCCAGCGAATTCATTTGCCATATAACACCTCAGGTTGGTTGCGCCACCGCGTGCACGTCGTTACCATTACTGCATCAAGCTTAACTTCCATGCAGTAACTGATAATCTGAATGGAATGTTAAATAGTGCCGTACGGGAATACGCAGTGTAACCCGAATTCGCGCCGGTAACAACCGCTTACAAATCGCAAAACTTCTTATGAATCAGTTACTAAGAATCGTTTTTGCAATTGACTTCTGTAGAACTTGCACCAACTAAGCTTACTAGTTGGAAACTTTTGTGTAAAGTCCTTTTGACCTTCAGGTTACTTGATTCATGGCAATACCGAGGGATTTGGGTTATTCTACGCTTCCCAGATCATCCTGAGCGGATAAGTTTGCGTTACGATGGCTACAAGGGCAGACGGATGACCAACTATGAATTCCACACACAGCACTGTGCAATACGAAGTACTTGACCCTTGCTTGCTGGGGCGGCCGGTTCACCGGCTGCCTGTGTTCGCCGCCCAGCTGCGCGACGACCTGGCCCAGGCCCTGCGCCTGAATGTCCACCGCCGCTATTGGGGCACCTTCCAGGTGGACGATGTCACGTTCAGCCGCCTTGACGGCAACGAAGCGCGCCAGCGCTGGCTGGGCTTTGCCACGCCGTCCGGGCAACTGGGCTTTGCGCTGGAGCGCCGCATCCTGCTGGCCGTGCTGAATTACCGTTACGGCCGCACCGCCCGCGTGGACAGCAATATTGACGAGCAGGCAGTGCGCGTTACCGCGACAGAAGAGCGCCTGGCTGTGGTGCTGGGACAACAGCTGGCCAGCATCCTGGCCGCGCGCATCGAAAGCAACCTGCCCGACGGCGCCCAGGAACCGGGCGAGGAGGAGGGCATCAAGCCCGGCGCCGGCAGCCAGCCGGCCAAGGGCAGCTGGGTCATCACCGTATCGCTGAGCGATGGCGAACTGCAGGGCAAGGCCTGGTTCGCGCTCGACAAGCAGGTGATGGGCAACGTGCTGCGCGGCTTGCTGCCCGAGCGCGACACCAGCAAGAAGGGCAACAAACATCCAGGGCCGCTGGCGGCGCGGCTCCAGGTCGGTGTGAGCGGCCGGCTGGTTTCCAAGGAAACCACGCTGGGTGCCCTGTTCGACTTGCGTGTGGGCGATATCATTCCGATCAGCCTGCACAGGGCAGACGTCATGCTCGAAGACTCCCGCCTGTTTACAGCTGCGGTCACTGAGCACAAGGGCAAACTCTGCTTAACCTCTTTTGAAGATATCGAATGAATATGATGAATAACCCGAGCGGATCGAATGACTCGTTGCTGGACGATATGTCGGAAGAAATGATCATCGACCAGGTGCCGCAGGAATTGGCCGACGTCCCCGCGCCGCGCCCCGGCCGGCGCGACCTGCCGGCCATGATGCGCAAGATCCCCGTCACGCTGACGCTGGAAGTGGGCTCGGCCCGCCTGTCGCTGCAGGACTTGATGCAGATCGGCCCGGACAGCGTGGTCGAGCTGGACGTGCTGGCCGGCGAACCGCTGACCATCAAGGTCAACGGCACCGCCATCGGCCGCGCCGAAGTGGTGGTCGCCGGTGAAAACTATGGCCTCAAGGTCATCGATCTGGACGGTTTGAACCTGGACATGATGGCGCCATGACCGTGCGCCGCCTGGTGCCCGGCCTGTTGGCCGGTACAGTGCTGCTATGCGCCTGCGCGCCCGCGTGGGCCCAGGACCTGCTGGCCGGGGTGGTGCCCGGCGCCAAGACCGACTTGTCGGTGAAGATGCAGATCCTGATCATCATGACCCTGCTGGGCTTGCTGCCCATCATGGTGATGATGATGACCAGCTTTACCCGCTTCGTCATCGTGCTGTCGCTGCTGCGCCAGGCCCTGGGCCTGCAGCAGGGCCTGCCCAACCGCATCATCACGGGCGTGGCGCTGATCCTGACCCTGCTGGTGATGCGCCCGATCGGCGACGCCGTGTGGCGCGACGCCTTCGTGCCCTACGACCAGGACAAGATCGGCTTGCAGGATGCGCTGAAGATTGCCGAAAAGCCGGTGTCGAAATTCATGCTGGCCCAGACCAGCAAAGCCTCGCTCAAGCAGATCGCCCACCTGGCCGGCGAGGACGCCATCACCAATCCGGCCGAACATGCGTTTACCGTCAAGCTGGCGGCTTTCGTGCTGTCGGAACTGAAGACCGCGTTCCAGATCGGCTGCCTGCTGTTCATTCCCTTCCTGATCATCGACCTGGTGGTATCGTCGGTGCTGATGGCAATGGGTATGATGATGCTGTCGCCGCTGGTGATTTCGCTGCCGTTCAAGCTGCTGCTGTTCGTGCTGGTGGATGGCTGGACCCTGACCGTCAATACGCTCGTGACGAGCATACAGGCTTACTAAATGCTAACGCCCGACGTGGCCGTCGACCTGGTGATCGAGGCCTTGCATATCGTGATGATCCTGGTCATGGTGCTGGTGGTGCCAGGGCTGGTGGCGGGTTTGCTGGTGGCCCTGGTGCAGGCCGCCACCCAGATCAACGAGCAGACCCTGAGCTTCCTGCCGCGCCTGCTGGTCACGCTGCTGGCCATCATCCTGACGGGACGCTGGATGTCCGGCTACCTGATGGATTATTGCGTCTCCATTTTCCAGCGCGCCGCCACCCTGGTCGGCTAGCCAGCCATGGAACAAGTCCTGGCCAACCTCCTCGTCTGGCTGACCGCCATCTGGTGGCCCTTCGTGCGCTGCATGGCCATGCTGAGCGCGGCCCCCGTATTGGGCGAAATGATGGTGCCGGTGACCGTGCGGCTGCTGGTGTCGCTGGTGCTGGCCATCATCCTGCTGCCGGTGACGGAAGGGCAGGTGGCGCACGGCATCGACCCGATTTCCGTGCAGGGCATCGCCGTGACCCTGGAGCAGGCCGTGATCGGCGGCGTGATCGGGCTGGCTTTCCATTTCGCGATGTCGGTGATCGGCGTGCTGGGCTACCTGGTGTCGAGCCAGGTCGGTTTTTCGATGGCGGTCATGAACGACCCGCTGAACGGCACCTCGTCCGACGTGGTGTCGGCCCTGCTGGCCATGCTGGCCATCGTGATCTTCTTTTCCATCGACGGCCACCTGGTGCTGGCCGGCGTGATCGGGCAGAGCTTCAAGGCTTGGCCGCTGGGCGGCGGCTATTCCACGCTGCTGCTGCAGACGGTGGCCTGGAACGTGGCCTGGATCTTCTCGGCCGCCATGCTGCTGGCGATCCCGGTGGTGTTTTCCGCGCTGGTGGTGCAGATCGGCTTCGGTTTCCTGAACCGCGTGGCGCCCACGCTGAACCTGTTCGCGCTGGGCTTTTCGGTGATCACCATCTTCGGCCTGCTGATGCTGGGCCAGGTGGTGCGCTTCATCCCGCAGCATTACATCCGCATGTCGACGCGCGTGCTCGACATGATCCAGCAACAGATGGTGCCCCATGGCTGACGACAGCGGCGACAAGTCAGAGAAGGCTTCAGCGCAGAAGCTGCGCAAGTCGCGCCAGGAAGGCCAGGTGGTGCGCTCGCGCGACCTGGCGACGGCCATCGGCATCCTGGTGTCGCTGAAGATCTTCATCTACATGCTGCCGTCCTACCTGCTGGAGTTCCGCGAAATCTTCCACCAGGCCTTTGCGCCGCTGGAAGGCGAGGGCGCGCTCGACAACGTGATGAGCACCGTCTGGCTCAGCTCCGCGCTGCTGCTGGTGAAGATGGTGGTGCCGCTGTTTGTGGTGCCGCTGTTCATCGTGCTGGGCGCCATGGTGCCGGGCGGCTGGGTGATGAGCACCAAGAACCTCGAGCCGAAGCTGGAGCGCTTCAACCCGGTGACCAACCTGGGGCGGCTGTTCTCCAAGAAGCACGGCTTCGAACTGCTGGTGTCGATCGGCAAGGCGGCGGTGCTGGGCTGGGTGCTGGTCCACGTGGGTACCAGCACCGTCAACGAATACACCCGGCTGCAGGGCCTGGGCCTGAACGAGGCCATGATCGCCGGCACCAGCCTGATGCTCGATGGCGTGATGGCGATGGTGGCCGTGTTCATCATCTTCGCCATCATCGACGTGCCAGCCCAGGCTTACTTCTTCGCCGAACAGCAGAAGATGACCAAGCAGGAGCTGAAAGAAGAATACAAGACGCAGGAAGGCCGGCCCGAAGTGCGGCAGCGCATCCGCCAGTTGCAGCGCGCGCTGGCCGAACGGGCCGCGCGCAAGATCGTGCCGGGCGCCGACGTGGTGATCGTCAACCCGGAACACTATGCGGTGGCGCTCAAGTACGACGAGAAACGCGCCGAGGCGCCGTTCGTGCTGGCCAAGGGCGTCGACGAAATGGCGCTGTACATCAAGCGCCTGGCGCAGGAGCACGGCGTCGAGGTGCTGTCCCTGCCGCCATTGGCGCGCGCCATTTACAATACGAGCCAGGTCAACCAGCAGATCCCCGTGCAGTTGTACCAGGCGGTGTCCATGGTCCTGCACTACGTGCTGCAGCTGAAGGCGTTCCGCGAAGGACGCCGGCCATCGCAGCCCAATCCGCTGGACGCGGCGCAGGTACCGGTTCCAACATCCATGAGTGAGGCAGCAACGACATGAATTTCCTGAAGGGCTTGTTCGCAGAAGCAGGACGCCACAAACTCGCCACGCCGGCATTCCTGCTGGCGATCCTGGCGATGATCATCCTGCCATTGCCGCCGATCCTGCTGGACGTGCTGTTCACCTTCAATATCGTGCTCGCGCTGATCGTGATCCTGGTCAGCGTGAACGCCAAGCGCCCGCTCGACTTCTCGGTGTTCCCGACGGTGATCCTGGCCACCACGCTGGCGCGCCTGACGCTGAACGTGGCCTCGACCCGCGTGGTGCTGCTGCACGGCCACCAGGGCACGGACGCCGCCGGTAAGGTGATCGAAGCCTTCGGCCAGGTGGTCATCGGCGGCAACTACGTGGTCGGCATGGTGGTGTTCGTGATCCTGATGATCATCAACTTCGCCGTGGTGACCAAGGGCGCCGAGCGTATCTCCGAAGTGTCGGCGCGCTTCACCCTGGACGCGCTGCCCGGCAAGCAGATGGCGATCGACGCCGACCTGAACGCGGGCCTGATCA
>CBHWEO010000270.1:0-7348 GCA_966112955.1 uncultured Duganella sp. | reverse complement strand
GACAGGATCAGCGCACTGATCGCGCGCGCATCATCGACTGTCCCCGGCCGTAAGTAGAATGGTTCGCTCATGCTGCCATTCTATCCGGCCTCGTAGGGAAAATGCCTCGCGACGGTGTTCCACAATCTTCACTGGAAATCGCGGCTGGTGGTGGGGAGGCGTCCGAGCAGGTGGGACAGGTCGACCAGCCGGCGGGCGACCAGGTGGCGCACGATGCCCTCCTGCTGCCACACGCCATACACCCCGAGCAACGATGATCCCAGCACTTCGCGCCGGTATTGCTCCACCAGGTCGGGCCAGACGATCACGTTGACGTAGCCGGTTTCGTCTTCGATCGTGACGAACAGCACCCCCTTTGCCGTGCCGGGCCGCTGGCGGCCGGTGACGATGCCCGCGCCGCGCGCCAATTGGTTGTTGCTGAAGGTATTCAGCACCTCGGCCGGCAGGAAGCGTTTGGCCAATAGCGCGGGGCGCAGCAGCGCCAGTGGGTGGCGGCCCAGCGTCAAGCCCTGTGCGCGGTAGTCGCCGAGGATTTCCTCGCCTTCCGTGGGCGGCACCAGTTGCGGAACCTCTTCCTCCACCTCGGTCGGGCGCAGCAAGTCCTTGTCCGGCACGGCACCGGCCGCGTTCCACAGCGCCTGGCGCCGGTTACCGGCCAGCGAACGCAAGGCATTGCCGCCTGCCAGGACCTGCAAATCGTGGCGATCCAGGTCGGCGCGCCGCGCCAGGTCGGCCACGCTGGCGAATGGCCGGATCGCCCGCGTCTCTTCGATCCGCTGCGCCGCTTCGGCACGCATGCCGCGCAACAGCGCCATGCCGAGCCGCACCGCCGGCTGGTCCCCTCCGTCGCGTTCTTCCAGCGACGATTCCCAGCCACTGCAAATGATATCGACCGGCCGCACTTCGATGCCATGCCGCTTGGCATCCTGTACCAGTTGCGAAGGCGAATAGAAGCCCATCGGCTGGCTGTTCAACAGTGCGCACAGGAAGGCCGCCGGCTCGTGGCATTTGATCCAGGAACTCACATAGGTCAGCCACGCAAAACTGGCAGCATGCGACTCGGGGAAGCCATATTCGCCAAAGCCCTGGATCTGCAGGCAGATCTGCTGCGCAAAGGCTTCGTCGTAGCCGCGCTCCACCATGCCCGACACGATACGGGTCTGGTACTTCTCCAGCCCGCCCTTGCGCTTCCAGGCTGCCATCGAGCGCCGCAGCTGGTCCGCCTCCCCTGGCGTGAAGCCGGCAGCGTCGATCACCACCTGCATCACCTGCTCCTGGAAGATCGGAACGCCCAGCGTACGCCCTAAGGCTTTTTCCAGGCCCTCGGGATAGTCGACTTTCGCCTTGCCCATCCGCCGCTGCAAATAGGGATGGACCATGCCGCCCTGGATAGGGCCCGGCCGCACGATGGCTACCTCGATCACCAGGTCGTAAAACACTTGCGGCTTCAGGCGCGGCAGCATGCTCATTTGCGCCCGCGACTCAATCTGGAACACGCCGATGGTGTCGGCCTGGCAGATCATGTCGTAGGTGGCGCGGTCTTCGCGCGGCACGTCCTGCATGCTGAACACTTCGCCGCGGCGTGCGCTGACCAGGTCGAACGCGCGGCGCAGTGCCGACAGCATGCCCAGCGCCAGCACGTCCACTTTCAACAGTCCAAGCTCTTCCAGGTCATCCTTGTCCCATTGGATGACGCTGCGGTCTTCCATTGCCGCGTTCTCGATGGGTACCAGGCGCGACAGCTTGTCCTGCGAAATGACAAAGCCGCCCACATGCTGCGACAAGTGGCGCGGGAAACCCAGCATTTGCAGCGCCAGATGCGCCCACTGGTGCGCAATGGCCGACTCGGGGTCCAGCCCGCATTCGGCAAAGCGCTCCATCAATTCGCTTTTCCGGTCGAACCAGCGGTGGGACTTTGCCACCTTTTCCACGATTTCCAGGTCCACGCCGAGCGCCTTGCCGCTGTCGCGCAGCGCGCTCTTGGTGCGGTAGCAGATGACGGTCGCGGCCAGCGCGGTACGATGGCGTCCGTATTTGCGGTAAATGTACTGGATGACTTCCTCGCGCCGCTGGTGCTCGAAATCCACGTCGATATCGGGTGGCTCATTGCGCTCGAGTGACATGAAGCGCCCCACCACGCTATTGCCCAGCGCCGGATCGACTTCCGTGATGCCGAGGCAGTAACAAACGGCGGAGTTGGCCGCCGAACCGCGGCCCTGGCACAAGATCCTTTGCGATCGGGCGTAAGCAACAATGTCGTAGACGGTCAGGAAAAAGTATTCGTACTTCAGTTGCGCCGCCAGCGCCAGCTCTTCCTCGATCTGCTTCTGGACATTGGCCGGTATCCCGCCCGGGTATCGGCCGTGCGCGCCAATATAGGTCTCCTGCCGCAGGAAGCTGGCCGGCGTATGGCCCGGCGGGATCAGCTCGTGCGGGTATTCGTAGCGCAATTCTTCCAGCGAGAAGGTGCAGCGCTCGGCGATGCGCACGGTTTCCTCCAGCGCCGGCGCCGGATACACGTTCGCCAACCGCAAGCGCGAGCGCAAATGCTGCTCGGCGTTCTGCGCCAGTTCGTAACCGCATTCGCTGACCGGCTTGCCGAGCCGCACTGCCGTCAGCGTGTCGTGCAGCGGCTTGCGCGAACGCACGTGCATGCACACGTGGCCGGCCGCGACCACACGCAGGCCGTGCTGCACGGCCACCTCCTCGATGGCGGCGTCGTGGGCTTCATCGAAGGCGCGGCCCAGCAGCGTCAGGCCGATCCAGCTGCGCTCGCCGCCGAAGGTTGACGCCATCCAGGCCGCTTGCCGGTGCAGCTGGTCGACCGCTGCCGGGTAGCCTGGCAGCAGGAGCAGCAGGCAGTCCGGCAGGCCGCGCAAATGTGCGCGCTCGGGCGGCGGGTTGGCGAAGTCGTCGGGATGCAGCTGGTAGCTGCCCTTGTCGGCGCGCATGCGACCGAGGGTGATCATTTCCGACAGGTTGCCGTAGCCATTGCGGTTGGTGGCCAGCGCCAGCAGCGAAAGCGCCGGGCTGCCGTCGTCATGCGTGAGGTGGAAATGGGCGCCAATCAGCAATTGCAGGCCGCTTTCCTTGGCCGTTGCGTGCGCGCGCACCACGCCGGCCAGCGAGCATTCGTCCGTGATGGCCAGTGCTTTATAGCCGAGCTTGATCGCGCGCTCCACCAGCTCTTCCGAGTGGGAGGCGCCTTGCAAAAATGAAAAATTTGTCAGGCAAAACAGCTCCGCATAGGCGGGCAGCCCGGCACGCGATGACTGTATGTCCATACAGTATTTTACACCGCCGCCAAGCCCCGCGCCACCCTGTTCGCCGCACTGTTGTATCCTGCGCCGATGGCTATTTACGAATTGAAATGCTTTGGCACCCGGCCGGGCGAAGGAAATACCGCACTGGTCATTCTTGGCGGGCCATCCAAGGCCGACGAACGGCAAGCGTTCGCCACCTCGGCCAACCGGAGCGCCTGCGTGTTTGCCGATGCCGGCAGCGAGGGCGCCGTGTGGACGCTCGACTACTTTTATCCGCATGCGCGCTCTCCCCTCTGCCTGCACGCCACCCTGGCTGCGGCGCGCGTGCTGCTGGCCGATTCGCGTGGCCCGCTGGCCGTGCGCACTGCCATGCGCGGGCAGGAGCTGGTGCTGACGCGCAGCACCGGGACCGTGTTTGCCAGCCTGGCACGGCAACCGGTGCCGACTGCCGTGCCGCCGGCCGACCTGGCCGAACGACTGCTTGCCGCGCCGGGCCTGGTGTTTGCCTCAGCACCCGCCATCGCCTCGGTCGGCAGCCCCAAGCTGCTGGTGGAAGTCGCCGATAGCGCGACCCTGTGCGCCTTGCGGCCCGACCTCGCGGCGATCGCGGGCTGGAGCAAGGCCAACGGTGTGAGTGGCATCTACGCCTGGTGCCGCCGCCCTGACGGAGGATTCGAAGGGCGCAACTTCAACCATCTCGATCCCGCACTGGAAGACAGCGCGACCGGCGTCGCTGCCGGCGCCCTCACCGTGCACCTCGGCCACTCCCTTGCCTTGTACCAGGGCGCCCACCTCGGGCAGCCCTGCCTCCTGCGCACCCAGCTGGCCGGCGACCAGGTCCTGGTCGGCGGCGCGGCGGAATACGTTTGAGCAGGAACAGATTTGAGTAACGGCTATGTGGCATGCTGCAGCAGTTGCTGGGCAAACAGGTTGGCGTGCGGAGTCAGGGTGGAGAAGTCGCGGGCGCAGAGGTAGAGGCGGCGCGTGGCCCATGGTTCGGATAGCGGCACAATGGCAAGGTCGCGGCGCAGGGTCTGGGCCAGCGCGCCGGACAGGATCGAGATGCCGACGCCGGCTTCGACGTGCATCGCCACGTTGTCGACGTTGCGCAGCTGGATGCGGTAATCCAGCTGCCGTCCCAGGCGCGAGGCGCGCTCCGCCAGGTGGGTCTCGAGCGCGGCGTCCGCCACGCCCACAATAGGTTCGCCGAGGATGTCGGCAAACGCCACCGTCGATTCCCGCGCCACGCGGTGCGCATGGCTGGCGACCACCACCAGTTGGTCGCTGGCGATCAGGCGGGCCTGCAGGGTGCTGAAATCCGTGATGTCGGCGATGATGCCCAGGTCGGCGCGCCGGTCCATCAAAGCCTGCACGATCTCCACGCTGGGGCGCTCTTCCAGGTCGATCGACAGGTCGCGCTGCGCTGCCAGGAAGCGGCACAGCTGCGGCGGCAGGAACGCCGCCAGCGCTGCGGAATTCGACAAAAGCCTGATGCGGCCTTTCAACCCGGTCGCGTAGGTCCGCAACTCCCCGCGCATCTGCTCGACCTGCTCCAGGATCGAGCGCGCATGCCGCACCAGCGCTTCCCCTGCCGCCGTGGGCAGCACGCCGCGGCGGTTCCGCTCCAGCAGGGGCGCACCCAGCGCTTCTTCCATCCCCGCAATGCGCTCGCTGGCCGAGGCCAATGCCAGGTGCATGGCACGGGCTCCCCGGGTCAGGCTACCGTTTTCCACGACGGAGAGGAAAAGCCGCAGGTCGGTCAGGTCGAAGCGCATGGGCTGGCTCGGCAGGTTTCGGAATATCCGAAGTCTAGCACCGGAATTGCCAGATTGCGGCCGCGCCGCCCGCCAACTAACATCGTCTGCATGGATGCGATGCCTTTGACATTTGCCGCGGGATTGCTGGCCGGCGCGATGAACGCACTGGCGGGAGGCGGCTCCTTCGTCACGCTGCCCGCCCTGATCGCCGCCGGCGTGCCTCCGGTTCAGGCGAATGCTTCAAGCACGGTAGCCCTGTTCCCGGGCGGACTGGCCAGCGCCTGGGCCTATCGCGGCGGATTGCAGCCTGTCGGCGGCGTGCCGCTGCGTGCGCTGCTGGCCGCCACGCTGTGCGGAGGCCTGGCCGGAGCGTTAATGCTGCTCCGGACCTCGCCGGCAGCATTCACCTTTGTGCTGCCTTGGCTATTGCTGCTTGCCTTGCTCGCGCTGGCCTTCGGCCGCATGGCCGGGGAAGCGCTGCGCGCCCGCTGGCGGATCCACGCCGGCGCCGTGCTGGCCATCCAGTTCGCCCTCGGCATGTACGGCGGCTATTTTGGCGGCGCGGTCGGCATCATGATGATGGCCATGTGGGGACTGATTGACAGCCGCGAGCTGAAAAGCCTGAACGCGCCACGCACCCTGATGGTCAGCGCAGCCAACACCGTTGCCGTGCTGGCTTTCATCCTGGCCGGCGCGGTGCATTGGCCCGAAACCCTGGCCATGCTGGCAGGCGCCGTGATCGGCGGCTACGGCGGCGCACGCATGGGACTGCGCACGCCGGCTGGCCTGGTGCGCGCCTTCACTTTGTTGGCAACATCCGGCATCACGCTGGCATTTTTCATCAAAACCTACGGACCACAGTGAGGACGGCCATGCTTGATGCGATCCTGGAAACGATTGGCACCCTGGGAATCCTGCTTAGCCTCGTCATAAAGTTCAGGAAACCACGGCGCCCCGCCCCGCCGGAGAATACTCACCAGTGAACACTGTATAAATGTACTTCGGATAGAATATCAGGCAATTTTTCCAAGGAGCAAAGAAATTGGCCCGTCATTCGATCCTGCATAAAGCCATCCTGTCCGCGTTGTACGGCGCGGGCGCCCTGTCCGCCCTGCCTGTGGCAGCCCAAACCCAAGCCGCTGCCGGCGACATGACCGTAGTGAACGTGGTCGGTTCCCGCCGCGCCACCAGCTCGACCACCGACACCGTCGCCCCGATCGACGTCATCCCCCTGAGCAAGGCCGCCGAACAAGGCGCCCAGTTCGACCTGGCGCAAACCCTGACCTTCATTTCGCCCTCGTTCAACTCGACCCGCCAGACCGGCGCCGACGGTGCCGACCTGGTCGATTCCGCCGCCCTGCGCGGCCTGAGCTCCGACCAGACCCTGGTGCTGGTGAACGGCAAGCGCCGCCACACCTCCTCCCTGGTCAACATCTTCGGCGCACGCAACCGCGGCGCCACCGGCACCGACATGAACGCCATCCCCGTCATGGCCATCAAGGATGTGCAAGTGCTGCGCGACGGCGCAGCCGCCCAATACGGTTCCGACGCCATTGCCGGCGTGATGGACATCGGCCTGAAAAAGAACGTGGGCTGCGAATCGGCGGTCGGCTACGGCCAGTATGGCGCCGGCGACGGCAAGAACTGGCTGGCCTCGGCCTACTGCGGCTTCGCGGTGGCCGGCGGCACGGTCGGCATCACCGGCGAATACCTGGACCGCGGCCGCTCCAACCGCGCCGAACCGGGCAACCCGCGCACCATCGGCGACTCCAAGTCCGAGAACAAGACCGTCTACGTGAACGGCGAGATCCCGGCCGGCCCGGGCCGCGTCTACTTCACCGGCGGCGTCCAGCAGCGCGACGCCTCCAGCGGCGCCTGGGCGCGCAACGGCACCGACGACATCCCATCGCGCAACTCCGCCGCCATGTACCCGAACGGCTTCGTGCCCTTCATCAACGGCGACCTGGATGACCGCTACGGCATCCTCGGCTTCAAGTGGAAGGCCGGCGAATGGAATGCCGACATCTCGCAGACCTACGGCTACAACCGCCTGAAGTACAACATCAGCAACACCCTGAACGCCTCGATTGCCAACCTCGACCTGATCAAGGGCGGCAAAGGCATCAGCCCCGACCACTTCGACGCGGGCGGCTTCTCCTTCCAGCAGTCGACCACCAACTTCGACATGAACCGCTACTTCGACGGCCTGGTGGGCGATGGCCTGAACGTGGCGTTCGGCGCCGAGTACCGCGCCGAGAAGTACAAGATCTTCGCCGGCGAACCGGGCTCCTACATCGACGCCGACGGCGCCGGCGGCGGCAATGCCGG
>CBHWEO010000269.1:0-7425 GCA_966112955.1 uncultured Duganella sp. | reverse complement strand
TGATCACTTGGACGTACTCCCTTCTTCCTCCCTGCGTGCCAGGAAGGCCATGGTGCTATTGATCGCTTCCGTGAACTCGTCGATGTTGATCGGCTTGATCAGGTAGCGGAAGAAGCCTGCCGCCAGGCCTTTCTCCACGTCGCGCGGCATGGCGTTGGCGGTCAGGGCAATGACAGGAATATGGGCCGTGCGCGGATCGTTGGCCAGCAGCTTGACGGCGTCCATGCCGTTCAGGCCGGGCAGGTTGATGTCCATCAGGATGATGTCCGGCTGGTGGGCGCGCGCCAGTTCGATGCCGAGGTGGCCGTCCGGCGCCGAAATCAGCTTCAGGTCGGGGCGGAAGCTGATGATTTCCTCCACGAGCTTGAGGTTGGCCGGATTGTCTTCCACGTACAGCACGGTGGCCGGTTCGCCTTCCGCGTGGCGGTGATGCTCGCCCGGCCGTTCCGCATTGGGGTCGACCCGCGACGGCACCGGCTCGGTCGATTGCAGCTCGATCCAGAACATGCTGCCCACGCCCTGGCTGCTGGTGACGCCGATGGTGCCGCCCATCAGTTCCACCAGGCGCTTGGTCACCACCAGGCCGATGCCGGTGCCCTCTTCCGCCCCGCTCTCCTGGCCCAGGCGGTTGAAGGGCTGGAACAACTGCTTGATCTGTTCGGGCTTGAGGCCCATGCCGGTATCCTGCACCGAGACGCGCACCATCTGCGGCCCGCTCGGGCTGCAGTCGACCACCACGGCGCCGCCGTCGCGGTTGTACTTGATGGCGTTGGACAGCAGGTTGAGCAGGATCTGCTTCAGGCGCGTGCGGTCGGCCGTCACGTGGGCGCCGCAGGTTTCCGGGAACAGCAGGCGGATGCCGCGGTTGCCGGCCAACGGCGCCACCATGCTTTCGCACTCCTGCAGGATCTCGTTGAGCGCCACCGGCTCCAGTGACAGCGCTACCGCGCCCGACTCGATTTTGGCCAGGTCCAGGATTTCGTTGATCAGCGTGAGCAGGTGGCGGCCGGACTTCAGGATATGGTTGGCGAATTCGCGCTTTTGCACCAGCGTCGACGGCAGCTTTTCCGAGGTGAGGATTTGCGCGAAGCCGAGGATGGCATTGAGCGGCGTGCGCAATTCGTGGCTCATGGACGACAGGAAGGCCGACTTGGCCTGGTTGGCGCTCTTGGCTTCCTCCATCGCCATGGCCAGCTCGCTGTTGGCCTGCTCCAGCTGCAGCGTGCGTTCGTGCACCCGCTGCTCCAGTTCCTCGTTCAGGCGCATGACTTCCTGCTGCGCCTTGCTGCGCTGTTCCGCCTCGCGCGCGATTTCGCTGTTGGAGGTTTCCAGGTCGCGCGTGCGGCTCTCGATTTCGCTCAGCATCTTGTTGAAGGCAGCGGCCAGGTCGGCCACTTCGTCGTTGCTGGTGCCCGGTGCGCGGCGCGAATAATCGCCCGTGGCCACCACTTCGCGCGCCACGTCGGCAATCGCCAGCACCGGCTGCGTGACCACCCTGTTCAAGGGCCGCATCAGCAGGTAGGCGATGCCCATCGCCAGCAGGGTGGCGATGACGGAGATGATCATGTAGTCGCCGAAGCGCCCCAGGATTTCGTATTCCGCCTGCAGGTAGACGGTGCCCAGCAGCTCGCCGTTGTCGCGGATGCGGCGGAACAGCGTCATCTTGCCGTTGTCGAACGCCACGCCCTCGGCGGCCGGTGCGCGCGGTACGTTCACGTCCAGCCCCGGCGCCACATAGGCCGCGAACAGCTGGCCGCGCGCATTGTAGATGGCGCCGGCATTGACCTTGGGCCGCAGGCGCAGCAGGCCGAGGTTTTCCTTGGCCAGGCGCGGGTCGTCAAAGGTCAGCGCCGGGGCGCTCATATGCCCCAGCAGCTCGGCCTGGGTGGTCATGTCGGCCGTCAGCGACTGGTGGTAGGCGCGCAAGTCGTAGGCGATGATGGTGCCGAGCGACACCAGCAGCGCCGCCAGCGTGACCAGCATCACCACGCCGAGCAGCTTTTGCGGCAGCGAGCGGCGGCGCGCATTCATCCCGCCACCTGCTGCACGCGGTAGGCAGCCGACAGCATGCGCGCACTGATTTTCAGGCGTGCCGCGATCGCATGTTTGAGGGAGACTTCAAAGCGCAGCCTTTCGTCGGCGATGACGAAGTTGATCATGCTGCCCAGGCCGAAGGTTTCGTCGGCATCGGTCACGGTCAGCACCGGCTGGCCGCGGCTGGCGGCCAGCAGTTCCTGCGCCAGTCCCTTGTCCTGCCCTGCAATGAACAGGATGTGCAGGCCCGCCAGGTTGTCGCCGCGCTTGATGCGCCGCACCTGCAGCGGCCGGCCATTGGCGGTGTGCCCGGCCACCATCTGTTCCAGCTGCTCGGCCAGCGCATCGGCGCCGGCCACCCCGATCACCACCGGGCTGTCGGGACGCGCGAAACTGCCCTCCGGCCATTCGACAAAGCCGGCGAACTTGTACAGGTAGGCAGCCTTGACCTGGCGCTCCAGGGTGGCGTTGGATTGGGCGTGGACAAGCAGCGGCCACAGCGCGGCCAAAAGCAGCGCCAGCCAAAAAACGGGACGTCTTCCTTGGAGAGTCCTCACCACCTTGCCTCGCGAACAGGGTATTTGCGCAATTCTATCGCTGAGACCGAAACTGTGGCGCATTAATTGATTTCTCGCACCACAACAGCCTTCCCCGGCTTGCATCTTAGTTGTGATGCCACATTATTGCGCTGCAGCGTGGTCAATCCGCACAGCTGCGCGCTAGAATGGGGTCAACCGCTTTTGTTTGCAAAAGGAGCCACAAGTGAGTACAGACATCAACGAACTGGCCGCCCAGGTGGGTAAGGCCCTGCAGGACAAAGGCTTGCTGTTGGCAACCGCGGAATCGTGCACGGGCGGCGGCATTTCGACGGCGATCACGGAAATTGCCGGCTCCACCGGCTGGTTCGACTGCGGCTTCGTCTGCTATTCGAACGCCTCGAAGACGGAAATGCTGGACGTGCCGGCCGCCATGATGGCGCAATTCGGCTCCGTCAGCGAAGAAGTGGCGGCCGCCATGGCGCAGGGCGCCATCGGCTCCAGCAACGCCCACGTGGCGATCGCGGTGACCGGCATCGCCGGCCCCACCGGTGCCGTGCCGGGCAAACCGGTCGGCACCGTCTGCTTCGGCTGGGCCAATGCCGATACCGTGCACACCGAACGCCTGGTGTTCCAGGGCGACCGCCACGCGGTGCGCCAGCAAACCATCGAGCACGCGCTGAAAGGCTTGCTGCGCTTTATCAACTGACGGCCAACAGGCGGCTGCGGCGCTCCGCCGCGGCCGGTTCGAACAGCGTCAGGCCGCCAATGGCGCGGCTGATCGCCACGTACAGGTAGCGCCGCTCCTCGGCGAACTCCTCCCCGTTGCGGGTCGCGCGCGGGAACTGGCCTTCCTCCATATACGGCAGCAGCACATGCTGCCATTCCCGGCCCTTGGCCGACTGCACGGTGGCCAGCGCCAGCGCCTTGCCGGCCGCGCCGCGTGGCGCCGTCTTGCCGCGCGTGGCGACCTGGCGGCGGCGCAATTCTTCCAGGAAGGCCGGCGCCTTGGCGTCGCCCTGGCGCCGCGCAAAATCCATGAACGCCCCCAGGGTGCGCAGCACCGAGTCGGCATGGGCGCGGTTGACGAAGGTGCGGCGGGTGGCGGCCGGCAGATCCAGGCCGGTGCTGGCCAGTTCCAGCAATTGCGCGGCGCTGGCGCTGGCCGCTTGCGCCTTCATTTGCGCCAGCACGTCGGCCAGGCGCTGCTTCCAGCGCCGGGTGGCGCCGTTGTCGTAGGGCTGTGCGGTGCACAACAGGCCGCTGAACATGAATTCCAGCGTTTCCGGGTCGCGCACCACGGCGTCCTTCTGTTGCTGGTAAGCGTCACCGGAACCGTAGATGCCGTGGCTGGACTCGTAGTCGCGGCGGTCGCCCGACACCGCGAAGTAGGTTTGCAGGCCATCGACCATCAACTCGCAGCTTTCCTTGTCGGCCTTCAGGGTGCTGTAGTCGCCGCTGGCCACGTGCAGCAGGGCGCGCAGGGCCATGATTTCCGGGCGCTTCAGGTAGGACGCGAAGCCGTCGCACTGGTAGGGCAGGCCGGCGTCCAGCAGCGCGTTCTCGATCTCCACGCTCTGGTCCACTTCGCGCAGGATGATGGCCAGGTCGGGGCCGAGCGCCAATTGCTGCGCCTTCTCCACCACGGCGCGGGCGCAGGCTTGCGGGTCCGTGTGGTCGTATTCGGCGTGCCGCACTTCCGAATAGGTGTCGGGGTGCGATTCGAAGCCGCATTTGGGCAGCGCGCGCTCCAGCAGCTTTTTCAGCGACACGCCGCAGCGGCGCGACTGCGACAGCGGCAGCCGCTCGGCGCCGGGGAAGGCCAGCTCGAAGCCGCCGCCGGAAAAGCGCGGGTCGGCGCCGCGCTCGGCGTTGATCACCTGGTGGCGGTCGCCCACCACCACCAGCCGCGCGTTGCGGCGGAACAGTTGCAGCAGCTCGAATTCGGCCGCGTTCACATCGTGCCATTCGTCCACCAGCAGCAGCTCGGCCTGCGGCATGTCGTGCACCGCCTCCGGGAAGCGGCGCAGGATCGATACCAGGTCGGTGGCGTAATCGACCGGCGCCTGCCACAGGATATGGCCGGCCTGCGGCTGGCGGCGGCGCTCGAATTCATGGAAGATTTCCACGATCTCGCGGTCTTCCAGCTGGAACTGGTGGCACAGCTCGTCGAAGGTGAAGTCATCGAAGGCCTCATCCTCGAAGCGCAGCGTGGCCAGCGTGGCCTTCATCTGCGCCAGCAGCTGCAGCATCATTTCCACACGCTGCGTGCTGCGCTCGAAATCGAAGTCGAATTCCGTGTAGCGGCCCTCATAACGCTGCCACACTGCATTGGCAGCGGCCACCAGCATGGGGCGCATCTGCTCCAGGCTGGACCAGCGCTCGGGCAAGTCCAGCCAGTTGCCGTGTTCCGCGATGCGGGTCAGCTGCGAACGGGCCAACGCTTCCACTGTCAGCACCTGCACCTTGCGGCCGGGGCATTCCTGCGCCAGCTTCTCGTAAAAGCGCTGGCGCGCCCCCTCGGAAAAGCACAGGCCCAGCACAATGCCCGGTTCCCGTGCCGCCAGCATGGCCAGCGTGGTAGTCTTGCCAGTCCCGGCGCGGGCCTCGATCATCAAGGTCTGGGCGCGGGACTTCAGGATCGCTTCCTGCTCGCTGGATGGTGAAACTCGCATGCCTGTTCAAATGGTGCCAATGAAAAGACGCATTCTACCTTGGCTGGCGTTGGCCGCCTGCGCCGCTCCCTGCGCCGCCGCGCCGGCCACGCGGCCGCTGGTGGTCTATGCCGCCGGCGACATCGCCGACTGCCGCTACAGCCGCGCCGCCTACGCCGGCGCCGCCGAAACCGCCGCCCTCATCGCCCGCGGCGACCCTGACGCCCTGGTGCTCACCCTCGGCGACCACACCTACCCGGATGGCAAGCCGGCGGAATTCAGCGACTGCTACGCCCCCACCTGGGGCCAATTCAAGGCCCGCACCCGCCCCACGCCCGGCAACCACGAATACACCACCGGCAAGGCGGACGGCTATTACGGCTACTTCGGCGAGCTGGCCGGGCCGCGCGGCCGCGGCTATTACAGTTTCGACAAGGGCGGCTGGCACTTCATTTCCCTCAACAGCCACCTGAATACCGCCGACCACCAGCGCCAGCTGCTGTGGCTCAAAGACGACCTGGCGGCCAACCCGGCGCGCTGCACCCTCGCCTACTGGCACGCGCCCATGTATAGTTCTGGCGGGCACACCCCGACGAAGAAGATGCAGGACGTATGGCGCGCCTTGTACGCGGCCGGCGTCGAACTGGTGCTGTCCGGGCATGACCACGATTACGAGCGCCTGGCGCCGATGGATGCCGACGGGCGGCCGGATGCCGCGCGCGGCGTGCGGCAATTCGTGGCCGGCACGGGCGGCGCTTACCTCACGCCCTTCCTCTGGATCCAGGACCAGAGCGAAGCGCGCATCAACTGGCGCACCGGTGTGCTGAAACTGGTACTGAAGGAAAACAGCTACGAATGGGAATTCCTGCCGGTCGAATCGAAGGCCGAGCCGGATCACCCGCAGCAGGAGGCGCGCGACAGCGGCGCGGCCAGCTGCCACTGACAACAGGAGCATCAATGCAAAACACGGTTCACTTCGTCCTGCAGGGCAAGGGCGGTATCGGCAAGACGTATGTATCGACCATCCTCGCGCAATGGCTGAAGGCCAAGAGCGACACCCCGCTGCGCTGCTACGACACCGACCAGGAAAACACCACCTTCTCGCGCTACAAGGCGCTGGACGTGAAGCATGTGCCGGTGATGACCGAATCGCGCACCATCGACCCCAAGCGCTTCGACGCGCTGATGATCGACATCCTGGAACAAGACGGCAACTGCGTGATCGACAATGGCGCCAACACCTTCTCGCCGCTGATGGCCTACCTGATCGAGAATGACTGCTTCAACCTGCTGGAGGAATCGGGCCGCAAGGTGTACATCCACACCATCGTGGGCGGCGGGGACACACTGCACGATACCGCGATGGGCTTCGTCACCACGGCCAAGTCGACCCAGGTGCCGCTGGTGCTGTGGGAGAACGAGCATTTCGGGCTGCTGCAATCGGCGTCCGGCAAATCCTTCCTCGAATCGCAGACCTATGCCGACAATGCGCAGCGCGTGCGCGGCCGCGTGGTGCTGAGCGCGCGCAACGCCGACACCTTCGGCGCCGACGTCAAGAAGATGAACACCGGCCGCCTGACCATCGACGAAGTGAAGGCCAGCGACAAGTTCAACGTGATGGAAAAGCAGCGCATCAAGGTCGTGTTCCGCGACCTGTTCGAACAACTCGACCTGGTGAACTGGTAATGGCCCTCGACCCACACAAGCTGCGCCTGCACGTGTTCGAAAAGACCGGCATCAAGGTCGACGTCGACGACCCGATCTTTGCGCTGGTGGCGCTGAACGAAGCCGTGCTGGAGGAAGCGGTGGAGCGCCACCTGGCCAAGCTGGATGGCGCGCATGCACCGGCCGCAGCCGCGACAGCCAGTGCCGGCACCGCCTATGTCGCCCCGCCCGGCGCCCGCCCCATCCCCACCTCGCACGAACCGTTCTCGCGGCGCGAACTGCGCCTGCTGGGCGCCGCTGCCGGGGTCGCCGTGCTGACGGCCGTCCTGGTGCTGCTCGGCCAGGCCCTGTTCAGCAAGCCCGCCGGCATCCCGCCCGCCAAGCTCGAGCGCGCCCTGCAAACCCTGGACGCCAAGAGCCGCGCCGCCGTCGAAGCCGAACTCGCCAAACCATAAACCACAAAGCAACTTTTGTACCCCCGGGGTCAGGAACCGATTGGACAGTTTTTTCCTTGCAGAAAAAATTGTCCAATCGGT
>CBHWEO010000268.1:0-7432 GCA_966112955.1 uncultured Duganella sp. | reverse complement strand
ACGGGGTGCAGGGTCGGTGCCGAAATGCTAACCTCAAAATAGGCGCCTGCCGTCACGGTTGCCGTCGTCACCCCTTGCCCCAGGGAGAGAGATAATGAGCCGCCTGCTGCTCAGCAATATCGAACCCGAGACCTCTGACGAGGAGATCCAGGCGTTCCTGGAAAAATACGGTTTTCCGCCGTTCGACAGCCTGGAGCACGAGGACGGCGATGGCACGCACCCGGCCGTGCTGTTGACTTTCGGCAGCCTCGATCCCGCGGTGCTGGGCAAGCTGCAGCAGCGCATCGACCATATGTACTGGAAGAAGCGCCAGTTGAGCGCTTCGATCCTGCATGACCGCTTTGCGTAGGCGACAGCGCGGCCTATAGCGAAAGCGCGCCCATCCCGTTGCCCGAGTTTTCGGGGGAGCGGGGCGGCAGCGGGTCCGGCACCGCCATCATGCTCTCGGCCGGGTAGAGCGCCCTGAAGCGTCGCGCCAGTTCCGGATCCCGGCAGGCAAGCCATGCACCCCACTGTGCGTGCGGAATCATCACGACGGACCTTTTTTCCTTGCCGGGGGCGTGCATGCGCTTCATCACCGCATGGCCGGGCGCACTGACCGTGAACATGGCGAAGGAATAGGATCTGTCCGGCCATTGCCTCCACAGACCTGCAATGCCGAGGGCCGGCTCGTCCGGTAGCCAGATCCGGTAGCGGACCCAGCCTTGGTCGGCAACGTAGCAGGGCTCGTAGATAGCCATCGCCGGCACCAGGCACAACTGGGTGCGGTGCCACGCACTGCACGAACCTCGCCGGTCGCCAACGCTCTCGGCGCGGACGTTCATGGTTTCAAAATCCCGGGCGCCGTGGACATGGCGCGAGCGCGGCACCAGTCCGAAGGTAGCCAGCAAACACTCGCGGCCGCCGGCATCCGCACGGACGATGGGCGCGGCGTCGCCGGGCCATATTTCCGGCTTCCAGGTTGCAGGTGGCGGCTCGGCCCCGAAAACATCGCGCAGCACCGGGCCGGTCACTGCGGCGAAATTGGTACACACGATATTGTCTCCCCCTCACGTCAGGCGCCTTGCCGCAGGCACGGTCAGCCGCGAGTCGCCACACCATACGGAGCGGCGGTGCGAAGGGAAGGGGCGTCTCTTCAACTGACCGGCATTGCGGCCAGCTATCGCGATACCTCCGAGGCCATTTTCCTGGCCGATTCCAGATGGTGCTCGAGCGTCGGCAAGGTCTTCTTTGCGAAATCGCGTACATCGCTGTCGCGGGCGTCGCTTGCGGCCTTGCGGAACAGTGCCACCGCATCGTTATGCGCCTTGACCCCGACTTCGTCGGCGTACTGCTTGTCGAAGCTGGCGCCTTGCAGTGCGCCCATGGCTTCCAGCTTCTTCTGGTCAGCGGGACTTGGGGTGGTCGGCAATTGCACGCCCTTGGCGTTGGCCAGCCGCTTGAGATCTTCCGCCGCGGCGCGGTGATCCTGCAGCATCTGGCCGGCAAAACGCTTGACCGTGGCGCTGGTGGCCTTGGTCTCGGCCAGCTTGCTGGCATCGATCTCCATCTGGCCCGCCTGTGCGGCCTTGTTCATGAAGTCCACGTCGCCGGCGGGCGGCGCAGCGTAAAGGCCGGTTGTCAGGCAAAGCAATGCCGCCGCAAGCGCGGATCTGGCATGGCGCCCAAGGCGGCCGGGCTGGGGTGCATCGAATGGCATGACTGTCTCCTGAACGGACAACCATACCCGGCCTTGCAACAATCATGCCGTCATGTCGTGCGACCTCCTGCCTCAGGAAACCCGGACGAATTTGGCGACGGAAGGGACGCCTTGCGAGTCGATGATAAACAGCATGTAATAACCGGGCGGCACCAGCGAGCTGGAGGCGGGCAGGGTGACGCGCAGGTTCTTGGCCCCCTGTTTGGTATGGCGCAATTTGATATAGCGCTGGTGCATGTCGTTGCCGTGCGTCACGGCCCCCGGCGCCACCAGCGCAACGCTCGAAACATTGGGCGTGCTGGAGCCAACGGTAAAGGTTTGTCCCAGGCCCAATGTACCCGGTGCGCTGGTGATATTTGGTCGCGCGCCCTTGAACAGGTACGGTGGCGAATATACCTGTGCCTGGTGCGTACTGGCGGCCAGGGGATTCATGTCGTCCTGCGACAGCAAGACGGTGGCGTCCGGCAACAGAATGGCACTGGAGTGGTAGCCCGCCTGGATGGTGTTCGGGCTCATCGGAACCCAGGTCCCGGTCGGATCGCCGGCGGGCTTGTTGTAAAGCTCGCTGTCAAAATGCGGGTTGTCATAACCGTTGCTGGCCGCATTGCCACCCACCGTAAACAGCGTGCCATCCGGCAGGATCACGGTATTGGCATTATGGCGAGGCTGCAGCCATTGCGGAAATTGTCGCCACCCGGCGTTGGGGTTGCCGACATCGAACCATTCGTTGTTGCGGAACGCGCTGTCGCCTTCGGCGCCGCCCGCGATCATCACGGCCTGCTTGACGGGCGTGACGGAGGCATCGGTATAGATAACGCCGTTGGCGTACTCATAGTGCGAGCTCAGCATGTTCGGAATGCTGCTCCATGACCAGGTGCCGGGCGCCAGCAGCACCGTATTGAAGAAGGCCGGCCCCGCCTGCATCATCTGGCCCGAACCCAGCAGGTATTGGAAAGGGTACATGCCGGACGGGTGGTGGAACGCAACCGTGCTCATCGTGCCAACGCTGTCCATGCCCGCGGCCGGGGTGAACAACTCAACCACCGACGTGGTATTTCCGGATCCCGTTTCGTCGAGGCCACTGGTGATAACTACCCGGTTGTCTGCCAGCTTGGTCACCGTCGGATACCAGCGGCCGACCGACATATTTGGCTGGGTGGTCCAGCTCTCGCTGAGCGGATTGAAGGTATAGCTGCTCAGCGCGCCCTGGAAGTTCTGCTGGCCTTCCGGCGCATTCGGGTCGGGGTAGCGCAGATTGCCACCCGCAATGAAAACCCTGCCGTCGCTCAATATCGTCTGGCCGGCACACCAGATATTCTCAGGCGGCGTTATGGGATACCCCGTGCGTGTCGCGGGATCCCACACATAGGCGACGCCGGTGTTCGACGCTGCCGGATTATGGTATTGCGTCGGCTCATACGACCAGAACAGCACCTTGCCGGTGTGCAGCAATACCGCGGTAATGCCGACCACGGGAATCACGAACGGTGCGCTCCATTGGCCGGCCGTGTTGGTCGCCTGGGCTCTGGCGGCCGCAAGGACCTGTTCATCCGGCTCGGGCGCTTTCTCCAGGCCTCTTGCCACGCGGCACTGCTTGGCGCGCGCCCGGGCATGCGCCTCCGCATGGCCGGGGCCGAGCACAGCGGTTTCCCGCTGCTTGAGCCGGGCCTCGGCGGAGGGGTTGATGCAGGCGTCATTATCAAAGCTGGGCGGGGCTGCGTGAATCGGCAGCGCCACCAGCGACAAGCCAACCACTGACGCCCACACGGTTTTGCGGAAGATGGTGAGTCGACGCATTTGCATCACCTCCTGCGGTGACAGCGTTGCCATGGGATGCGGGAGTTCCGCGCAGCGAAGCTCGCGGTGGAATGCGCAAAGACATTCGCAACGGACTTTTCTAGCTTAGGGTGGCAATCAGAGAGGCAATGTGGGCTGGCGCACGGAAGGCGTTCGATTGGGGGCTTGCGTTTTGGCCAAGCAGCGTTGGGGGCGCTGGGCGGATCGCGAGGTGGTGGCTATCTATTATTTAACATAAGATACATTATGCGAATGAAATCTGTCAGGGCTAAATAGAATTGTCGTACCTGGGCCAAATAGACATGTCGTACCTCCTTGCCCGGGCTGTCATGCTGGCGACTTTCCGTCTGTCCGAGACCGGAGGCCGCGATGCGCAAGCCAGAGACCCTCACGATGACGATGCGCGAACTCGATCGGCTCAAAGTGATTCAGGCCGTGGTCGACCATGGCCTGGTGGTCTGGCGCGCTGCAGAGAAACTGTGGGAGATCCCGCCGACGGTTCATCCAATCCGGGGCGGTTGGGCCTGACGCGGCGGCGAGGAAGTGAAGCAGCACTCGCATGGCAAGGAGTACTCCCCGCGCTACGCCGAGGAGCCCATCAAGGCATGGTCGTGATCAGGCTGGCGCGGCCGCATCAATTCCTTGCAGACAAAGCCAGCGATGCTTGCGCTCCGCCCAATGCATCAATTGCGGCGGCGGGAAATCCCGGTCTTCGAGACATCCCGCCGATACCGAAACGGCTTCCTTCAATGCCTCGGCCCGCATCAGCACCACCGATCCGCAAGTGGTGCAGAATTCCTGCTCCAGCCATTGTCCCGATGTTCCGGTACGGCGCCACGTACGGGTTTCGCCTTTTCGACCGACAATCGCGGAATCGGCATAGATGGCCCGATAGGAAAAGGCCGAGCCGGTACAGCGCTGGCACTCGAAGCAGCTGCACGCATAGACGCGGCGCGGTTCGCCCGCGAGGATCAGTTCGACGCCACGGCATGAACAAGCCGCGGTTCGCTTGCGGACTTCAGCCTGCATTGGCGCACTCCCCAATCTGATGCAGAACCGAATGGCACGGATTCATTAAAATGGCAATGGCGGCCAAGTCCGTCTGGCAAGCGACGCGCGGATGCGGAATCGATGTCATGCAACAGTTCTCCGGCGATCGAACGATCGAGGTTGCGACCGCCTGATGATTTGTGGAAGAGAGAATCGATGATATCGGTTCGCCTTGGCCCGTGGAAGAACGCACTTCAAGGTAAGTACCCCGAATCCGGGGATGGAGTTTTTTGCGATGAGGAACAAGGAACCGGACAGCTGTGGCTTTGCCTCTGCGCTACAGGCAATCGGCGGCAAATGGAAAACATCGGTGCTTTGGGAATTGCACCTGCGACCGCATCGCTTCGCGGAATTGCGCCGGCTGTTGTCCGGCGTCAGCGAAAAAGTACTGGCGCAGCAATTGCGGCAGATGGAGCTGGACGGACTGATCCATCGCCATGATTACGATGAAGTGCCGCCTCGCGTCGAATATTCGATCACGCCGCTGGGCATGAGCCTGAACGACGCGGTAACGGCGATGTCCGCCTGGGGCAAACGGCACGAAGCGTGGAAGGCCAGGCAGCAAGCAGCGGCCTGAGCGGAATGGCATGCCGGGCCTCGCCTTACTCGGCCGCAACCGTCGTAACCGCCGTCCAGCGGCCACCTTTGACCTGGTAAAGCGTCGACGTCGGGTTCCTCAGGTCGCCATTGGCATCGAAGGCGATCTGCCGGTGACGCCTGCTGCGCATACAGTGGCGTGGAGGGCCACGGCGGGGGAGCTTTCGTCATCGCGTTGCGCCCAGTAAGCAATGTTTGGCGGCACCGGGTATCGGCCGTTGCCCGTCGAACCGCCCAACCCGGCCTCGCCCATCGGTTTGGGGCAGCGACGACGTTGCCTGCCAGTACATCAAATGCCACGGGGCGCGGATAGAACAAAAGCGGCAGTCACATGGGATGGTTGCGCCAGACGTCAGGCCGAACGGCGCAGCCGCGCTCACCAGCGCAAGCGAGCGCCGACGTTGGCCCGATCTTGGCGGCGACCGCACCGCCATTCAAAAATCCTGGCGTGTCGTTAGCCGAAAAAATCGGGGCGGACTTGGTGAGGTCGAACGCTGCCACCCGCAGGCGGCCTCGCCGCGCTGCCAGATGTCAATTCGTGCCAAAGCATTGAACTCCCTGCGTTGGGCGCAAAACCTTTGTCCTGGTTTTTGTCTGATGCGGTCATGCGTATTCTTCACTGAGAATGCAGGGATCGGGGCGCTGGTTCGGGTCGCTGCAATGTAGCGCAAATGGCACATGGCAGCGATGCGGGCCGCATTGCCAGGCCTGCGTTTCAATATCCATGCGCGGCACCACCGTAGCGCCCCGCTCGTTCTGTGCCGACACAGGCGTCCGTGCGCCAGCGCACCGAACGCCGCACCGCCTGCCGGCATGCTTGAACGTCGCCGTCCCCCCAGCGGGGGCCTGTGCTGTGCAAGCCATGGAGCGCAACGAGGATGAGCCAGCCCGAGCCCCCGGACATCGCGCCGCCGCTGCCCGATCTGCTGATATTCAGCGCCCCGTTCCACCCTTCGGTGGGCGGCATGGAGCGCTTTGCCGAAGACCTGGCGCTGGGGCTGACCGAGCTGGGCTACCGCATCGAACTGGCCACGCGCACGCCGGCGGCCGCGGGCGACGCGCCGGCGTTCCCCTACCCCGTCACGCGCGTGTCGGGCGTGGCCGAGCTGGCGCGCGCCATGCTGGGGCACCCGCTGGTGGTGTTCGTTGGCCTGACCTTTTACGACGTGTTGCTGGCCTCCGTGCTACGGCGCCGCATCGTGCTGACGCATCATGGCCCGTACAGCCACTATGGCGAAACGCGGCGCTTTACCGCCGGCAACGTCAAGCGCTGGATGACGCGCTTCTACGACAACATCTGCGTCAGCCGGTACCTGGCCGGCTGGCTGCCGGGCCAGCCGCTGGTGATCCACAACGGCTATCGCGACGACCTGTTCCGGGCCGCGGCCGCGCCGCGCCCGCCGGGCAGCTTCGCCTTTGTCGGCCGGCTGGTGACGGAGAAAGGGGTTGACCTGCTGCTGCGCAGCTTCGCGAAACTGCGCGCCATGCGGCCCGACGCCCGCCTGACGGTGATCGGCGACGGGCCGCAATACACGCTGCTGGTGGCATTGGCGGCAACCCTGGGGTGCGCCGAAGCGGTGATGTTTGCCGGCGCGCAGCCGCCCCCGGTGGTAGCCGCCATGCTGGCGCAGCATGCCTGCCTGGTGGTGCCGTCGATTGGCTACGAGCCTTTCGGCATCGTGGCGCTGGAAGGCCTCGCGGCCGGCTGCGAGGTCGTCGTTACGCGGCGCGGCGGGCTGCCGGAGGCCGTCGACGGCTTCGGCTGGGTGGTGGAACCCGACGAGGGCCCGTTGTGCGAAACGATGCTCGCGATTTGCGCGGGCGAGTCGCGCCGCAGCGAGCCGGCCCTGCGCCTGTTCCTGGCCGACCACCAGCGCAAGACCGTCGTGCGCCGCTACGCTGAAGCCATCGCCGGCTTCCTGCGGCACTAGCGCGCGGGCTTTTTCGGCTTGCCGGTTTCGGCCTGGTGCTGGCGGCGCGGATCCTCGTTGCGGAAGCCGCCATAGCTGCTTTGCCCCGGATCGGCGCTGCGGCTCTTGATTTCACTGGCCTCGCGGTCCATGCGCGCGCCCGGGTTCTTCTTGTCGGCGTCGGCCTTGCCTGCGGTTTTGCCCGCGGTTTTGCCTGAACTCTTGCCTGCGGTCTTCCCGCTCGAACCTGGTTTCATTTCCAACTCCTTGTCGTGACACATCGGTCGGTCTGAGGACTTGTTCCCCCGTGCCGTGCTTTTCCGTAGCGGCTGCCGGCACCGGGAAGCGAGAATCACGCAACATCCGTTCCACGACGAGA
>CBHWEO010000267.1:0-7449 GCA_966112955.1 uncultured Duganella sp. | reverse complement strand
GCACGAAGCCCGGGATCGCATCCTGCTTGACGCCGAAGGCCGGGATCATCCAGGCGTGGATCACGTCGTTGGCGGTGGTGACGATGCGGATCTTTTTGCCGACTGGCACGACCACTTCATTGTCCACTTCCATCAGGTAGTTTTCGCCGCGTTTTTCGGTCGGCGCTTCGCCCGGGTTGCCCACTTGCGAGCGCGGGGTGGCCAGGTTGGAGATGAAGGAGATGCCTTCGCCTTCGCCCTTCAGGTAGTCGTAGCCCCACTTCCACTGCATGCCGGTGGCCTTGATGGTGATGTCGGCGTTGGAAGTGTCTTTCATGGCAACCACGGTCTTGGTTGCCGGCAGGGCCATGCCGATCACGATCAGGAACGGCACGACGGTCCACGCGATTTCAACGGCGGTGGATTCGTGGAAGGTGGCGGCCTTGTGGCCGACCGACTTGCGGTGCTTGAAGATCGAGTAGAACATCACGCCGAACACGCCGACGAAGATGACCATAATGATCACCATCATCATATTGTGCAGGTTGTAGATGTTTTCAGCGATCTGCGTTGCAGGAGCCTGCAGGTTCAGCTGGTGCACCATTGGACCACCGGTACCGCCCGTTGCGGTCTTGTAGTCAACGGCCGCTGTCGCCGCAGGCGCGGCCCACGCCGCATTCGCGGCGGTGACGGCCAAGCCGAGCATCAACGATTGAAGTCGCTTCGCAAGTTTCATGTTTTCCCCAACCACCCAAAAATAAAGAAAATTTGTGTGCGCCGGATCCGCCGGACCGGACTGCCGCCGCACGCTAAAACACCTAAAGGTCCCGAGCCTGTCCCGCGCGAAAAACTTCGCGAACGGACGGTGCTGGAACCTTGAAATCGCTGCCGGCGACCACACATCACCGATAGCGTTGTTGCCACGTTTGCCTGCCCGGGACCGCCAAGAAGCGTTCGGCTGGGCGAAGTGCTGGCAAAATTAGTCAATGATTATACTCAGTGAACATGTCCTACATCAAGGGCAGCGGGACCTGAGTTATGCTAAGCCCCGCCATTTTCGCCCTTCCCTGCCTATTTTTTAGGCTTTCTCGGCAGGTCAAAACGGATGATGGCTTCCCCGCTGCTGGTGACGCGCGGGGCGGGCCGGAAGGCGTGGCCGTAGATCACTTCGAACGTCAGGGCCAGCTTGCCGTCCGCGCGGCGCTGCCGCTCCAGGCCGGCCTTCAGGCAGGCGTACCCCTCCCTTCCCAACAGCCCCTTGCGGCGCGTCTGCAGCGGGTTGCCGCCCAGGGCGCGCGCATCGGCCAGCAGCTTGTCGGCATGGTCGTAGGTCACCGTGAGCTTTTCCATGTCCATCACCGGTTCGGCAAAGCCGGCTTCCACCAGCTGGTCGCCGAAATCGTGCATGTCGACGAAGGGCAGCGTGTGCGGCGCCAGGTCGACCTCGGCGAAGGCGGTGCGCAATTCCTGCAGGGTGTCGGGGCCGAAGCAGGAAAACATCAGCAAGCCGCCCACCTTCAGCACGCGGTGCCATTCGGCGAACACGCGGTCCGGCTGCGGGTGCCAGTGCAGGGCCAGATTGGACCAGACCAGGTCCACATTGTTACGCGCCAGCGGCAGGTCGGCCATGTCGGCGCACAAGGTGTCGATGCCCGACTTGGCCGGCAGCAGTTTGCCGATCAGCTGGCTCAGGCCAGACTTGCCGGCCTGGCCGCGGGCGGCGGCAATCATGGCCGGGGAGGTGTCGATGCCCAGGATCTGGGCGGCAGGATAACGTTTTTGCAAGACCGGCAAGTCGGCGCCGGTGCCGCAACCGGCGTCCAGCACCCGCAGCGGGTTCACTTTGACCAGTTGCAGGCGCTCGTGCATGCGGCTGGCGATTTCGCGCCGCAGGAAGTCGGTTTCGGCCACGCGGGCCGGATCGGCAAACAGCTGGCGGACACGATCCAGGTCAATGGGAGCGCTTAATTTCGGCGGTTTTGCTGGGACTTGCATATTTATTACGCGGTTCGGAGGGATAATCCGTGCAGTTTACCCGCTCGGGGGAATTTGCGATGGCTGGCGCTTTTGCCGGCGGCCTGCTGGCCGCCCTGTTGCCCTGTAATTGCGTGCTGTGCGGCGCCAGCGGGCCTGCCCTGCTCTGCCCCGGCTGCCACCGGCAATTCTTCGCCGCCGCCACCGCGCGCTGCCCGGTCTGCGCCAACCCGCTGCCGCATGCGGCCATCCCGCCAGGTGCCGGCGCGGCCGGGCTGCCCCCTGGGCGCGCCGTGCCGTGCGGCCGTTGCCTGTCCGGCCGGCCTGCATTCGACGCGACCGTGGTGGCGGCCGACTACGCCCTGCCTGTGGACCGCCTCGTCCTTCAGTTAAAATTCGCCGGCCAGCTCGCGCTGGCGCGCCTGTTTGGCAGCCTGCTGGCCGAGGCGGTCCAGCGTGCCGGCGCCGGCGCCGGCGTTGACGGCCAGCCGCGCCCCGCCCTGCTGTGCCCCGTCCCCCTGGGCAAGGACCGGCTGGCAGCGCGCGGCTTCAACCAGGCGCTGGAAATCGCCCGCCCGCTGGGCAAGGCGCTCGGCATCGCGGTGGCGCCGCGCCTGGCGGTCCGGGTGCGCGAGACGGCCGCCCAGAGCAGCATGCCGCATGGCGCGCGCCAGGCCAACCTGGCCCAGGCGTTCGCCATCCCCGACCGGGCGCTGGTCGAAGGCCGGCATATCGGCCTGGTGGACGATGTCATGAGCAGCGGCCAGACGCTGCAGGAACTGGCCGCGACGCTCAAGCGCCACGGCGCCGCGCGCGTGACGAACTATGTGTTTGCCCGCACGCCCCCGAACCCCAATTAGGAGAACGACTTGTTTCATGTAGTGCTGGTCAACCCGGAAATCCCCCCCAACACCGGCAATGTGATTCGCCTCTGCGCGAACACCGGTGCGCAGTTGCACCTGATCGAGCCGCTCGGCTTTCCGCTGGACGATGCCAGGATGCGGCGCGCCGGGCTGGATTACCACGAGTTCGCCCGGATGAAAGTTCATCAAGACTGGGCCGCCTTCCTGGCCGAGGTGCAGCCGGATGCCAGCCGCATGTTCGCCATGACCACCCACGGTTCGCGGCCGTTCGCGGAACTGGCCTTCCAGCCGGGCGACGTGTTCGTGTTCGGCAGCGAGACGCGCGGCCTGGCGCCCGAATTCCGCGAAACCTTCCCCGCCGCGCAGCGCATCCGGCTGCCCATGATGCCCGGCAACCGCAGCCTCAACCTTTCCAACACGGTTGCCGTCGTGGTGTTCGAAGCCTGGCGCCAGCACGGCTACGCCGGCGGCGCCTGACGTTTGATCCAGCTCAAACCGCGCGCAGCAGCGGCGGAACCCCGCGGCGGGAACATGCTCCAAAGCGCATGTCCCAACCATCCGTCCCCTGCCACGATCCCGACCAGCTCGACAGCGCGTGGAAATGCGCGCTCGACTGGCTGCTTGAGGAATGCCTGGCACTGTGCTTCCCCGCCATCGCGATGGCGCTTGACCTGTCGCGCCCGGTAACCGTACTCGACACTGAGCTGCACCAGCCTGCCGACGGCGCTTTCCCCGCCGCCAATGCCTGCCATGCCGACCGCGTCCTGCGCTGCTTTACCCGTGACGGCCGGGAAGTCTGCGAAATAATGCGCACCAAAGGGGAACCTTTGGCGCGCCGGCTTGCCAAATGCAGGCTGGCGAAGGCACTCCTCGGCTTCAAGCTGGACCAGCCGGCACTGCAACGCATGCTGGAATTGCTCGACCGGCTCATGCATTTGCCGCGCGAGCAGGATGCCGTCTACCGCCGGTTCATTTCGACTATCAAGGAGGACAAAATGCAGACTTTGATGCAACGGCTCAGGCACGACATCTTGCGGCGCGCACTGGAACGCGGCGCCTCCTGGGGCCACAGGTCCGGGTTCCGCACCGGCCGGATTGCGGGACATGAACAGGGCCGCGAGGAGGGCCGTGAAGTGGGACGTGAAGAGGGCCGCGAGGAAGGCAAGCGGCTCCTGCTGATTAACTTGATCGAGCAGCGCTTCGGCCCGCTGCCGGCCCAGGCGCTGGCCGGGCTGCAGCAGGCCAGTGCCGCAGAACTGGAGCGCCTGGGCAAGCGCTTCTGCGACGCCAGTTCGCTGGAGGAGTTGCTGGGTTGACGAAAGGAAGCGTGTGGCCGGACGCGGCGGAAAAGTCGTATAACCGGGCTGAAAGGAGCCCGCAATGTTCGACCTCGAACTGCCCTGGTGGGAATATGCCGTGCGCGGCGTGGCAATCTACGTCGCGCTGCTGGTCATGATGCGCCTGAGCGGCAAGCGCACCATCGGCCAGTTCACGCCGTTTGACTTACTGGTCATCATGCTCCTGAGCGAAGCCGTCTCGCCCGGCCTGACCGGCGGCGACCAGTCGGTAGCTGGCGGCCTGATCGTGGTGGTGACGCTGGTGGTGCTCAACCTGGCCATCGCCTTCGTCACCGCGCGCAGCGAGAAGGCTGCCGAGATTGTGGAAGGCAGCGCCGTGCTGATCGGCCGCGACGGCAAGATCTTTCACGAAGTACTGAAGCGCAACCACGTGGCGGAAAGCGACGTCGAGCAATCGCTGCGCGAAGCCGACTGCCCCCTCGAAAGCATGAAATTCGCCTTCCTGGAAGCGGACGGCAAGATCACCATCCTGCAGCGTTAAAGGAAGCCGATATGCTTGCGTTCCAGCCCTGACATCACCAGCTTGATGTAGCGGTTGGGAATGTACAGCTCGACTTCCACCGCCGCCCCTTCCGCATTGCGCGCTTCCGACACCAGGTGGAAGAAGCTGCGGTCCGGATTGGCTTCCTTGCAGGGCAGGAATTTGCCGGAAGGCCCGTCGGCCAGGTAATCCTTCAGCGCCGCGCCCAGTTCGGCCACGCCCTCGTCGGTCAGCATCACGCCATACGCCATCTCGGCCTCCTATTGTCCAAACATGCGCACCTTGGCCAGCAGCTTGGTGGTCGAGCGGTCATGCTCGAAATCGATGGCCACCGCCTTGCCGCCGTAAGCCAGCACCGCCTTCCCTTCGGGGATCGCGGTCATATCGTAATCGCCGCCTTTGGCGTAGATGTCGGGCTTCGCCTGCAGCACGGCCTCCAGCGCGGTATCTTCATCGAAGGGCACCACCAGGCTGACCGACTCCAGCGCGGCCAGCAGGGCCATGCGGTCTTCGCAATTGTTCAGGGGACGGTCGTCGCCCTTGCCCAGGCGCTTGACCGAAGCATCGGTATTTGCCGCCACCACCAGCGAGGCGCCCAGCGCGCGCGCCTGCGCCAGGTAGGTCACGTGGCCACGGTGCAGGATGTCGAACACGCCATTGGTCATCACCACCGGCTTGGGCAGTGCCGCCACGCGCGCCGCCAGCTCGGCCCGGGTGCAGATCTTTTTTTCAAACTCGATCATTCGCCTTCTTCTTCCTCTTCTTCCTCGATTTGCATGCTCAGGCCGCCCGACGCGGCAGGCGTGGCTGCGGCGGCGGCCGCGCTGTCCGGTGGCGGGCGGTTGCCGTGCAGCTTGATCTGCAGGCGCAAGCCGTTGGTCGAGTCGGCGTTGCGCAAGGCCTCCTCGTACGCGATGTAGCCCTTATTATAAAGTTCGAACAGGGCCTGGTCGAAGGTGCACATGCCCAGTTCGCGCGACTTGGCCATGATTTCCTTGATCGAGTGGAAGTTGCCCTTGAAGATCATCTCCGAGATGGTCGGCGTGTTCAGCAGGATCTCGATGGCCGCCTTGCGGCCCTTGCCGTCTTCGGTGCGGATCAGGCGCTGCGACACGATGGCGCGCAGGTTGGACGACAGGTCCATCAGCAGCTGGTTGCGCCGTTCTTCGGGGAAGAAGTTGATGATGCGGTCCATGGTCTGGTTCGCATTGTTGGCATGCAGGGTGCCCAGGCACAGGTGGCCGGTTTCGGCGAAGGCGATGGCATGCTCCATGGTTTCCGTGTCGCGGATCTCGCCGATCAGGATCACGTCCGGCGCCTGGCGCAGGGTGTTTTTCAGCGCATGGTGCCAGGACAGGGTGTCGACGCCCACTTCGCGGTGGGTGATCAGGCAGCCCTTGTTCTTGTGCACGTACTCGACCGGGTCTTCCACCGTGATGATGTGGCCGGCCGAATTCTGGTTGCGGTAATCGATCATGGCGGCCAGCGAAGTCGACTTGCCGGAACCGGTGCCGCCCACCACCAGCACCAGGCCGCGCTTGGTCATCACCACGTCCTTCAGCACTTCCGGCAAGTCCAGCTTCTCGAAGTTCGGGATTTCCGAGGCAATGGTCCGGATCACCATGCCCACCGCCTGCTGCTGCACGAAGACATTGACGCGGAAGCGGCACACGTTCGGCAGCGAAATGGCAAAATTGCATTCCAGTTCGGTCTCGAACTCGCGCCGCTGCTTCTCGTTCATGATGGCGTAGGCCAGGGCGCGCGTGACGTCGGGCGTCAGGCGCTGCTGGCTCAGGGCGCGCATCGAGCCCTGCGACTTGATGCTGGGCGGGAAATCGGCCGAAATGAACAAGTCGGAACCGCCGACCTGGTGCATCGCGGCCAGCAGTTTGTGGATGTACGCCTGGGCTTCTTCATGGCCTAGTGTGGATGACATATTCGCCTCGCTATTAGGATTGCTGGTCATTATAGCCAGTGCACTCCCCCATTCGCGGCATTGCAACAAGGCATTCACCTGTGTTCAAATGGGTTCATGACGCTGACCGAGCTTAAATATATCGTAGCAGTTGCCAGAGCGAAACACTTCGGCCATGCCGCCGAAGCGTGTTTCGTTGCCCAGCCTACCCTGTCTGTCGCCATCAAGAAACTGGAAGACGAGCTCGGCGTCGTCCTGTTCGAGCGCGGCGGCGCGGAAATTTCCGTCACCCCGCTGGGGGCCCAGATCGTGGCCCAGGCCGAGCGGGTGCTGGAACAGACGGCGGCGATCAAGGAACTGGCCAAGCAGAACAAGGATCCGCTGGCCGGCCCCCTGCGGCTGGGCGTGATCTACACCATCGGCCCCTACCTGCTGCCGCCCCTGGTCAAGCGCATGATTGAAACCACCCCGCAGATGCCGCTGGTGCTGCAGGAGAATTTCACGGTCAAGCTGCTGGAAATGCTGCGCCAGGGCGAGCTCGATGCCGCCATCATGGCGCTGCCGCTGCCGGAACACGGCATGGCGGTGCAGCCCCTGTACGACGAACCGTTCGTGGTGGCGATGCCGAAGCAGCACCCCTGGGCCGCCCGCACCGCGATCCCGGCCGAACACCTGAAGACCGAAACCATGCTCCTGCTGGGCAATGGTCACTGCTTCCGCGACCAGGTGCTGGAAGTGTGCCCGGAAATGGCACGGTTTTCCGCGCCGGGCAATGGCATGCAGCGCACCTTCGAGGGCTCGTCGCTGGAAACCATCCGCCACATGGTGGCCAGCGGCATCGGCCTGACCGTGCTGCCGCGCGCCTCGGTGCCGGACATG
>CBHWEO010000266.1:0-7464 GCA_966112955.1 uncultured Duganella sp. | reverse complement strand
AGGTTTCGAACAGGTCGGCCGCCATGCCGGCGCAGTCGCCGACGTTGTCGCCCACATTGTCGGCGATCACGGCCGGGTTGCGCGGGTCGTCTTCCGGAATGCCCGCTTCCACCTTGCCCACCAGGTCGGCGCCGACGTCGGCCCCCTTGGTGAAGATGCCGCCACCGAGACGGGCGAAGATCGAGATCAGCGAGGCGCCGAAGGCCAGGCCGATCAGCGGCTTGAGCACTTCATGCACGTTGTGGGTGGGATTGGGCGCGGTGGACGCGCTCATGGCCGTCAGGATCCAGTAGAAGCCGGCCACGCCCAGCAGGCCCAGGCCCACCACCAGCATGCCGGTGATGGCGCCGCCCTTGAAGGCGACATTGAGCGCTTCGTTCATGCCCACCGAGGCCGCCTGCGCGGTGCGCACATTGGCCCGCACCGACACGTTCATGCCGATGAAGCCGCAGGCGCCCGACAGCACGGCACCGATCAGGAAGCCGATCGCGGTTTTCATGTCGATCGCCGCACCGATGGCTACCAGCAGCACAACACCGACGATACCGATGGTGCGATATTGGCGGGCCAGGTAGGCCGCCGCTCCCTGCTGGATGGCTGTCGCGATTTCCTGCATGCGGGGATTGCCCGCGTCTTGTCCAAGAATCCAGCTGCGTGCCCACAGCCCATACACCACCGCGAGCACGCCGCACGCAATCGCGAACCACAAACTTGCTGCCATAGAATTGCCCCCTTACGTTATTAGAATCAAGCGCTACAAAACGAACTCGGACCAACCCGAACACCGTACTGCAAAACTTTGACACTTTCACGGCCAGGGGGCCGCGCGGCGGGCGCGCGCGCCCGCAATGGAAAAGCGGGCCAGAAAGCCCGCTTGGTGTGATTTAGCTGTTCAGCGCCGCGAATGCACGGTCGCGGATTTCTTCGACTGGACCCACGCCTTCGATCTTGCGGTACTTCGGCGCACCAGGTTCGCCCGATTTGGCCCACTCGCTGTAGTAGCCCAGCAGGACTTCGGTCTGGTTGTGATAAACCTCCAGCCGCTTCTTGACGGTTTCTTCCTTGTCGTCGTCGCGCTGCACCAGCGGTTCGCCGGTCACATCGTCCTTGCCTTCGACTTTGGGAGGGTTGAATTTGACGTGGTACACACGGCCGGAAGCCGGATGGCTGCGGCGGCCGCTCATGCGTTCGATGATCTGGTCGTCCGGTACCGCGATTTCCAGCACGTAGTCGATCGTCACGCCGGCATCTTTCATCGCGTCGGCTTGCGCGGTGGTGCGCGGGAAGCCGTCGAACAGGTAACCGTTGGCGCAGTCGGGCGACTTCAGGCGGTCCTTCACCAGGCCGATGATGATGTCGTCGGAAACGAGCTGGCCCGCGTCCATCACTTTTTTCGCGGCCAGGCCCAGTTCAGTACCTTCCTTGATCGCGGCACGCAGCATGTCGCCGGTGGAAATCTGGGGAATGTTGTACTTTTCCTTGATGAAGTTGGCCTGGGTGCCCTTACCGGCTCCTGGTGCTCCTAACAGAATGAGACGCATGAATGTTCCTAAACGATTTAATAATAATTTTTGATGATGCCTTTGCCACCTTGCTAGAAACTTACCACAAAAGTTGGTTTAACCGCCACTTTTGTAGTGAGCCTGGACGCGCGCCAGGTCTTCCGGCGTATCGACCCCGGCAGCCGGGGCGGAATCGGTCACGTGTACGGCAATCGGGAAGCCATGCCACAGCACGCGCAGTTGCTCGAGCGCTTCGATGCCCTCCAGCGGCGACACTTCCAGCGCCGGGTAGGCTTGCAGGAAGTCGTTGCGGTAGGCGTACAGGCCGATATGGCGCAAGGGCACGTAGCCGGCCGGCAAGGCCGACTTGTCCCTGGCGAAGGCGTCGCGGTGCCACGGGATGGTGGCGCGGCTGAAGTACAGTGCGCGGCCCTGCTTGTCGAGCACCACCTTCACCACGTTCGGGTTAAAGGCGTCCGCCGCGTCGTGCAGCGGGTGGGCGCAGGTGGACATGGGCACGTCGGCGCCGATGCGGGCGGCGGCGGCCTGCAGCAGTTGCGGGTCGATCAGCGGTTCGTCGCCCTGCAGGTTGACCACCACGGCATCCAGCGGCAGGTTCATGGCGCGCGCCACTTCGGCGATGCGGTCGGTGCCGGACGGATGGTCGGCGCGGGTCATGCAGGCTTCCACGCCATGCCGTTCGCAGGCATCTTTAATAGAGGCGTGGTCGGTGGCGACGATGATGCGGGCGGCGCCGGCTTCCCTGGCACGCTCGGCGACGCGCACCACCATCGGCTTGCCGCCGAGGTCGGCCAGCGGCTTGTTGGGCAGGCGGGTCGAGGCCAGGCGGGCCGGGATGATGACGATGAAGGACACCGCTTACTCCGTGGTGTCCGGCAGGGAGCGCGCTTCGTCGGCCCACATGATCGGGATGCCGTCGCGGATCGGGTATGCCAGGCGGTCGCCTTTGCAAATCATTTCCTGGGCTTTCTTGTCGTACTCCAGAGGGCCCTTGCACACAGGGCAGACCAGGATATCAAGCAGGCGTGCGTCCACGTAGTTTCTCCACAATTTGAGCGGCCAGCGCCGGATCGATGCTGGCGCTGACTGGAACGACCCAGATTCTCGGATCGTTGCGATATTCTTCAATTTGCCAGCATTTTACTGCATCCTTCTCCGTCACCAGAATAAAGTCGGCGTCGATGCCGGCGAAGGGGCGGTCGGCAAAGTCGTGATGGTCGGGCAAGGGAAGCTCTTGCGGCTGCAGCCCGGCGCTGCGCAGCGTGGCGAAGAAGCGGCCGGGATTGCCGATGCCGGCCGCCGCCACGATACGCAGGCCGCCCGGACCCTGCCCGGCCACTGTCCCCGCAGGCGCCGCGCGTCGCGCCAGTTCGGCCAGCGCCATGCGCTCGCTGCGCTCGCCCAACCGTTCGGCGACGCCGCCCACCAGCCGCATCTGCCATGGCGCGCCTGCCCCGGCGGCGGGCGGCGCGACAGCGGCGGCCAGTTCCGGCGTCAGCTCGGGCGCGTTGACTACCGTGAAATCGCGCCGGCGTGAGGGCGGCTCGCGCAGCGGCCCGGCCGGCAAGGTCCAGCCATTGCCGACGCCACGGCCGTCGAACAGCACGATTTCCACGTCCCGCGCCAGTGCGTAGTGCTGCAGGCCGTCATCGGTGACGATCACGTCGACTTCAGGATGGGCCGCCAGCAGCGCCCTGCCCGCCGCGGCGCGCGCGCGGCCGACGAAAACCGGGCAACCCGTGCGGGCGGCAATCAGCACCGGCTCATCCCCCACTTCGGCCGGCGTGGAAGCGGCGCTGACCGCGCGCGGCGCGGCATCCTTGCTGCCGAAACCGCGCGAGACGACGCCCGGCCGGAGTCCCGCCGCGCGCAGCGCATCCACCAGCCAGATGGTAAGCGGCGTCTTGCCCGTGCCGCCGATGAAGATATTCCCCACCACGACCACCGGTACCGGCAGGCGCTCGGCATGCGACAGTCCGGAGGCAAACGACGCGCGGCGCGCCGCCGCTACTCCGCGAAACAGCAGCGACAGCGGCCACAACGCGCAGGCGAGCGCCCCGCGCCGCAGCCACTCGCGCGAGAACGTCGTCTCCAGGGAGGAAGGCATTATTTGGATTGGGCTGTCTGCGCCTCGAAGGTCACGCGCTCGAAGCCTGCCAGGCGCGCCGCCTCCATCACGTTGATCACCATCTGGTGCATCGCGAACTGGTCGGCATTGATCTTGACGATCGGGTTGCCGCCCTTGGCCGCCGCCTTCATCTGCTCGGCCAGGCCGGGCACGTCGCGGAAGGCCACAGGCGTGCCGTTGACGGTGTAATTGCCCTTGGCGTCCACCGTCACGTTCAGGTCATTCGGCTGCTCCACCGATTTTTCCGCATCGGCGGTCGGCAGCGTGATTTTCAGCTCGGTGAACTTGCTGTAGGTGGTGGTGATCATCAGGAAGATCAGGATGACCAGCAGCACGTCGATAAAGGGGATCAGGTTGATCTCCGGGTCTTCGCGCTTCTGGCCGCGGCGGAAATTCATCGCCATAGACTCTTCCCTCGCTTACTTGCGGGTGTTGTGGACCACGTCCACGAATTTGACCGCCTGCTGCTCCATGTCGATGACGAAGGAGTCCACCAGCGCGCGGAAGTGGCGGTAGAAGACCAGCGTCGGCATCGCGATCGCCAGGCCGAAGCCGGTGTTGTACAGCGCCACGGAAATACCGTGCGCCAGTTGGGCCGGGTTGGCACCGGCGGCATTCTGCGAACCGAAGATTTCGATCATACCCACCACCGTGCCGAACAGGCCCATCAGCGGCGCCAGGGTGGCGATCGTGCCCAGGGTGGTCAGGAAACGCTCCAGCTGGTGGGCGACCGCGCCGCCCGCCTCTTCGATCGATTCCTTCATCACATCGCGCGGGGCGTTGACGTTACGCAACGCTGCCGACAGCACCACGCCCAGCTGGGACGACTTTTCCAGCTTGTCGATGATGTCCGGCGTGATATTGCCGCTGCGATATACGCGGACGACTTCGTCCAGCAGGGTCTTGGGAATGATGCGGGAACGGCGGAGGTACATCAGGCGCTCGATGATCAGCGCGGTGGCAACGATGGAAGCGATCAGCAGAGGCCAGATGGGCCAGCCGGCGGCCTGGAAAATTGCGAGCAAGACGTACTCCTGTGAAAGAAATCCTAAACGCGCAATGTAGCCTGTCATGCGCTAACAGGCAAGTGTGCACATTCTTCACATTTTCTGTGGACAACATTGTTGGCAAGCCAACTATTGAACGCTAAGCCCATGATTCCACTATGATTTTTTCTAATGCAAAAATTTTCATCAGCTTTGCAACGGGGACGTTCTGCACAAATTCTGTGGACAATATTGTGGGGAATGGCAGCTTTCATCCCCTAAGCTATTGATGGGAAAGAGAATTATTCTCAAGCACAAAAAATGCGCACCGGCATTTTTCACCCATCCTGCCGCTGTCCACTTCTGCACATATTCTGTTGATAAGATTGTTAGCAAGGCCATGCTTGAGGATTAAAGTACTTGATTCATAAGCACTTTATTTCCACGCATAAAATTTTGGCACGGCGGTTCCTGACCCCGGGGGGACAGAAATTGCGCCTTCTACACAAATTCTGTGGACAATATTGTGAGCAAGGCCAAGGGAGGAGGCGCAAGTGTTTGATCCGCAACAACAAACACTTCGCGCACAAATTTTGGGCAGCTATTTTGCAGCGACTTTCCCCACAGCTTCTGTGGATAAAATTGTTAGCAAGGGACAGACTGGAGTGCCAAGTGCTTGATTTCTAAAATGAAAGTTACCGTGCAAACATTTTCATCACGCAAGTTTCCGGCCCCTTCACTTCCTCACACATTCTGTGGATATCTTTGTGCGTAACAGCCCTGGCCTATCGCAAAGTCCTTGATCTATAAGGAAATTCATAAATTGCCCGCTAATGTAGCATTGGGAATTCTCCTTAATATTCATGGTGTTATAAAAAGTACTTGCGGGATGAAGTGATATATGACATAAGCATGACCGCTTTCAGAAAGTGTGGACAGGTCCATGATCAATAGCCCCGAACCGACCCAGGTTATCCCCGTCAGCGCCTTGAACCAGGCCGTTGCGCGCCTGTTGGAGCGCTCTTTCCCCTTGCAGTGGATATCCGGGGAAATCTCGAATTTCACGCGCGCCAGTTCGGGCCATTGGTACTTCACGCTCAAGGACGATGCGGCCCAGGTGCGGGCGGTGATGTTCCGCGGCCGCGCCCAGTACGCCGGCTTCGTGCCGCGCGAGGGCGACAAGGTCGAGGTGCGGGCCCTGGTGACCCTGTACGGGCCGCGTGGCGATTACCAGATCAATGTGGAAGCCATCCGCCGCGCCGGCGTGGGTTCGCTGTTCGAAGCGTTCCAGCGGCTCAAGGAGCGGCTGGCGGCGGCCGGCCTGTTTGACAATGAACGCAAGCGCGCCCTGCCCCTGTTCCCGCGTACCATCGGCATCGTCACCAGCCCGCAGGCGGCGGCCTTGCGCGATGTGCTGATCGCCCTGCGGCGCCGGGCGCCCCATGTGCGCGTGGTGCTCTACCCTACCCTGGTGCAGGGCCAGCAGGCCGGCGCGCAGATCGCGGCGGCCATCGAGACCGCCTCGCGCCGCGCCGAATGCGACGTGCTGCTGGTGGTTCGCGGCGGCGGCAGCATGGAAGACCTGTGGTGCTTCAACGAGGAAGTGGTGGCGTACGCCGTGGCGAATTGCGCCATTCCGGTGGTGTCCGGCGTGGGGCACGAAACCGATTTCACGATCTGCGACTTCGCGGCCGACGTGCGGGCCGCCACGCCAACGGCGGCGGCCGAACTGGCCGCCACGCCGCGCGCCGACTGGCTCGGTTCCCTTCGCGCCGATGCCACCGACCTGCGCCGGGCCATGCGCCGTGCCCTCAGCGATGCGGCGCAAACGCTGGACAACCTGCAGCGCCGCCTGCTCAGCCCGACGGCCCGCATCGCCCAGCAGCGCATGCAGCTGCAGAGCCTGTCCACCGCGATGATGCATGCCACCCGCAACCCGCTGCAGCAGGCGCGCTTCACGGTGGACCGCCTGGCGGCGCGGTTGGCGGCGCGCAAGCCGGACGCTTCCGCCGCGCGCACCGCGCTGCACACCTTGCAGCACCGCGCCGGCGCCAGCATGCGCAGCCAGCTTTCCCAGCGCCGCGACGCGCTGAATGCGCTGTCGGCGCAGCTCGAATTACTGAATCCCCAGCGCACGCTGGAACGCGGCTACGCCATCGTCACCGATGCCGCCGGCGCCGTTTTGCGCGACCCGTCGCATATCCGACCGGGACAATCGCTGGGCGTCCGCCTGGCGGAAGGCAGCGCCGAAATCGGCGTGGCCACCGTGCAAGCAACGCTTACCTAGCGTTCGTATTACAATAGTGGCCGTTTCGGCAAAAATAACTTTTCGTCTCAATCAAAAGGAAACATTCATGGAACATACCCTGCCACCACTGCCGTATGCAATGGACGCGCTGCAGCCGCACATCTCCAAGGAAACCCTGGAATTCCACTACGGTAAGCACCACCAGGCTTATGTCACCAACCTGAACAACCTGATCAAGGGTACCGAGTTCGAAAACATGTCCCTGGAAGAGATCGTGAAGAAGTCTTCCGGCGGCGTGTTCAACAACGCGGCCCAGGTGTGGAACCACACCTTCTACTGGAACTGCATGGCCCCTAACGCCGGCGGCGCACCGACCGGTGCCGTGGCCGATGCCATCAACGCCAAGTTCGGCTCCTTCGACAACTTCAAGGCTGAATTCACCAAGTCCTGCGTGGGCAACTTCGGTTCCGGCTGGACCTGGCTGGTGAAGAAGGCCGACGGCTCCGTCGAGATCGTCAACACCTCCAACGCCGCCACCCCGCTGACCGGCGCCGACAAGCCGCTGCTGACCTGCGACGT
>CBHWEO010000265.1:0-7520 GCA_966112955.1 uncultured Duganella sp. | reverse complement strand
TGTCGCGCCTGATCCAGGACATGATCCGCAAGGCGCTGGCCGACGAACTGCTGTTCGGCCGCCTGGTGGCCGGCGGCAAGGTGATCGTGGACCTCGACGACGCGGAAGGCATCAAGCTGGAGTTCCCGGAACCGGATGCGGCGCCGATGCCGCCACCGGAAACCGTGGAAGTCGAGTAACAGTCGGGCGCGCTGCGCCGCACCATCGAAAGTCCCCAAAAGCCCGCTCACTGAGCGGGTTTTTTATTGCAAAATCTGGGGCATGAAAAAATCCATCCTGCTCTCCCTTGGCCTGCTGGCCGCGGCTGCCGCTGCCCACGCCGCCGATCCTTACCTCCGTTTTCCTGCCGTGCGCGGCGACACCGTGGTGTTCACCGCCGAAGGCGATTTGTGGAAGACCGGCCTGCAAGGCGGGACGGCGCAACGCCTGACCACCCATGCGGCCACCGAATCGATGGCGGCCATTTCGCCGGACGGCCAGTGGCTGGCTTTCGTCGGCAGTTACGAGGGCGCGCCGGAAGCGTACGTGATGCCGCTGGCCGGCGGCCTGCCGCAGCGCATTACCTTCGCCAACGAAAACGTGCGGGTGCTGGGCTGGACGGCGCAGGGCGAGGTGCTGGTGGCCCAGCCGGCGCAAAGCGGGCCGCGCAACCAATGGGAAGTATCGGCCGTCAAGCCGGCGACGCTGGCGCGCCGCACGTTCCCGGTGGCCGACGCCAACGATGCCGTGCTGGACGACGCCGGCAAGACGCTGTACTTCACCCGGCTTGGCCTGGTCATGACGGGCGACAACGTGCGGCGCTACCGCGGCGGCGCGCATGCCCAGCTGTGGCGCTATGACCTGGACGGCGGCGCCGAGGCGCGTCCCGTGTTCAATGGCGACGCCGTCAACAACAAGCGTCCGATGTGGTGGCAGGGCCGCCTGTATTTCATCAGCGACCGCGATGGCGCCGACAACCTCTGGTCATCCAATGCCGAGGGCGGCGACCTGCGCGCGCATACCCGCCACAAGGATTGGGACGTGCGCAATGCGGCGCTGGGCGATGGCCGCATCGTCTACCAACTGGGTGCGGACGTGCACGTGCTGGACCTGGCCAGCGGCGAGTCGCGCCCATTGAAGGTATCGCTGCTGTCGGATTTCGACCAGCAGCGCACGCGCCAGATCCGTTCACCGCTGGATGCCCTGACCAATACCGCCTTGTCGGCGCGCGAGGAACGCGTGGTGCTGACGGCGCGCGGCCGCGTCACGATTGCCGGCACCGGCAGCCTGCGCCGCGTGGAGATCGCCGTGCCGGAAGGTGCGCGGGCGCGCGATGCGGTGTTCAGCCACGACGAAAAATCGGTGTATGCGATCGTCGACACCACGGGCGAGAACGAGATCTGGAAGTTCGCCGCCGACGGTTCCGGCAAGGGCGAGCGGCTCACCATGGACGGCAACAACCATCGCTGGGCCTTGTATCCATCGCCGGATGGCAAATGGCTGGCGCATACCGACAAGAAGGGCCGCATGTGGCTGCTCGACCTGGCCACGCGCAGCAATGTGCTGGTTGACGACGCCGGCAAGATGGGTGTCGACCAGCACGACAGCGCCGTGTGGTCGCCGGACAGCCGCTACCTGGCCTTCGTGCGCGCGAACACGGATGCGCAGCGCGACCAGGTCGGCTTGTATGCGGTCGACAGCAAGCAGCTGGCCTTCGTCACGGGCGACCGCTACCCGTCCGAGTCGCCGGCCTTTTCGCCGGATGGCCGCTGGCTGTACTTCCTGTCGGCGCGCAATTTCGCGCTGGCCAACGGCTCGCCGTGGGGCGACCGCAATATGGGGCCGGTGTTCGACAAGCGCGTCGGCGTGTACGCGCTGGCCCTGCAGCCGGGCAACCGCTTCCCCTTCAAGCCGGACGATGAATTGAGCAAGGCGGCCGCCAAGCCGGCCGAAACACCGGAGGAAAAGGCTGCCGAGAAGGCGGTGGAGAAGGCGACGGAGAAAGCCGCCGAGAAGGCCGCCGATGCCAAGGCTGGCAAGGCAGCCGCTGCGGCAGGCGCCGCGGCCAAGCCGGGCGCGCCGGCCAAGCCATCGCTGCCGGCCATCGTGTTCGAGGGCCTGGCCGAGCGCGTGTACGAGGTCCCGCTGGCGCCGGGCAATTACCGCGACCTGTCGGTGGACGACAAGCGCCTGTATTTCCTCGAGCGGGAGGGCAACGACGGCCGCAGCACGCTGAAGACGCTGGCCATCGCCCGCACCGGCCCGCAGCCGGAAACCTTCGTGGCCGGCATCCGCAACTACGAGCTGTCGGGCGACCGCAAGCGCATCTATTACCGCACCTTCTCCGCCAGCGGCCCGGGCGACATGATGATCGTGGAGGCGGGCGCCAAGCTGCCGTCCGACACCAGCAAGGCGAAAGTGCGCGTGGACGACTGGGCCCTGCTGTCCAACCCGCGCCTGGAATGGACGCAGATGTTCAACGACGCCTGGCGCATGCACCGCGACTTCCTGTACGACACGAAGATGCGCGGCGTCGACTGGAACCTGGTGCGTTCCAAGTACGCGCCGCTGGTGGAGCGCGTGAGCGAGCGCGCGGAGCTGAACGACATCCTCGGCATGATGGTGGCGGAAGTCGGGGCGCTGCATTCGCAGGTGGCGCCGGGCGACATCCGCCGTCCCGCGCCGGAGGGCACGCCGGCCGGGCTAGGCGCCGTGCTGGCACGCACCGCCAAGGGCTACCGCGTGGAGCACATCTACCGCACCGAGCTTGAACAGCCGGGCGCGCGCGGGCCGCTGGCCCAGCCGGACGTCGACGTGCGCGAAGGCGACACCATCACGGCCGTCAACGGCAGGCCCGTGCTGGAAGCGCGCGATATCTCGGACCTGCTGCTGAACCAGGCCGACAAGCAGGTGCTGCTGAACGTCACCACGGCCAAGGGCGTGGCGCGTTCGGTGATCGTCACCCCGGTGGCGGCGGCGCGCCAGGCCACGCTGCGCTATGGCGACTGGGAGCAGGGCCTGGCGCACCAGGTCGACCAGGCCTCCAAGGGCCGCATCGGCTACCTGCACCTGCGCGCGATGGGACCGAACGATATCGCCACCTTTGCCCGCGAGTTCTACGCCAACGTCAACCGCGACGGCCTGATCATCGACGTGCGGCGCAACCAGGGCGGCAATATCGACAGCTGGATCATCGAAAAGCTGTTGCGCAAGGCCTGGGCCTACTGGGCGCCGCCTTCTGGCCGCACCTACCCGAACATGCAGAACACCTTCCGCGGCCACCTGGTGGTGCTGGTCGATGAGCTGACCTACTCGGACGGCGAAACCTTCGCGGCGGGCATCAAGGCCCTGGGCCTGGCGCCGCTGGTGGGCAAGCGCACGGCGGGCGCCGGCGTCTGGCTCAGCGACCGTAACCGCCTGGCCGACAACGGCATGGTGCGCGTGGCCGAGAATGGCCAGTTCAGCGAAGCGGACGGGCAGTGGCTGATCGAGGGCGTGGGCGTGGCGCCGGATGTGGAAGTGGACAACCTGCCGCACGCCACCTACACGGGGCGCGACCGCCAGCTCGAAGTGGCAATTGAAATGCTGCAGAAAAAGCTGAAGGAGCAGCCGGTCAGGCCGCTGCAGCCGCAAGCCATTCCGGCGCTGAAGTAGGGTTCAGAATTCCTGCAGCTGCCGGAGCGCCGCCGCCCGGCGGCGCGATACTTCCACGTTGGCGTCGTCCAGGCGCAAGGTGAGGGTGCCGCCTTCGCCGTTCTCGACGCCGCGCACGGCGGCCAGGTTGACGATGTGGCGGCGGCTGGCGCGGAAGAATTGCTGCGGGTCGAGCCGCTGCTCCAGTTGCAGCAGGGAGCGCGCCAGCAGGGGTTTGGCGTCGTCGAAATAGAGTCGGGTGTAATTGCCTTCCGATTCGAACAGGCGGATATCCTCCAGCCGCACGAACCAGCAGCGTTCCCCGTCGCGGATGAACAGCTTGCGCGGCGTGCTGCCCGGCGTGGGCGCCAGGCCCAGGCGGGCCGCGGCGCGCTGCAGGGCGGCCGCCAGGCGGCGCGGTTCGATGGGCTTCATCAGGTAATCCAGCGCGCTGGCTTCAAAGGCTTGCAGGGCGTACTGGTCGAAGGCGGTGGTGAAGATCACTTCGGGCGCATCGTCCAGCGCGGCCAGCAGGTCGAAGCCGCTGCCGCCCGGCATCTGCACATCGAGCAGCAGCAGGTCCGGCTGCAGGGCGGCGACCTGCAGCGCCGCTTCCGCCGCATTGGCCGCTTCGCCCACCACCTCGATCCCCGGGTGGGCCTGCAGCATGCGGCGCAGTTCGGCGCGCGCCAGGCGTTCGTCGTCGACAATCAATGCGCGGATCATGCCGCCACCGGGAACTGCAGCGTGGCGCGCACCCAGCCGCTGCTTTCGCTCAATTGCAGGCTGGCTTCCTCGCCCATCGACAGGGCCAGGCGCTTGCGCGTGTTGCTGAGGCCTACCTTGGTGGAATTGCCGAAGGAGCGGATGGCGCCGGCGTTGGCGATTTCGATCAGCGCGTTGTCGCCGGTGCGGCGCGCGGTGATGCGGATGTCGCTGCCCGTGGTACTCAGCTCCACGCCGTACTTGACGGCGTTCTCCACCAGGGTTTGCAGCGACATGGGCGGGATCTTCACGTCTTCCAGGCCCGGTTCGACTTCAATGCTGGCGCGCAGCCTTTCTTCGAAGCGGATCTTTTCGATGGCGAGATAGGCTTCCACGGCGGCCACTTCCTTGTGCAGGGGGACGGTGTCGGACTGCCCCGATTGCAGGGCGTAGCGCATCAGGCTCGCCAGCTGGTCGATCATCTGCGAAGCCGCATCCGGCTCTTCATAGACCAGGGCGCGGATGCTGTTCAGGCTATTGAAAAAGAAGTGCGGGTTGACCTGGGCTTGCAAGGCGCGCAGCTCGGCGTCCTTGGCCTGCACCTCCATGCGCAGGGCGGTCGCTTCGAACTGGTTGGCGCGGCGCAGGGCCAAAGCTGCCATGTAGGCGACGCTCCAGGCCAGGAAGATGCCGCCCCACAGGAACAGCGACATGGGCAGCCATTCCAGCCCTTCCACCTTGCCCTGCAGGATGCGCAGCGCGAGCACGATGCTGGCCGTCTGCAGTGGCCCCAGCAGCAGCACCGGGCCGGCGATCATGCGCCAGTTCAGGAGCGGCACGTGCCAGCGCCGCGCCTTGAGCGTGCGGTGCCACAGGTCCGACAGGATCACGCCGCTGACGCCGCTCCAGATGCAGGTAGTGATCACGCCCGGCTTATCGAAATAGCGGCTGTAGGCCAGCATATTGAAGACGATCACCAGCGTCCAGCCAAGGACTTGCATGATCCAGTACCAGTTGAGCCTTGCCAGCAGCGGACGGGCGGTGTGTGCCATGGTGAGCGGGTTATTGGATGAATTGATCGATGCGAGCATACATCCATTCGGGCTCGTCGTACATGATGAAGTGGCGCGCGGTGTCGGCCAGCTCCACTTTCACGCCGGGCAGCCTGGCGTATTGCAACTTGAACAGGCCTTCGATGGCTTCCTTCGGCGCGAAAGCCTTGTAGGATGCCCAGGCGCCCAGCACCAGCGTGGGCGCCTTGATGCGGCCCAGGTCTTCGCGCAGGTCGCTGGCCATGATGTCGTACATCGCGTCCGTCACTGTGGCGCGGTCGGATTGCCTGCCCCATTCCGCGATGCGGGCCGCGTGGTCGGGCGACGTCACCAGGCTCGCGGCGCTGCGCTGCTGCATGGCGCTGAAAGTGGCGTCGTCCTGGCTGCGCATGCCGTCGCGCATTTGCGTGGCGGTGGCTTGCAGCTGTTCCTTCGTCGCTGCCGGATTGCGGGTCGCACCCAGCGCCGGGAAGCTGTCGATGATGACCAGGCGGCCCACCTTGTCGGGGTGGTCGCTGGCCAGCTTCATGCCGAGGAAGCCGCCCAGGCTGTGGCCGATCACGGTCGGCTTGTCCAGCTTCTTGGCGCTGATGTATTCGGCCAGTTGCTGCTCCGCGGCCGGCAGCAGCGGCTCGCCGGCCAGTGCCGGCACGCCGGCGAAACCGGCCAGCGTGAGGATGTGGCACTGGTGTTTGACGCACAGGTGGGCAGCCGTGTCCTGCCACACTTCGCCGGACGAGGCCAGGCCGGGGATCAGGATCACGGGCTTGCCGCTGCCTTTGACTTCAACCTTGAAAGCGGTGGCTGCGGCGGCCGGCAGGGTGGCGGCGGCCAGCAGCAGGGACATGGCTGCGCGAACAATGGTGTTTTTCATGGGTGTTTCCTCCTTGTGCAACGCAGCTTATCGGCGACTGCGCTTGCATCGCATGGCAAGTTGGATGAACGGTCAAAGCGCGTGATGAGCGGCTTTCGCGACGTGCACCGCTTGCCCGGCGACACAGAGCGCCAGGCCGCCATCGGTGTCCCGGCCGATACGCTGCACGTCCGCCAGGTTGACGATCTGGCGCCAGTTGGCACGGAAGAATTGCTGCGGGTCGAGCATGGGCTCGAGCTGGGCCAGGGGACGCGGGATCAGCGGCGCCACGCCGTCGAAATAGGCGCGCGTCTGCAGGCCCTCCGCTTCGAACAGGCGGATGTCGGCCAGCCGTACCAGCCAGGCGCGTTCGCCGTCGCGTATCAGCAGCTTGCGCGGCGCGTGGCCCATGCGCAGGCGCACTGCTGCGCGTTCGAGGGCATTGGCCAGAAGTGACGGGCGGATCGGCTTTTGCAGGCAGTCGGGCGTACCGGGGCCGTGGCCCGTGGTGAAGACGGTTTCCGGCGGCTTGTCCAGCGCGGCCAGCAGGTCGAAGCCGCTGCCGTCCGGCATGTGCAGGTTGAGCAGGACCAGGTCCGGCGCCAGCGCCCTGACCTGGGCAATGCCCTCGGCCACGCTGGCGGCTTCGCCGGCGATTCCAACGTGCGGATGGGCAGCCAGGAGCCGGCGCAGTTCCTGCCGCGCCAGCCGTTCGTCATCCACCAGCAGCACGCGCATGATCAGGGCGCGAGCGGAAAGTTCAGCGTCGCCCGCACCCAGCCATCGCGTTCGACCAGATCAAGGCTGGCGCCCGTGCCTTTGGCGTGCACCAGCCGCTTGCGCGCATTGCTCAAGCCGACGCGCGTCGAATTGCCCAGCGCTGCCAGCGCGCCGCGGTTGGCCACCTCGATCGAGGCCGTGCCGCCAGCGTGGCTGGCGCTGATACGGATCTCGGTACCCGCGCTGCTGCGCTCGACCCCGTACTTGACGGCGTTTTCCACCAGCGTCTGCACGGCCATCGGCGGGATCATGACCTTGTCCATGCCGGCGGCGATATCCACCACGACGCTGAGCCGCTCTTCGAAGCGGATCTTTTCAATTGCCAGGTAGGATTGCACGGCTTCCAGTTCGTCCTTCAACGGCACGGTGTCGGCGTAGCTCGAGGCAAGCGTGTAACGCATCAGGGTCGCCAACTGGTCGATCATCTGCGCGGCGGACTGCTGGTTCTCGAAGATCAGGGCACGCACGCTGTTCAGGCTATTGAAGAAGAAATGCGGGTTGACCTGGGCTTGCAGGGC
>CBHWEO010000264.1:0-7562 GCA_966112955.1 uncultured Duganella sp. | reverse complement strand
TGATCGGCGGCGACCCCGGCATCGGCAAGTCGACCCTGCTGCTGCAGGCGCTGGCCAATATGTCCCAGGTCAAGAGCGTGCTGTACGTCAGCGGCGAAGAATCGGGCGCCCAGATCGCGCTGCGCGCCAAGCGCCTGGCCATCGATGCCCGCGAACTGAAACTGCAGGCGGAAATCCAGCTCGAGAAAATCCTCGGCACGTTGGCCGACCTCAAGCCGCAGGTGGCGGTGATCGACTCCATCCAGACCCTGTATTCCGACGCGCTGGCTTCGGCGCCCGGTTCGGTGGCCCAGGTGCGCGAGTGCGCGGCCCAGCTGACCCGGGTGGCGAAAATGAGCGGCACCACCATCATCCTGGTGGGCCACGTGACCAAGGAAGGCTCGCTGGCCGGCCCGCGCGTGCTGGAGCACATCGTCGACGCCGTGCTGTACTTCGAAGGCGACAACCATTCCAGCTTCCGCCTGGTGCGGGCGATCAAGAACCGCTTCGGCGCGGTCAACGAGCTGGGCGTGTTCGCCATGACGGAAAAAGGCTTGAAAGGCGTTTCCAACCCGTCGGCGCTGTTCCTGTCTTCGCACGAGAACCAGGTGCCGGGTTCCTGCGTGATGGTGACCCAGGAAGGCACGCGGCCGCTGCTGGTGGAAGTGCAGGCCCTGGTCGATACCAGCCACCTGCCCAATGCGCGCCGCCTGTCGGTCGGTCTCGTGCAGAACCGCCTGGCCATGCTGCTGGCGGTGCTGCACCGCCACGCCGGCATCGCCGCCTTCGACCAGGACGTGTTCATCAATGCCGTCGGCGGGGTGAAAATCTCGGAACCGGCGGCCGACCTCGCAGTTTTGATGGCGATCAACTCTTCGATGCGCAACAAGGCACTGCCGAACGGTTTCGTGGTATTTGGTGAAGTGGGGCTGGCGGGAGAAATCCGGCCGGCGCCGCGCGGCCAGGAGCGCCTGCGCGAAGCGGCCAAGCTCGGCTTCTCGATCGCCATGATTCCCAAAGCGAATGCGCCGAAACAGGCGATCGAGGGCATGACGATCATTCCGGTCGAACGCATCGAGGATGCTTTCAACCGTTTGCGCGAGCTTCAGTAATGTAGCTTTGCGAAATATTGGCTACAATACCAGGCTCAATATCAACCAGTTAAACACCCGGACAAGAAAGTGCTAGTAGATTCAAGGCAGGGCGCGCGGAAGATCCTGCGCGTGCGGGCAATGATTGTGATGGACGGCGGCGCGCCGATTGCCGCGCGGACGTTCGACCTCGGCTTGGCGGGGATTTCCCTGACTTCCGAGCATAAAGTGCAGGTTGGCGCCACCGGCCAGATCGTGTTCGAGATGCTTGTCGATGGCAAGCCGCAGATCGTGACCACGCGTGGCAAAGCCAGCCATTGCATCTTCAGCGGCGACGAGTTCAAGATTGGCTTCGTCTTCTTGCCGCTCGACAATGACGCAGCGGGAGCGATTACCAAGTTCATGCGCTAAACTGAGTGTATGGACTATGTGAGCAGCCTGCTAAGCACCATGTATGGCACCTCGCTGGGCTTGGGTAACGCCAGCGTGGTCGGCACGCCTTCGGCCAGCGTCCTGGCGCGGGTGGAGCAGACGCTGGCACCGCAGCGCGGCGCGGCGGCCAAACTGAATGCCAGCATCAGCGCCAGCCAGGCACGCTTTTCCGGCCTCGGGCAGCTGCAATCGGCACTGTCCGTGTTCCAGGATATTGCGGAGAGCCTGGCCGGCAGCGGATTGAGCACGCGCGCCACGTCGTCGGCCGCTTCCGTGCTGGGCGTCACGACCAGCGCAGCGGCCGCGGTCGGCACCCATGACGTCAAGGTCAGCCAGCTGGCCCGGCAGCAAATCCTGGTCAGCGCGGAATCCGACACGGCCGACACCCCGCTCGGCACCGGCTCGCCCACCGTACTCCGCATCGGCACCGGCGACAGCAGCAAGGCCATCACGATCGACAGCCGCAACAACACCTTGCAGGGCATTGCCGATGCGCTCAAGGATGCCGGCTTCGACGCCAGCCTGGTGCGCTCCAGCACCGGCACCGCGCTGCAGTTGCGCAGTGCCAGCGGCGCGGCGAACAAACTCACTATCACGGTCGCGGGCGATACCGCCTTGCGCAGCCTGTTCAACGGGCTGGAAGAAACCCAGGCGGCGCAGGATGCCATCCTCACCGTCGACGGCAAATCCATCCGCAGCGCGGACAACCGGCTCGAAGCCGCCATCCCGGGCGTAATCCTGGATCTCAAGGACGAAGGCGACACTACCGTCACCATTGCCCGCGACAGCGGCCAGATCGCGAAGAACGTGGATGCCTTCGTCAAGGGCTTCAACGCGCTGCAGGAGCGCCTGGACAGCCTGGGCAAGGGTGCCCTGCGCGGCAACGCGGCGCTGGGCCAGGTGCGCAGCCAGCTCGACCAGGTACTGCACACGGCGGCCGGCGGCAGCGAGGCGCTGGCCGATGCCGGCCTGGCGCTGGACAGCAATGGCCGCCTCAAGCTCGATCGCGCCAAACTCGATGCCGCCATCGCCGCCGATCCCGATGCGCTGGCGAAGCTGTTCACCAACGAGGGCAGGGGCTTGGCCGATGCGCTCGGTGCGCGGCTGGAAATCCTGGGCGGCGAACGCAGCGTGGTGTCGCGCGCCCTGGTGCAGGCCGACCGCGAAGTCGATACCCTGCAAAGCCGGCGCGCCTCGCTGGCGCAGGTGCTGACGGTGCAGGCGCAGGCGCTGGTGCGCCTCTATTCGCAGGAAGAGCAGCTGGGCGGATCGTCTTCCATCCTCGACCTGTTCGCCTGACCAATTCGCCGGCCCCAAAAAGACTGAAGGCCCCGACGACAGCATCCCGAAGGATCTGGCGCGGAGCCTCGCTTCTGCAGAAGCGCGTAGCTACTCGTGGTAGCGGTCGACCAGCTTATGATGTCCGCCGCGATATTCAGCGATGATTTCAAAGCCAATCAAGGCAATCATGCAGCCGAATATGCCCATGGTGAACAGTACCCACATAACTAACCAGCCAGCGTTTCCGGAGGCTGCTCCCTAGAGTTGATACAATTAAACTCTAGCAGACAGACTTGCAATTTCAAGCCCAGCAGCAAGATCTATTTCATGACGAGGTCAGGCTGCATCACCGCCTTCAGGACGAGGCTGGCGGGGTCGTCCGCTTCGCGTTGCACGAACCACCAGGCGGCGCCTTTCTTCATCTCCCAATCGCGGTCTTCGCCCGTCATCAGCAGGGCAGCGGCCTGGCCCAGCGTCGGCTGGTGGCCGACCACCAGCACCGCTTCTTTCGAGGTTGGCCAGTTGGCCGCTTTCAGCAGGTCGCTGGCATCGGCGCCGGGCGCCAGGTCGGGATGGATCTTGTATTTACGGCCCAGGCCGGCCACCGTCTGCACCGTGCGCGTGGCGGGACTGACCAGGATGCGGCAGTTTTCAGGCAGGACGGAATCGAGCCATTGGCCCATGCGGCGTGCCTGTTTGTGCCCTTTCGGCGTCAATGCGCGTTCGAGGTCGTCCAGGCCGGGCTGGCCCGGTTCGGCTTCCGCGTGGCGCCACAAGATCAGGTCCATGCATCCTCCCGTGAGCAGGCTTCAATCCACCGGCATATCGGCCGGCGTACCGAGCGACTCCATCAAATGCTGCTGGGCGCTGTAGGGCTTCTGCTTGCCGCGTGCCTTGCGGCGGTGGTACTGCCCGTGCGCGTCCAGCTCCCATGCGTTGGAGTTGTCCTTCAGGTAAGGCGTCAAACCTTCCGCAATCACCCGCCGTTTCAGGCCCCGGTCCAGTACCGGGAATGCCACTTCAATGCGGCGCAGCAGGTTGCGGTTCATCCAATCCGCGCTGGCCAGCATGACGTCGTGGGCCAAATCGTTGCGGAAGTAATAGATGCGGCTATGTTCAAGGAAGCGGCCGATGATGGACCGGACCCGGATGTTTTCGGACAGCCCCGGCACGCCCGGCATCAGGGTGCAGGCGCCGCGTACGATCAGGTCGATCTTGACCCCGTCTTTCGAGGCTGCGTACAGCGCACGGATCACCGGTTCATCGGTTAATGCGTTGATTTTAGCGATAATCCGCCCGGGACGCCCGGATTTCGCGATTTTTGCCTCATTCCGTATCGCTTTGATGATCTGCTCCTGCAGCGCGAACGGCGCCAGCCACAAGTGCCGCATGCGCTGCGGCTTGGCCAGGCTGGTCAGGTGCATGAAGACTTCGTTGACGTCGTTGCCCAGCTCCGGCCGGCAGCTGAGGAGACCGAAGTCCGTGTAGAACTTGGTCGTGGTCGGGTGGTAGTTGCCGGTGCCAAGATGGGCGTAATAGCCCAGGCCGCCCTCATCGCGGCGGATCACCAGGGCCAGCTTGGCATGGGTCTTCAGGCCCACCACGCCATACACCACCTGGGCACCAGCCTGTTCCAGCTTGTCGGCCCAGTTGATATTGGCTTCCTCGTCGAAGCGCGCCATCAGTTCCACCACCACCGTGACTTCCTTGCCGCTGCGGGCGGCGGCGATCAGGGCTTCCATCAGGTCCGAATTCATGCCGGTGCGGTACACGGTCTGCTTGATGGCCACCACTGCCGGATCGAGCGCCGCGCTGCGGATGAAGTCGATCACGGTCTGGAAGCTCTGGTAGGGATGGTGCAGCAGGATGTCGTGCTTGCGGATGGTGGCAAAGATGTCGTTGTTGACGGTCTTGGCCAGCTCGCCCGGCACGAAAGGCGGGAAACGCAGTTCGGGCCGGCGCGCCTGCTCCACGATCTCGTTCAGGCGCACCATGTTCACCGGTCCATCGACGCGGTACAGGCGGCTCTGGTCCAGGCCGAACTGGTCCAGCAGGAATTGCGACAGCTCGGGCGGGCAATTCTTGGCCACCTCGATGCGCACCGAGCGCCCGAAGGCGCGGCCCTGCAGCTCGCCCTTCAGCGCCTGGCGCAGGTTCTTGACCTCGTCCTCATCGACCCACAGGTCGGAATCGCGGGTGACCCGGAACTGGGAATAGGCCAGCACTTCGCGGCCGGCGAACAGGTCGGAAATATGGGCGTGGATGATGGACGAGAGCAGGCAGAACGACACGCCGCCATCCTTCGACAGGTTGTCCGGCAGCCGGATCACGCGCGGCAGCACGCGCGGCGCCTTGACGATGGCGATGGCGGTGCCGCGGCCGAAGGCATCCTTGCCGCTCAGCGCCACGATGAAGTTGAGGCTCTTGTTGACCACCTGGGGGAAGGGATGGGCGGGATCGAGCCCGATCGGGGTCAGCAGGGGACGCACTTCGCGCTCGAAATACTGCTTGACCCAGGCCCGCTGGGCTTCGTTGCGCTGGCTGTGGCGCACGATGTGAATGCCCTGGGCTTTCATTTCCGGCAACACCGCCGTATTGAAGATTTCGTACTGGCGCCTGACCAGTTCATGACACGCATTGCTGACCCGTTCCAGGGTGGCCGCCAGGGCAGGGTAGATATCGAGGTCGCCGTCGACGCTGGCGGCCGCCAGCAGGCTGGCCACGCGTACTTCAAAGAATTCGTCGAGGTTGCTGCTCACGATGCAGAGATAGCGCAATCGTTCGAGCACGGGGATGGCGGCGTCTTCCGCCTGGGCCATCACGCGGCGGTTGAACGCCAGCTGTGACAACTCCCGATCAAGGAATGCTGTTTTCATAACTTTCAGTATATTAGGGAAATATGACAGCTTTGTGACCTTGTACTAAGCTTAATTTTTACATGTCATAAAGCTGTCATATTGGCGTCATACACTGCGCAGCATTCAAACCCCAACCCCTAGAGGACCTTTGATATGCGTATGAAACAGTTGTTGACCTCCTTCGTCGTTGGCGCTTCCGCGGCAATGGCATTCTCGACCGCCCTGGCGGCGGACATGACCGGTGCAGGCGCAACTTTCCCCTATCCGATTTACGCCAAGTGGGCGGAAGCCTACAAGGCTGCCACCGGCAACGGCCTGAACTACCAGTCCGTCGGCTCCGGCGCAGGCATCAAGCAGATCAAGGCCAAGACCGTGGATTTCGGCGCTTCCGACATGCCCCTGAAAGCTGAAGAGCTGGATGCGGAAGGCCTGATGCAATTCCCGGCCATCATGGGCGGCGTGGTGACCGTGGTGAACCTGGACGGCATCGCCCCAGGCCAGCTGAAGCTGACCGGCCCGGTGGTGGCCGACCTCTACCTGGGCAAGATCACCCACTGGAACGACCCGGCCATCGCCGCGCTGAACCCGGGCGTGAAGCTGCCGGCCACCGAAGTGACCGTGGTGTACCGCGCCGACGGTTCCGGCACCTCCTTCCTGTTCACCGACTACCTGTCGAAAGTGAACCCTGAGTTCAAGACCAAGGTCGGTGCCGGCACCGCCCGGAAGTGGCCCACCGGCGTCGGCGGCAAGGGCAACGACGGCGTGGCCGCCAACGTGCAGCGCATCAAGGGCGCCATCGGTTACGTGGAATGGGCTTACGCCAAGAAGAACAAGATCGCGCACACCCAGCTGAAGAACAAGGACGGCAACTTCGTCCAGCCGGATGACGACAATTTCAAGGCCGCCGCGGCCCACGCGGAATGGACCAAGACCCCGGGCTTCGGCGTGGTGCTGACCGACCAGGCCGGCAAGACTTCATGGCCGATCACCGGCGTGTCCTTCATCCTGATGCACAAGCAGCAGGCCGATGCCAACAAGGGCAAGGAAGTGATCAAGTTCTTCGACTGGGCGTTCAAGAATGGCGATGCCGCGGCGACTGAGCTGGACTATGTGCCGCTGCCGGATTCGGTGGTGAAGCAGGTGCAGGGATCGTGGAAGGCTAACCTGAAGGATGCTTCGGGCAAGGCGCTGTACTGATCTTCCAAAACCGGCAAACCGGTGCCTGACCCGCAGGGTCAGGCACCAACGTGTCACCGGTTTGGAGGAAGTTAAGCGGGGCGACTTACAGTGCAGGCCGCCCCGGTTAGCTAACCATAAAACCAATCATGAGTGCAGAAATCACCTCGCCATCCCCAATCCAGTTAGCGGAGCCCGCCACCACGAGTGCATCCGTAGCTGCCATGCAGTCCGTGGTACGCAAACAGCGTATCCAGGACTGGTTCTTCCACAAGATCACGATGCTCTTCGCGCTGACCGTACTGTTCGTACTGGTCGGCATCATCATTTCCCTCATCAATGGCGCCTTGCCCGCCCTGAAAGAGTTCGGCCCCGGTTTCGTGACGCGGGTCGAATGGGACCCGGTCAATGACCAGTTCGGCGCCGCCATCGCCATCGTCGGCACCCTGGCCAGCGCCGGCATCGCGCTGCTGATCGCCTTCCCGGTCAGCTTCGGCATCGCCCTGTTCCTGACCGAAGTGTGCCCCGTCTGGCTGCGCCGCCCGCTGGGCACGGCCGTTGAACTGCTGGCCGGCGTGCCGTCCATCATTTACGGCATGTGGGGCCTGTTCGTGTTTGCGCCGATGTTCAGCGAATACGCGCAACCGCTGCTGAAGTCGGTGTTCGGCTCCTTGCCCTGGATCGGCGCGCTGTTCAAGGGCCCGACCATGGGCATCGGCATCCTGACCGCCGGCCTGATCCTGGC
>CBHWEO010000263.1:0-7575 GCA_966112955.1 uncultured Duganella sp. | reverse complement strand
TCGACCGCCTTCATCAGGCCGATATTGCCTTCCTGGATCAGGTCCAGGAACTGCAGGCCGCGGTTGGTGTACTTCTTGGCGATCGAGATCACCAGGCGCAGGTTGGCCTCGGTCATTTCACGCTTGGCCTTGCGCGCCTTCATTTCACCGGCCGCCATCTGGCGGTTGATGTTGCGCAGGTCCGGCAGCGGCAGCACGACGCGCGCTTGCAGGTCGATCAGGCGCTGCTGCAATTCCTTGATGGTCGGGATGTTGCGGCCCAGGATCGCGCTGTACGCGTGGCCGGCCGACACTTCGCCATCCACCCATTCCAGGTTGGTTTCATTGCCCGGGAAGACCTTGATGAAGTGGGCGCGCGGCATGCCGCACTTGTTGACGGCCACGTCGAGGATTTGCTTCTCGATGTGGCGCACTTCATCGACCTGGCCGCGCAGGGTGTCGCACAGCTTCTCCACCACTTTGGCGGTGAAGCGGATGCCCAGCAGCTCGGCCGAAATGGCTTCCTGCGCCTTCAGGTAGGCTTTCGAGTTGTAGCCATCCTTTTCGAAGGCCTTGCGCATGCGTTCGAACTGGTCGGCGATGGCGTCGAATTTGTCGAGGGAAGCCTGCTTCATGGCTTCCAGCTGCTCGGCGGTGTAGCCGGCGGCCGCGCCGCCTGGGCTGGCGGCTTCTTCCTCTTCTTCTTCGTCCTCCTCTTCCTCGTCCTCGTCTTCCTCTTCCTCGTCGGAAGCGGCAGCGGGCGCGGCGGCGGCGGCTTCGCCTTCCTCATCCACCAGGCCGTCGACGATTTCGTCGATCTTGATCTCGTCCAGGCGGATGCGCTCGGAGGTGGCCAGGATTTCGGCGATCGTCACCGGGCAGGCGGAAATTGCCTGGATCATGTCGCGCAGGCCGTCTTCGATGCGCTTGGCGATTTCGATCTCGCCCTCGCGGGTCAGCAGCTCGACCGAACCCATCTCGCGCATGTACATGCGGACCGGGTCTGTGGTGCGGCCGAAGTCGGAATCGACGGTGGACAGCGCGGCTTCCGCAGCGGCCTCGGCTTCGTCGTCGCTGGTGACGGTGGCGACGTTGTCCGACAGCAGCAGGGTCTCGGCATCGGGCGCATGCTCGTACACGGCAATACCCATGTCGTTGAAGGTGCCGATGATGCCTTCGATCGCTTCCGGATCGACGATGTTTTCGGGCAGGTGGTCGTTGATTTCCGCGTACGTGAGGAAGCCGCGCTCCTTGCCGAACTTGATCAGCGTCTTGAGCTTCTGGCGGCGGCGCTCGAGTTCCTCTTCGGTGGCCTCGGTGTCGGACGAGAACGCGTCTTTCAGCAATGCCTTTTCCTTGGCCTTGCGGTCCTTGGCTTTTGCCTTGTCCGCAGCCTTCAATTCGGCACGCTCAACGGCATTCAGTGCTGCAACCTCGTCATTCTCCGGCGTGAATTCCTTCGGCTTGCGGCCACGGCGGCCCGGCACCTTGACGGTCGGCAGCACGTATCCGGAAGTGTCGATGGCAGCCAGGGCGGCCGCGTCCGTAGTCTGACTAACCGCCGGCGGCGCCTTGGTGACGCGAGTTGCCGGTTTATCAGCCGACTTGGTCGCAGGCTTGGCGGTCACTTTGCGAGGCTTTTCAGCCGCTTTGGTTTCAGGTTTCTTTGCTGGCACAGGCGCTTTCGGGAATAGTTAAGTCCACTACAAACTGCAACAACTACTACTGTAACTTACTGAAAACAAACGAAAATACTGCCCCGCTAAATATTGCAATATTTAGCATTTTATTATAGCACGCCACTTTACAATTACCAGACGGGAAGGGTTCCGTGCGCCGGGGCAAGTTCTGTCCACCTGGGGTCAGGCACCGATGGGACAATTTTATCTCGGCGACAACTCGGACTCCGCTTCCTTGCGCAGTTGATCTTGCTTTGCGGTAATTTCGCGGTAGCGTACACCAATTTCTTCAGAAGACAAACCGGCCGAGAACAGCTGGTCCAGCTCCTGTTTCAACGCATCCATCTTCAGGTGGCGCACCGTGGCCAATAGCCACAGGCGCTCGGCCTCGATGTCCGGCTCGGGCGCGGCGGCGATTTCGCTGATCAGCGCATCGTAATCGCTGCCGGTTTCCTTCACCAGCTGGCACAGGGCGGCAAAACTGCCCTGCTCGCCCAGCGACTGGGCCTGGACGATCAGCCACACCAGGCGCTCGGCGGCTTCCTGGCCGAAATGGCTGAACGACAACAGTGCTTCATCGTCCAGCTGCAGCGCCAGCGTCGGGTGGGTCAGCACCACGCGGATCAGCTTCAACTCCAGCCCCACCGGCTGTTCGCGCCGGCTTTTCGCTGGCGCCTTCTTGTTGGCCGCCACCGGCTTGGCCAGCTCGAACAGCTGTTCAATCTCGCCCGGCGTGCTCTGCGTCATGGTCGCCAGGCCACGCACGATCTGCAGGCGCAGCGCGGTCGGCGGCATGGCTTGCAGCAGCGGCTTGGCGTCGAACTGGACGCGGGCCCGGCCCTCTGGCGACGCCAGGTCATGTTCGCCAGCCGCTTCGCGCAGCAGGAACTGGGACAGCGGCATCGCTTCCTGCACCTGCTGTTCGAAGGCCGGGGCGCCATATTCGCGGATATAGCTGTCCGGGTCGTGCTCCGCCGGCAGGAACAGGAACTTGATCGTCTTGTCATCCGACACATGCGGCAGGCAAGCTTCCAGCGCCCGCCTTGCGGCGCGGCGCCCGGCCTTGTCGCCGTCGAAACTGAAGATCACGTTGTCGGTTTGACGCAACAGTTTCTGGACGTGGGTCGTGGTGCAGGCGGTTCCCAGCGTGGCCACCGCCTGGGGGAAGCCCATCTGGGCCAGCGCCACCACGTCCATATAGCCTTCCGTCACCAGCACATAGCCCGCATCGCGGATCGCCTGGCGCGCTTCGAACAAGCCATACAGCTCCGAGCCCTTTGAAAATAAAGGCGTTTCGGGAGAATTCAAGTACTTCGGCTCACCCTGGTCCATGATGCGGCCGCCGAAGGCGATCACCTGGCCCTTGGTATTGCGGATGGGGAACATCACGCGCTCGCGGAAGCGGTCGTAGCGCTTGGTGCGCTTGCCATCCTCATCCACGTTCTGGATGATCAGGCCGGCTTCCACCAGGACCGGGTTTTCATAGTCCGGGAACACGGCTTTCAGGCTGTCCCAACCGCTGGGCGAGTAGCCGAGCGCAAAGCGGGCGGCGATCTCGCCGGTCAGGCCGCGCCCCTTCAGGTAGCTGATGGCTTGCGGCGCGTGGCGCAGCTGGGCCTTGTAGAACTCGGCCGCCTTGGTCATGGCATCCGACAGCGCCATGCTCTGCTGCTGTTGCGCGGCACGCTGGGCGGGCGGGATCTTGTCATCCTGCTCCGGCACCACCATGCCCACGTTCTGGGCCAAGTCCTTCACGGCATCGACAAAGCCCATGCCGGAATATTCGATCAGGAAACCGATGGCGGTGCCGTGGGCGCCGCAACCGAAGCAATGGTAGAACTGTTTGGTCGGGCTGACCGTGAAGCTGGGCGACTTTTCGCTATGGAAAGGGCACAGGCCCTGGTAATTGGCGCCGCCCTTTTTCAGCTGCACGTATCGCCCCACCACGTCGACGATGTCGACGCGGTTCAGCAAGTCGGCAATAAATGACTGTGGAATCACGAGGCTGGACGGTATTTGTTACAAATCAAGACTATACCGCCGCACATGCGATGCTTTTGATCCGCATCAACACGTGCGGCCCGCGGCACGGCATTGCTTGTGTTTTAGAAGTCGGGGTCAGGGCCTTTTTGACCAGCCCGGAGACGACGGTCATGTCGGCGCGGCCGGCCAGTTTCGGCTTCAGCACGGCCATCACCTTGCCCATGTCCTGCGGGCCGGCGGCGCCGGAGGCGGCCACGGCGGCCTGCACTTCGGCGGCGATTTCGTCGTCGGACAGGCCGGCCGGCATGTAGGCTGCCAGCACAGCCAACTCGGCCTTCTCGATCTCGGCCAGGTCGGCACGGCCGCCGGCTTCGAACTGGGTGATGGAATCCTTGCGCTGCTTGATCATTTTTTCCACGATGGCCACGGTCTGGGCATCGTTGACTTCGATCTGCTCGTCCACTTCCTTGCGCTTGATCTCGGCCAGCAGCAGGCGGATGGTGGCCAGCTTGCCGGCTTCCTTGGCGCGCATGGCGGCTTTCATGTCATCGGTGATCTGGGCTTTCAAGCTCATGGCGTCCTCAGTGGTGTGCGTGAAAAAAGGAAAACCCGCTGCGGTTCGTACCGGAGCGGGTTGAAACTCTGGCGTGGGCATCCCGTGGCGGTCAGTGCGCCTGCAAGGATGGCCAACGAGAGTTGAATCAGTACAGCTTCTTAGGCAGTTGCTGGCTGCGGATGCGCTTGTAGTGGCGCTTCACGGCAGCTGCCAGCTTGCGCTTGCGCTCTGCGGTTGGCTTTTCGTAGAACTCGCGTGCGCGCAGTTCGGTCAGCAGACCGGTCTTTTCGATGGTGCGCTTGAAGCGACGCATTGCGACTTCGAACGGCTCGTTTTCTTTAAGGCGGATAGTAGTCATGTAAAAATTCAAACCGTTAGGGTTCAGGAAAGACAGCGATATTAGCAGCTTTTGCTCAAAAATGGAAGAGACAACAGACGCCAAACCGCGCATGCGTGGCGGTTTCCAACGGGATATCGACGTCTTTCGCGGGCAATATTTCAGCCCAGCTAACATCATGAATCCGGCGAAAATTGCGTTGCCGGGATTCGAATCATATCAAATTGCGAGCCCGGCCGCCACCCCGGATGCCCAGGCCCACTGGAAGTTGTAGCCGCCCAACCATCCGGTCACGTCCACCGTTTCCCCGATGAAATACAGGCCGGGCACGTTCTTGCATTCCATCGATTGCTGGGACAGCTCGCGCGTATCGACCCCGCCGCGCGTGACTTCCGCCTTGCGGTAGCCTTCCGAGCCGTTCGGAGTGATGGTCCACTGGTTGACGGCGCGGCCCAGCTTGCGCAGGGTGTCGTCTTTCATGTCGGCCAGGCGGGCGCCGGCGTCGAAGCCATGCGCCTGCAGCAAGCCTTCCGCCAGGCGCGACGGCATCCACTGCGCCAGGGCATTGCCCAACTGCTTCCTGATCGTGGCTTTGCCTTCGACCAGGGTCTGCGCCAGGTCCATTTCCGGCAGCAGGTTGATGGTGATGGGCGTGCCGGGCTGCCAGAAGCTGGAAATCTGCAGGATGGCCGGGCCGCTCAGGCCGCGGTGGGTGAACAGCAAGTCTTCGCGGAAGCGCGCGCCGGTGGGGTTGCGGCCCTTGAGCGAGCCGGTTTCCACGTCCACCTCCAGCGACACCCCGGCCAGCGGCACGAAGGGCGCCCATTCCTGGGCATCGAACGTCAGCGGCACCAGGGCCGGGCGCGGCTCCACCAGCTTCAGGCCGAACTGCTTGGCCACACGGTAGCCGAAGTCTGTCGCGCCGATCTTGGGGATCGACAGGCCGCCGGTCGCCACCACCACGGCGCCGGCATGGAGCTCGCCCTGGTCCGTCTGCAGCAGGAAGCCGGCGCCGTTCTGCGACACGCCCTGCACCTTGCTCGGCATGCGCCAATGCACGCCACCTTCGGCACACTCCTGGCGCAGCATGTCGATGATCCGTTCGGCGGAATCGTCGCAGAACAGCTGCCCCTTGTGCTTTTCGTGGTAGGCAATGCGATGCTTCTTCACCATCGCCAGGAAATCCTGCGGCGTGAAGCGCGACAGCGCGCTCTTGGCGAAGTGCGGATTCTCGGACAGGAAGTTGGCCGGGCCGGCGTTAATATTAGTGAAGTTACAACGGCCGCCACCGGAAATGCGGATCTTCTCCGCCAGTTTCTCGGCGTGATCGAGCAGCACGACACGCTTGCCACGCTTGCCCGCAGTCGCCGCGCACATCATCCCAGCGGCGCCCGCACCGATCACCGCCACATCAAATTCTTTAGCCATAACCCGCCATTTTACAGGAGGCAAAAATTGTCCCCCCGGGGTCAGGCACCGTTTGGACAGTTTTTTCCTCCACGAAAAAACTGTCCACTTGGTTCCTGACCCCTAGGGGGACAGAATTTTCCCGGCGACATCTTTGCAGTGAGCCACCTGCTGGGCGATCGGGTCGGGGATGGGGATTTCGCCGCGCAGCACGGCCTGGATCCAGGCGGCGGTGGCTTCGGCACTTTTGTCTTCCGGCAGTGCGGGAAGCGTCTCGACCAGGGTCTGCTTCTCGACCAGCACCGTGCGCTCGCCGTCGTGGAACCAGTCGATCCTCTGCGCCTTGTTGGCATTGGCGACCGTCTCGCCTTCCGTGCCGCGCATCAGGAAGGCCTGGCCTTTGTTCAGCGTGAAGAATTCGCCCAACGATTCCAGGTATTCCGGGTGGGTGTAGGACACTAGCCGCAGCGCCGGTCCCGCAAACGGCTGCATGATCTTCACCAGCGTGTGCGTGGAGTTGCGTACGCCGAGGATGCGCCGCAGCGACAGCATCCACGCCAGCCGCGGCGCCAGCGCGTCAATGGTGATGAAGGCTGGCCGGCCGGCTGCCAGCGCGGCCTCCGCTTCGGCATGCGTGCGCGCGGCGGGCATGCCCAGCGCTTCGAATACTTCCGCCGTGGCGACGCGGCCTACGTCGTGCGCCACGCCGTGCACCAGCACCGGCACGCCTTCACGCGCCAGCAGCAGCGCCAGCAGCGCGGTCAGGTTCGGCATCTTGCGGGCGCCGTTGTAGCTGGGGATGGCCACCGGCGCGAACTGGCCCGCCGGCGCGCGCACGGGCTCGAAGGAGGCCTGCGCAGCTTCCAGGAAGCCTTCCAGTTCGTCCACCGATTCACCCTTGATGCGCATCGACAGCAGGATGCCGCCCAGTTCCAGGTCCGATACGCGGCCATCGAGGATGGCGCCCCAGAGTTGGCGCGCGTCGTCGCGGCTCATGCTGCGGGCGCCCTTGGCGCCGCGGCCGATCTCCTTGATGTACGGCGCGGCGAGGAAAGGTTCTTTGTTCGTCATTCGGCCAGTTTACGGCATTTCGGCTACACTGTTAGATCCCCCAAGCAAAAACACCGTGTAAAGCAGAGTAATCATGATTGCCCAAGACCTTGAAAACATTAACGTTACCTCCTTCGCGTCCATGCCTACCCCCGAGGAGCTGCATGCGAAGCTGCCGCTGACCGACAAGGCTTCCGACACCGTCACCAAGGGCCGCGCCGACCTGCGCGCCATCCTGGAGCGGAAGGACAAGCGCCTGTTCGTGGTGGTCGGCCCATGCTCCATCCACGACCCGGTCGCGGGCCTGGACTATGCGCGCCGCCTCAAAGCGCTGCAGGAGGAAGTCAAGGACACCATGCTGCTGGTGATGCGCGTGTATTTCGAAAAGCCGCGCACCACCACCGGCTGGAAGGGCTATATCAACGACCCGTTCATGGACGATTCCTTCCGCGTCGACGTGGGCATGGAGAAGGCGCGCCAGTTCCTGCTGGACGTCTGCGAACTGGGCCTGCCCACCGCCACCGAGGCGCTGGACCCGATCTCGCCGCAATACCTGGGCGACCTGATCGCCTGGACCGCCATCG
>CBHWEO010000262.1:0-7580 GCA_966112955.1 uncultured Duganella sp. | reverse complement strand
GGCATCGCCTTCCAGACCAATATCCTGGCGCTGAACGCGGCGGTGGAAGCGGCGCGCGCCGGCGAACAGGGGCGCGGCTTTGCCGTGGTGGCCTCGGAGGTGCGCAACCTGGCGCAGCGCTCGGCCGCCGCGGCCAAGGAAATCAAGGAGCTGATCGACAATTCCGTGACGCAGGTGAACGCCGGCACCTCGCTGGTGCAGCAGGCCGGCACCACCATGGGCGAAGTGGTGACCAGCGTGCGGCGCGTGACCGACATCATGGGCGAGATCACCTCGGCCAGCCGCGAACAGAGCGTGGGCATCGATGAAGTCAACCAGGCCATCGGCCAGATGGACCAGGTGACGCAGCAGAATGCCGCCCTGGTGGAACAAGCGGCAGCCGCAGCGGCCAGCATGCAGGAGCAGGCGGCCCAGTTGGCGCAAGTGGCGGCCTCGTTCAAGCTGGGCACGGAAGCGGTAGCACGCTGGAGCGCGCCGTCGCGCCCGGCAGCCGATTCCGCCTCTGCCGCGCCTGCCGCCGCCGACCAGCCACTGGCTGCCCAGCCGAAGCGCCTGGTCGCGCCGGATCCCCGCGTGCGTCCGCGCGCCGCCACTTCCGGCACGGCAGGCAACGACCGCAGCGCCGAGCGCCGCGCGAAAACCGAGCGCCGCGCCCCGGTGCCGACCAACGACGAATGGGAAGAGTTTTAGTCTTCGCCGAGGAAGATCTGCTGCAGGTCGTTGAGGAAGCGCTGGCCGAGCTCCGTCGGCTTGATCAGCATGTGGTCGCGGTATAGGAGGCCCTTGGCCTCCGCCTCGTTCAGCGGCTTCTCGATGGCGTTCAGCGCCACGCCGGTCCGTTCGGCAAACAGGTTCGGTTCGAAGCCGCCCTGCAGGCGCAGGGCGTTCAGCATGAACTCGAAGCCCATTTCATCGCGCCCCAGCTCGCGCTCTTCCTGCACCGGGTTGCCCGCTGCCACCGCATCCATGTACGCCCTGGGCTGCTTGAAGCGCGCCTGGCGCAGCACGCGGTGCGGGAACGACAGCTTGGAGTGCGCCCCCGCGCCGATGCCCAGGTAATCGCCGAACTGCCAGTAATTCAGGTTGTGCCGCGCCTGGTGGCCCGGCTTGGCGTACGCCGACACTTCGTAATGCCCATAGCCGGCCGCGGTGGTGAGTTCGGCGATCATGTCCTGCATGTCGGCGCTCAGGTCGTCGTCGGGCAGCTGCGGTGGATACTTGGCGAACAGCGTGTTCGGCTCCATGGTCAGGTGGTACAGCGACAGGTGCGGCGGCTGGAAGGCAATCGCGGTCTCGATATCCTGGCGCGCCTGTTCCAGCGACTGCCCCGGCAGGGCGTACATCAGGTCCAGGTTGAAGTTGTCGAAATTCGCCAGTGCGATTTCGACCGCGCGTTTCGCTTCGCCATCGTCGTGGATGCGGCCCAGCGCCTTCAGGTGGCCGCTGTTGAAGCTCTGGATGCCGATCGACAGGCGGTTGATGCCGCTGTCGCGGTAGGAGCGGAATTTTTCGGCCTCGAAGGTGCCGGGGTTGGCTTCCATCGTGATTTCGCAGGCGCCGTCCAGCGGCAGCAGGCTGCGCAAGTCCGACATCAGGCGGTCCATGCCGGCCGCCGACATCAGGCTCGGCGTGCCGCCGCCGATGAAGATGGTGTAGATCTTGCGGCCCCAGATCAAGGGCAGCGCCATTTCCAGGTCGCGCCGCAGCGCGTCCAGGTATTCCCGCTCCGGCACCTCGCCCTTGGCTTCGTGCGAATTGAAATCGCAGTACGGGCACTTGCGCACGCACCAGGGCCAGTGGATGTAGAGCGAGAGCGGCGGCAAGGCTTGCAGGTTCAGGGCACCCGGCCGCAGGTAGTTGGCGGCGGCGCCGGCGGCGCTGTCGATGGTGCGGCTGGGTGCGGCATTGCCGACCGGCTTGATGGGGATCATTTCAACTTCTCAACCAGGGCGCGCAGGGCCTGGCCGCGATGGGACAGGCGGTTTTTCTCTTCCGGCGCCAGTTCGGCCACGTGCTTGCCAAGCGACGGGACCAGGAAATACGGGTCGTAGCCGAAGCCGCCCTCGCCGCGCGCTTCCGGCACAATCACGCCATTCCAGCGGCCGTCGGCAATCACCGGCTGCGGGTCGTCGGCGTGGCGCACGAACACCAGCACGCAGTAATAGTAGGCCGATTTGTCGGCATGGGACGCCAGGTCGGCAATCAGCTTTTCACTGTTGAGGGCGTCGGATTTCGGTTCGCCGGCATAGCGCGCCGAGTACACGCCGGGCGCACCGCCCAGCGCGTTGGCGCACACGCCCGAGTCGTCCGCCAGCGCCGGCAGGCCGGTCAGGCGCGACGCATGGCGCGCCTTGGCCAGTGCATTTTCAACGAAGGTGTGGAACGGCTCTTCCGCTTCCGGAACGCCGAACTCCCCTTGCGGATGGACGGAAAACCCGATGGTCGACAGCAGCTCGTTGAATTCCTTGAGCTTGCCCTTGTTGTTTGATGCGAGAACGATTTTTTGGCTCATCCCGCCATTGTAAACCAGCCCCGCACGATAGAAGAATTGGTGAGAATCGCAAGCTTGGCTCCATGCTAAAGTTTCTCCATGAAAAAACTTTGCACCTTTGCCTGCGCCATCGCGCTTTCCACCCTGGCTGCCTGCGGCGGTGGCGGGAGCGGTACCCCTGCCGCCTCCGCACCGCCGGCCCAGCCGCCAGGCCCCACCATCACGCTCTCCATCAGCGCCGACCTGCCGGAAACCCGGGTGGGCGGCTACCCCATTGTGCTGTCGCCATCGATCGAACCGGCCAACAGCAGTGCGAATTACCAATGGAGCCTGGAGACGGGCTCCCCCGGCACCTTGAGCGCGGGCCCGGATGGCAAAGCCACCTACCGCCCGCCGGCCAGCAGCTCGCTGCTCGCCACTGCCAAGGTGACGGTACGCCTCGCTTCGGGCAGTGCCAGCAAGACCATCAGCTTCAACCTGTATCCCGCCTTCGCCGACGGCGCGCTCAGGACGCTCGCCGCGCCCGGCGGCGGCACGTTTGCCGAACTGTCCGATGCCATCGCCATGGCGGACGGCAGCGCCCTGGTGCTCGACCGGCGCAAGAAAACGCTGTACGGCGTGATGGCCTCGGGCGACATCACGGCCTACCTCGGGATGCTCGACGCGCCCAATGCCATCTGGGACCCGACGGCCATTGCCGTGTCACCGGCAGGCAGCGTCCATGTCTTCGACTATGGCAGTACGGTGAAGAAGGTGTCGTACGCCGGCGAGGTCACGCTGGTCAAAGCCATCCCGGTCCTGTTCGACAATGACCAGCTGAACGGCATCGGCCCCATGGTGTTCGGCCAGGACGGCAGCATCTACCTGTCCGACTGGTACACCATCCGCAGGATCGCACCCGACGGCACACTGTCGACGCTGGCCGGCGCCTGCGACGCGATCGGCGCCCACGACGGCGACATTGTCTGCGGCGACAACAAACACCTTGACGGCACCGGCGCCCAGGCCCGCTTCATGCGGCCGCGCGGCATGGCGGTGGCGGCGGACGGCAGCCTGCTGGTGGCCGAAGGCAGCGCGCTGCGCAAAGTCACCATGCAGGGCGTGGTGACCACCGTGTTCGACGGCCCGGCCGTGGACGTGCGCCTCGATGGCGAGGGTAATGTGATTTTCGTCGGGAATAATGCGGTGCGCCGCCTGAACGCCGACGGCAGCGCCACCACGCTGGCGGCGGCGCTTGGCCCGGCCGGCAACTTGTTGCGCCAAGCCGTGCCGCTGGCCGGCAAGCGCCTGCTGCTGGTCTATGCGGACAGCCTGCAGGTCCTGCAGTTGCCCTGATTTACGCCAGGCCGAGCGCCTGCTTCTGCAGCTTGACCAGGTCGCGGATGCCGCCCTCGGCCAGGTCCAGCAGGCGGTTCATGGCGGCACGGTCGAAGGCCGCGCCTTCCGCCGTGCCCTGCACTTCCACGAAGGCGCCGTTGTCGGTCATGATCACGTTCATGTCGGTGTCGCAGTCCGAGTCTTCCAGGTAATCCAGGTCCAGCACCGGCACGCCCTGGTACACGCCGACAGAAATCGCCGCCACGAAATGCTTGACCGGGATGGTCTCGATCATGCCGCGCGCCTTGAGCTTGGAGAAAGCGTCATACGCGGCCACCATGGCGCCCGTGATGGATGCGGTGCGCGTGCCGCCATCGGCCTGGATCACGTCGCAGTCCAGCTGCAGGGTGCGTTCGCCGAACGCTTCCAGGTCGAAGGCAGCGCGCAGCGAGCGGCCGATCAGGCGCTGGATCTCCTGCGTGCGCCCGCTCTGCTTGCCCTTGGCCGCTTCGCGGTCCATGCGCGAATGGGTGGAGCGCGGCAGCATGCCGTATTCCGCCGTCATCCAGCCCTGGCCCTTGCCCTTCAGGAAGCCGGGCACCTTCTCCTCGATGCTGGCGGTGCAGATCACCTTGGTGTCGCCGCACTCGATCAGCACCGAACCTTCGGCGTGCTTGGTGTAGTCGCGGGTGATGCGGATAGTGCGCAGCGCATCGACGGCGCGGCCGCTCGGGCGGGTCACAGTGCTCATGTAATTCCTATTTCAGTAATTGCGAGGATTTTTCGATGGCGCCGCGGATTTCCGCGATCGCCTTTTCAATTTCATCGTCGTCGAACACGTCGACTTCGACTTTCGCGCCGTGGATGGTGGTGCTCACCACGTCTTCCGGCAGCGCTTCCGTGGAAATCACGGTGGAGCCGGCGTGCGTGGTCGGCGTGCCGTCCGACACCAGAGCGCCCTGCCACATGATGGCCAGCGCGGTGACGTTGTCGCTGGTGTCGCCGGCGCGGCGCAGCGCCGTGGCCAGCATGTCCGGCACGGCACGCACCACGGTTTGCGTGGTCAGCATCTGCACCAGTTCTTCATCGTTGACCACCGACCACAGGCCGTCCGAGCACAGCATCAACGTATCGCCCGGCAGCAGGTTGGCGCGGCCCGACACTTCCACCCGCGGCGCGCTGCCCGCGCCGAGGCACGAATACAGCTTGTTGCGGTCCGGGTGCGTATTGCGCGCCGATGCCGGGATCAAGCCTTTCTCGATCATGTTTTCCACGTGCGAGTGGTCGCGCGTGCGGCCATGGATCTGCCCATTGCGCACCCAGTACAGGCGCGAATCGCCGCAATGCGCCCACACCGCCGTATTGTGCTGCACCAGGCAGGCCACGATGGTGGTGCGCGGCGACTCCGGCATATTGTGGGCCGCCGTGTATTTGTGGATCTCCTGGTGCGCGGCCATCAGCGCCTCCTCCAGGAAGCGCTCGGCCCCCTTCACGTAAGGCGTGGCCTGCTGCTGGAACATCTGCGAAATGGTGCGGGTGGCGATGGAAGCGGCAATTTCGCCGCGCGCGTGGCCGCCCATGCCATCGGCCAGCACCAGCAGCAGCGCGTCGCGCGTGAAGCTGTAGCCCATCCGGTCCTGGTTGACCTTGCGGCCGCCAATATGCGTTTCCTGATAAACGGCGAATTGCATGGCCTGCCCTCCTTAATGTTGCGTGCGCGGCGCCGCGTCTTTTTTACGGCCGAACCCGAGCTTGCCGGCCAGCTTGCCCAGTTTTTCCATGGCGCCCAGCGGCGCGGGCGGTGCAGGCGGCGTGGGCGCCTGCTGCAGCAGCTTCTGCAGCTCGAACAAGCTTTGCGGGCGGGCCAGCGGGTCGATCTGCAAAGACCATCGTACCAGCTTGACCAGCTCCGGCGAATACAGGCCGTCGAGCTTCTGGAAATGGGGCTCCATCTTGTCTTCCTTGCGGCGCTGGTCGGCCGGCTGCGGCGGCTGGCCCAGCATGCAGGCGAACATCGAGGCGCCGATCGAATACACGTCGGTCCAAGGGCCCAGCGCCTCGGTCTTGGAGTACAGCTCGGGCGGCGCGAAGCCGGGGGTGTACATCGGCATCAGCTTCGGGCTGTCGGAATTGACGGTCTGGCGCGCCGCGCCGAAGTCCAGCAGCATGGGCGTGCCGTCCGTGCGCAGGTAGATGTTGGCCGGTTTCAGGTCCAGGTGCAGCAGCTTGTTGGTATGCACCTCGCGCAAGCCTTTCAGCACTTGCGTGAAAATCTGGCGGATGAAGGCTTCACTGCAATTGCGCCCCTTGCTGCGCTGGCGCTGGATATGGTCCTGCAGCGAATGGCCCGATTCGTAGGCCATCACCATGTACACCGTTTCATTGGCGCGGAAGAAATTCAACACTCTTACAACATTTGGGTGTGAAATTTTCGCCAGTGCACGACCCTCTTCAAAGAAGCATTTCAGCCCGATTCTGAAGACCGGAAGGTTCGCTTTGGTGACCACGGGCACCATTTCACCCTCTTGACGCAATGCAAGAGTGCTTGGTAAATATTCCTTTATTGCAACCGCATTGCCTTCGGCGTCATAGGCCAGGTACACAATACTGAACCCGCCAGACGCAATTTTCTTTACAATGCGGTATCCAGCAATTTCCAGACCATCCGGTAATGGAGCGTTGTTCTGAGCTGCCATAAGTTTCCTCGCTTCAACTAAACCGGATTGTGTGGGACAAAGCAATATATTGTAAAGACAAAGACAAAATCGGGGATATCCTTTGAGCATTTCCAGCATGACTGGCTACGCAGTGGCCACCAGCGAAAGCGCGGCGGGCACGCTGACAATTGAAATCAAGAGCGTCAATTCACGCTTCCTTGACCTCCAATTCCGCATCAACGACGACCTGCGCGCCCTCGAACCCGATTTGCGATCCGCCATCATGGGCGCCATCACGCGCGGCAAGGTGGAACTGCGCCTCAGCTTTGGCCGCAAGGCAGCTGCCGCCGGCACCCAGGCGCTGAACGTCACCCTGCTCAACGAGCTGTCGCGCCTGCAACACGAAGTCGGCAAGCATTTCCCGGTGGCGGCCCAGATGAGCGTGGCCGAACTGCTGCGCTGGCCAGGTGTGGTGGAAGAGGCACAGATCGGCCAGGAATCGCTGCAGGCTGACGTGTCCGCGCTGATGGCCAAGACCCTGGCGGCCTTCGTCCAGAGCCGCCAGCGCGAAGGCGCGGCGCTGGAAGCCATGCTGATTTCCCGCATCGAAGCGATGGAAGCGATCGTGAAACGCATCACGCCGCTGATCCCGCAAGTAGTTGCGCAATTCCAACAAAAAGCCGTGGAGCGCATGCAAGAAGCGCTCGGCCTGGCATGCCAGGGGTCGAATACGGCCATGTCGCGCCAGGATGCGATGGAGCGCATCCGCCAGGAAGTGATCCTGTACGGCATCCGCATCGACGTGGCGGAAGAACTGGGCCGCCTGTCGGCCCACCTGGGCGAAACCCGCCACATCCTGAAAAAAGGCGGCCAGGTCGGCAAGCGCCTGGACTTCATGATGCAGGAATTGAACCGCGAAGCGAACACCCTGGGCGCCAAGGCCTCCGTCAAGGAACTGGCCGATGCCTCGATGGAGCTGAAGCTGCTGATCGAGCAGATGCGCGAGCAGGTCCAGAACCTCGAGTAAATCGCATTAAAAAAGTCGGGGTGGGGGGGGGGGGCGGGGGGAATTGTGTTGGGGAGGTGGGGGGGGGGGGGGGGGGGGCCGCGGGTGT
>CBHWEO010000261.1:0-7643 GCA_966112955.1 uncultured Duganella sp. | reverse complement strand
GGCGGCCTTCGAAGGAGATGTGCAGCAGGTTGGCGTCCATCGAGTAGGGCGCGCCGCCGTTCTTGTGCTTCATGTCGATTTCGATGCCGGCGTCTTCCGCGTATTTCAGCAGCTTTTCGCGCGACAGCAGGTCCCACTCGCGCCATGGGGCGATCACGCGCACGCCCGGCTTCAGGGCATAGGCGCCCAGCTCGAAGCGCACCTGGTCGTTGCCCTTGCCGGTGGCGCCGTGCGAGATGGCGTCGGCGCCGGTCTGGTTGGCGATCTCGATCAGGCGCTTGGCGATCAGCGGACGGGCGATCGAAGTGCCCAGCAGGTATTCGCCTTCGTACACGGTGTTGGCGCGGAACATCGGGAACACGAAATCGCGCACGAACTCTTCGCGCACGTCGTCGATGAAGATGTTTTCAGGCTTGATGCCGAACTTCAGCGCCTTGGCGCGAGCCGGTTCCAGCTCTTCACCCTGGCCCAGGTCGGCGGTGAAGGTAACGATCTCGCACTTGTAGTTATCCTGCAGCCACTTCAGGATCACGGAGGTGTCCAGGCCACCGGAGTAGGCCAGGACGACTTTTTTTACGTCGCTCATATCAGTTCTCGTTCAGGGTTTAATTAGTTGATTTTCCCAAGCAGCAGGTATTCGATCAGCGCCTTCTGCACGTGCAGGCGGTTCTCGGCCTCGTCCCACACGACCGATTGCGGGCCGTCGATGACGTCGGCGGAGACTTCCTCGCCGCGGTGGGCGGGCAGGCAGTGCATGAACAGGGCGTCCGGCTTGGCGCGCGCCATCTTGGCCGCGTCCACGATCCAGCCGTCGAAGGCCTTCAGGCGCGCTGCGTTTTCCTCTTCGTAGCCCATGGAAGTCCACACGTCGGTGTTGACCAGGTCCGCGCCTTCGCAGGCGTCGGACGGGTTGGGGAAGAAGGTGAAGCGGTCGGTCGACACCAGGGACATGTCCATGTCGTAGCCGTGCGGCGTGGAGACGTTGACGTGGAAGCCGAACACTTCGGCCGCCTGCAGCCAGGAATACAGCATGTTGTTGGCGTCGCCCACCCAGGCCACGGTCTTGCCCTTGATCGAGCCGCGATGCTCGATGTAGGTGAAGATGTCGGCAAATACCTGGCAGGGATGGTGTTCGTTGGTCAGGCCGTTGATCACCGGCACGCGGGAATGGGCCGCGAAGCGCTCGATGATGTCCTGGCCGAAGGTACGCACCATGATGATGTCGCACATGCGGGACATGACCTGGCCGGCGTCTTCCACCGGTTCGCCGCGGCCCAGCTGGGAATCGCGGGTATTCAGGTAGATCGCGGCGCCGCCCAGCTGGTGCATGCCGGCCTCGAAGGACAGGCGGGTGCGGGTCGAGTTCTTGTCGAACACCATGACCAGGGTGCGGTCGATCAGGGGATGGTAGATCTCGTAGGCTTTGAACTTGCGCTTGATTTCCGCGGCGCGGGCGATCACGTATTCGTACTCCTCCAGGGTCAGGTCTTTGAACTGGAGATAGTGCTTGATCCGTTTAGGTGGTATAGACATCTTTTGCAAAGGATTGCTGCGGTGGACTAAAGATTATACGGGCATTTCAATAAATCGTGGCCGGGCGTTCGGGATCGTGGCTTGGCGCCGATAACGGCAGGTCCAGCGTGAAGGTGGTGCCGGCTTCGCTGCTGTCCACGCTGATTTGTCCCCCCAGCAGGGAGGTGACGATGTTGTAACTGATTGACAACCCCAGCCCTGAGCCGCCTTTTCCCAGTTTGGTGGTGAAGAACGGGTCGAAGATGCGCGTCAGGTGCTGCGGCGGGATGCCGCTGCCGTCGTCGCTGAATGATACCAGCACGCGGTCCTCGCTTGCCAAGCTGGCCACCAGCCGCATCTGGCCGCCCTCGCGGCCGTCGAAGGCGTGCAGCAGGGCGTTGTTGATCAAATTGGTGATGACCTGGCCGAAGGGGCCGGGATAGCTGTCCAGGGCGATGGCGTCCGGCACTTCGAATGCGAGCCGGTGGTTCTCCTTGCGGATGCGGTTCATCACCGTGGCCACGATTTCATGCGTCACCTGGTGCAGGTTGAACACGCGGCGCTGCTCGGTGGTGCGGTCCACCGCCACCTGCTTGAAGCTGGATACCAGGTCGGCCGCGCTGTGCAGGCCGCGCATCACCAGGGTCGATGCCTTGCGGGTGTCCTCGATGAAGGCCATCAGCTCCGACTTGCGCAGGCCCGGGCCATTGACCGCCTGTTCCAGCTCGGTGGTCTTCTGTTCCAGCGTGCTGGCGATCAGCAGGCTGTTGCCGATGGGCGTATTCAATTCATGCGCCACGCCCGCCATCAGCGAGCCGAGGGCGGCCAGCTTTTCCTGCGAGACCAGCTGCGACTGGGCTTCCTGCAGCTGGCCGTAGGCCTGGGCGTTGTCCAGCGCGATGGCGCCGTAGGCGCACAGGGTACGGAAGATCAGCCGTTCGCGCTCGCCATAGGCATTCGGATGCATGGCCTGCACGGTCATCACGCCCAGCACGCGCTCGCCCACCAGCAGCGGCACATACAGCGCGCAGCGGCTGGCCGCCGTGCCGGGCGTGACCAGGCTGTCGCGTTCGGACGGAATCTGGTCGATGTACACTTCGCGCCGTTCGCGCAGGCATTGCGCGGTGTAGGCGGTCGGATGCTCGATCGGGATGGCGTTGCGGGGCAGGGCCTGGCCCGCTTCCACGCCGAAGGCGCGTTCCAGCCGGCTGCCGGACGGGTCGAGCAGGTAGACCGCGAAGGTATTGGCCGACAGCAGGGCGTGGGTATGCCGGTCCAGCGCCTGGAATACGGCGCCGGCGTCGAGGTGGGTGGTGATTTCCTGGCCGATGGCCGACAGGCGTTCCAGCAGCTTGCTGGTCTGCTGCAGCACTTCGGCGCGGCGGGCCTCGGACATGGCCAGCTCGCGGTGGTGCATGCCTTCGGCCCGCGCATGCTCGGTCTGGTGGTGCACCTGCATGGCGATGGCGCGGCTGGTGGCTTCCAGCGTGTGGGTCTTCTCGCGCGCGGCGCTGGCGGCGGTCGCCATTTCATAAGCGCGGCGGAAGTCGCCCAGGCGCGCGTATTCCGCGCCCAGCGCATCGTACAAATCGCCCGGCACGGTATAGCCCTGGATGGTCTGCGCCGCCCCCAGCGCCTGGTGCAGGTAGTGCAGGCGGGCGTTGGGCGCCGCCATGCCGGGCGGCGCCGACAGCTGCAGCTGGCCGTGGACCAGGGCCAGCACCCGCAAGGCGGCGACATGGTGGAAGGCATTGTGGTGGCGCGCCGCGCTCTCCACGGCCAGCTGCGCCATGTCGAGCGCTTCCAGCGGACGGTTGAGGAAGCACAGGGCATGCGCCTGGCCGCGCAGGGCCACGATCTTGAAGTCGCCCTGCTGCAGCGCCTCGGCGCGTTTGGCCAGGCGCTGGAAGGCATCCAGCGCTTCGCCGTAATCCTTCTTGTCCAGGCACAGGTCGCCCAGGTGCTGCAGGGCGATGGCGTAACTGCGGCCGTTCGCCTGCGGTGCCAGGATCACCAGTGCCTCGCGCAGCAATTCCTCGGCGGCGTCCAGGCGCCCCAGCCGGCGCACGATGTCTGCCGTATGCACCAGGCAGGAGCCGATGCTGCGCGGCCAGCCGGTGGGCCTGGCCAGCTCCATGGCGCGCTGCATCCATTCCAGGCCGGAATGGTGGTCGTTCAGGTGCGAGAACTTTTCCGCGACGTTGGTGGCGGCGGTGGCGGCGGCCCGGACCTGGCCGGTCTGCAGCGCCGCTTCGTAGCTGCGGATGTAGAAGCCCGCCGCATTGCCGATGTCACCCGCCTGGCTGGCGGCAATGCCGAAGAAATCGTTGATCCAGCAATCGACACCGGGCGGCACTTCCACCGACAGGTCGAAACGCCTGCCCCAGCGCTGGGTGGCCGCGTGCAGGTCGCGCAGCGCCGCCCAGCGCGCCTGCACGGCGTCGGCGATGTTGGCGCGCTGCTCGTCGCCGGCCGCGTGGGCGGCATTGGAACAGGCTTCCAGTTCGGCGTCGCGCTGGCCGTGCTGGCCGCGGTCCACCGCGATCCAGGCCTTCAGCCAGTACGCGTCGGCGCGGCCGATGTCGTCGTCCTGCGCCTCGAACACTTCCAGCGCACGGGCGGCCAGTGCGGCGGCGGCATCCAGCTCGCCCTGCAGCCAGCGGATCTCGCCATCGACCAGCTGCAGGCGCGCCTCCACTGAAGCACGGGCGGCGTCGGGCAGGTGGGCGGCCGGCAGCAGGTCGGCCGCTTCGCGCGCCAGCTCCTGGGCGCGCTTGCCGTCGCGCTGGCGCAGGTGCCAGGCCAGCGGCAGCAGCACCGGCAACCGCGCGATGCCGCGCAGGGGCAGCAGTTCCAGCTCCCACTGCGCTACGGCATCGTCATCGGCGAAGAGCTGCTGCATGGGCGCCTTTTCAGTAAAGGGTCTGCGACGATTCGTGCAGCAACTGGCCGTACAGCGTATGCCGCATTTTCGCGATCTTGCCTTCGTTGACCGCCTCCAGCACCGCGCATTGCGGTTCGCTCAAATGCCGGCAATTGTAGAAGCGGCAGCCGCCCAGATAGGGCTGGAAGTCGCGGAAGGCCCGCTCCAGCATGCCTTCGGTCAGGTGGTACAGGCCGAACTCCTGGAAGCCGGGCGAATCGATCACGCTCGAATCGGGGCCCACGTGGTACAGGCGGGTGAAGGTGGTGGTGTGCTTGCCGGTATCCAGCGCTTCGCTGATTTCGCGGGTGGCGATGTCGGCATCGGGCACCAGCAGGTTGATCAGGGACGACTTGCCCATGCCCGACTGGCCGATCAGGATCGAAGAGTGGCCCTGCAGCAGGGGCGCCAGGGTGGCGCCGGTCTGCTCCGGCTGGCCGGTGGCCGACACTTCCAGCACTTCGTAGCCCATGGCCGCATACACCTGCAGGCGCTCGCGGGCGCGGGGCAGGGCGTCCGCCACGTCGACCTTGTTCAGCAGCAGGCGCACCTGGATGCCGGCCGCCTCCGCCGCCACCAGGGCGCGCGACACCAGGTCGTCCGAAAAACTGGGCTCGGTGGCGACCACGATGAACAGCTGGTCCACGTTGGCGGCCAGCAGCTTGGACTTGTACTGGTCGGAGCGGTACAGCAGCGTTTTGCGCTCCTGGATCTTGTCGATCACCGCCTGGTCGGGCGAAGTCAGGGTCAGGTCGACGATGTCGCCGACCGCCACATTGGTCTTTTTGCCGCGCGTGACGCATTGCAGGCGCTGGCCGTCCGCCTCCGCCAGGTAATGGCGGCCGTGGGCTGCGATGATGGTGCCGGTGCGCTGTTGTCCCTTGCTCATGCCTGGCCTAACGCATCGGCCTTGGCGGCGCAAATGAAATCGTTGATCGACAAGCCGTTGACCGAGTGCGTGTCGTAGCGCACCTGGCAAGTCTTGTAGCCCACCACCAGTTCGGGATGATGGTCTTCGCGGTGCGAGATATAGGCCAGCGCGTTCACGAAGGCCATGGTCTCGTAGTAGTTATTGAAGCCGAAGGTGTTCACCAGTTTGCCGCTGGCCATGCTCCAGCCATCGAGCATCTGGCACAGGCGGTGCGCTTCGTTCGCATCCAGTGCGTGCTTCTGGTGGCTGCAGCGCAGGGTGCGCAGGTCGGCCGCGGTGTGAATTGTCTTCATTGGGATGCTGCCAGGTTGAGTTGACGAATGCGCACGCTGGCGGGCGGATGCGAGTCGTAGAAGGCCGAATGCAGCGGGTCGGGCGTCAGGGTGGACGCATTATCCTCATACATCTTGACCAGGGCTGACACCAGGTCGCGCGCGTCGGTATGTGTGGCGGCGAAAGCATCGGCCTCGAATTCGTGCTTGCGCGAGCTGAGCGAAGTCAATGGCCCGAACAGGAAGGTAAACACCGGCAGCACCAGCATGAACAGGATCAGCGCCAGCGCATCGTTGGACTGGCCGGGCACGATGATCGGGTTGACGCCGAGGCCGGTGTAGAACCACAGCTGGTTTTTCAGGTAGCCGAGCAGGGCCAGGAAGCCCAGCGACAGCGCGAACATCACGGCGATGCGCTTGATGATGTGTTTCAGCTTGAAGTGGCCCAGTTCATGCGCCAGCACCGCTTCCACCTCCTGCGGCGACAGGCTGGACACCAGGGTATCGTAGAACACGATGCGCTTGGCCGCGCCAAAGCCGGAGAAATAGGCGTTGCCGTGGGCGCTGCGCTTGGAGCCGTCCATCACGAACAGGCCCTTGGACGCGAAGCCCACGCGCGCCATCAAGCCCTCGATGCGCTGCTTCAGCGATTCGTCGGACAGCGGCGTGAACTTGTTGAACAGGGGCGCAATGAAGTTGGGGTAGAGCGCCATCACCAGCAGCTGGAAGCCACACCACACCAGCCAGGCGTACAGCCACCACAGGCTGCCGGCTTTCTCCATCAGCACCAGGATGACCCACAGCAGCGGCAGGCCGATCGCCGCGCCGATGCCGACTCCCTTGACCAGGTCGAAGAAGAACAGGCCCCGGCTCATCTTGTTGAAGCCGAAGCGCTCTTCCAGCGTGAACTGGCGGTAGTAATCGAGCGGCAGGTCGATCAGGCCGGACACGATGGCAAAGGCCACCACCAGGCCAAGCTGGTAGGCCATGCCGCCGCCGGTGGCGTTGAACAGGGTGGCCGACAGCAATTGTAGGCCGCCGAGCAGGGTGAAGCCGACCAGCGCCACGCTGGACACCAGCATGTTGACCAGCCCAAGCTTGGTGCGCGCGATGGTGTAATCGGCGGCTTTCTGGTGGGCGGCGAGGGGAATTTTTTCCGCGAAATCGGCCGGCACGGCGGCGCGGTGCTGCATCACATGGCGGATGTGGCGCGAGGCGAGCCAGAAGCGCACCAGCAGGGTCAATACTAAAAAAGCAACGAACAAAAACGAAAACGCGTGTGAATACATTCTGTGCCTGTGAGAAAATGGCGGATTAACTGCCTTAAATTGCCTTAGAGAGAATTATGTCACAAGCGAACGACACCCCAGCAAGCCCGGCCGCCCCGCAGCGCCCGAATGAAATGAACCTGGTGTGGGTGGACATGGAAATGACCGGCCTGGAGCCGGAAACCGACCGCATTATCGAAGTGGCAATGATCGTCACCGACATGCACCTGAACGTGCTGGCCGAAGGGCCGGTGCTGGCGATCCACCAGTCGGACGAAACGCTGGACAAGATGGACGCCTGGAACAAGGGCACCCACGGCCGCTCCGGCCTGATCGACCGCGTCAAGGCGTCCACTGTCGACGAGGCGCAAGCCGAAGCCGAATTCCTGGCCTTCATGCGCCAGTGGGTCCCGAAAGGCAAATCGCCGATGTGCGGCAACACCATCGGCCAGGACCGCCGGTTCATGGTGAAGTACATGCCGAAGCTGGAAGAGTTCTTCCACTACCGGAACATCGACGTCTCGACCCTGAAGGAACTGGGCCGCCGCTGGAAGCCCGAAATGGTGGCCGGCTTCAAGAAAGCGCAGAAGCATACCGCGCTGGCCGACATCATCGAATCGATCGAAGAACTGAAGTACTACCGCGAGCACTTCATCAAGCTCTAACCCTTCCGCAACTTTTGTCCCCCCGGGGGGGGGGGGCAGCGCCGCGGGCGCAGGTGAGAGCGGCCCCACACG
>CBHWEO010000260.1:0-7647 GCA_966112955.1 uncultured Duganella sp. | reverse complement strand
GCAATCGGACATTTGCCGTGCAAATGTCCGATTGCCAGAGCGGACCCCGACTTTTATCGTGTTAGTCGGTACAGCAGCACCGCAGTACGAACCGCCCCCTGCTCGATCGAGCGCACATCCAGATCCTCTCCCGGCGCATGCGCGCCCTTGCCAGTCGCCCCGAGCCCATCCAGGCTGTCGACATACGGTGCGACGAACTGCACGTCGCCGGCGCCGCGCAGGCCGGGCGGCAGCGCGGCGATCGGCCCCAGGCCGGCATCGGCACTGGCCTTCGAATACATTTCCAGCACCTTCAGGTTGCCTTCGGTCGGCGCCATCGGCGGGTAGCCGTCCTGGAAGCGGATCTCGGCGCTGGTGCCCGGCAGGTTTTGCGCGACGATGCCGCGCATGCGGGCGCGGGCCTGTTCGCCCTGCTCCGGCGTCAGGAAACGCAAATCGCCTTTCACCACGGCGCTGTTGGCGATGACGTTGGATTTGCCGAAGGCGCTGCCCTTGGCCGCCATGTCGTTGTAGGACACCTCGGTGCCGCCCAGCACCAGGCCCGGATTGAAGGTCAGGTTCGGTTCCTGCAACTGCTGGCGGAAGGCATCCAGGATGCGCGCCGCCTCGTACACCGCGCCATAGCCGGCGCTCGCGTTGAAGATGCCGGACGAATGCCCCTGCTTGCCCTTCACGTCCAACTGCCAGGAAGTCGACGAGCGGCGGCCGATGGTGCCGGTGGCCTTGCCGTTTTCGTCCAGCACCGTGGCTTCAAACGCCAGCGCGACGTCGCTGCGCTTGGCCAGGTTCACCATGTCGCGGCGTGAAATCTCCTTCGGCTCGCCGGCATTCTCTTCGTCGCCGGTGAAGATCACGCTGATCGTCGTGTTGTCCAGCGCCCCCGCCGCGTGCAGTGCGCGCAGCGCTTCGATGATGATGACGTCGCCGCCCTTCATGTCGTTGACGCCCTGGCCGCGTGCGCGGTCGCCGTGCCGCTCCCATTTCTGCATGGGCGCATCGGCTTCGAACACGGTGTCGAGGTGGCCGATCATCAGCACGCGCTTGCCCTGCCTGCCTTCGCGCGTGGCGACCAGGTGGCCGGCGCGATGCATCTCCTTCGGCATGTCGACCCACTGCGTCTTGAAGCCCAGCTTGTCGAATTCGGCGCGGAACAGCTTGCCCACTTCGCGCACGCCCTTGTGGTTCATGGTGCCGCTGTTGATGTTGACGGACTTTTCCAGCAGGGCCAGCGCATTCGGCGCATTGGCCTTGACGATGGCGACGATACGTTCTTCCTCGGGCGACAGCGATTGCGCCGCTGCGCCCCCCATCCATCCAGCGGCAAGCAGCGAAACGAACAAGCGGGTCAGGCGCATTTCTGGCATCCTCCATTCAAGTATGTTCGCAACTTTACTACGGAAGTGAAAGACATGAATATCCGAGTCGGTATCGGCGGCTGGGACTTTGCTCCCTGGCGCGACACCTTTTACCCGCCCGAAGTGCCGATGAAGCGCGCGCTGGAATATGCGAGCGGCGTGCTGACCAGCATCGAGATCAACGGCACCTTCTACCGCAACGCCAAGCCGGAGCACTTCGCCGACTGGGCGGCGCGCACGCCGGACGGCTTCGTGTTCGCGGTGAAGGCGTCGCGCTATGCCACCAACCGCAAGGTGCTGGGCGAAGCCGGGGACTCGATCCAGCGCTTCATGGACAGCGGCCTGGAACAACTGGGCGACAAGCTGGGCCCCATCCTGTGGCAACTGGCGGCCACCAAGCGTTTCGACCCGGACGACCTGGAAGCCTTCTTCAAGCTGCTGCCGAAGAAGCTGGGCAAGCGCAAGCTGCAGCATGTGCTGGACGCGCGGCACGAGAGCTTCATGTGCCCCGAATACCTGAAACTGGCGCGCAAGTACAAGGTGGCGACCGTGATCACGGATTCGCCGAAGTTCCCCAACTTCACGGAAGTTACGGGCGATTTCGTCTACGCCCGGCTGATGGATGCGCGCAGCGAGATCGCCACCGGCTACACGCGGCCGGCGCTGAAGAAATGGGCGGCCCAGGCGCAAGCGTGGACCGATGGCGGCAAGCGCGAGGTGTTCGTGTACTTCATCAACGGCGCCAAGGAGCGCGCGCCGGCTGCCGCGCAGGAACTGCTGCGGGTGCTCGGCGCCCAGCGCTGACGGCGCCCGGGGTCAGCGCCCCAGCCCGTCGAACCAGTCCAGCGCGCGTGCCCACAGCGGCTGCGCATGCTGGCGGAAGTAGCCCATATGCCCCAGCTTGCCTAGCCCGGCGGCGGCAGGGTCGAGGTCCACGCCGTGCCAGGGCGCGCTACGGTAGCCCGACATCAGCGCATCGCGCGACAGTGGCGGCGCCCACAGGTCGTCGGTCGCGTTGACGGCCAGGATGGGCGTGCGCACCCTGGCAAAGGCTTCCGCGATCTCCGGCACCTTGGGATCGTCCAGGAAATAGCGCGGGAAGCTGCACCAGCGCTTCCACTGCCGGTACACGCCCATCGGCAAATCCTCGCCCATGCCAAGCTTGCTCCAGGCCAGGCGGCCTTTCCAGCGCGTGACGATGGGGCCGACGATGTGCCACATGGCCAGTACGCGCAGGCGCTCCAGGCGCGGCATCCAGCCATGCCAGCCGGCGCCGACGCCGAACAGGTAGACGCCGGCGATCTTTTCATGGTTGGGCACCAGACCGAGGGCGTGGCCGCCGTAGGAATGGCCCACCATGTACAGCGGCGTCGTGTCGGATGGCGCGAAGTACTCGATCACCGCCTTCAGGTCGAGCCGCGCCCAGTCCAGGAAGCTGGCCTCGAAGCCGCGCAGGGTTTTCGGCGCCGAGCCGCCCACGCCGCGATAGTCGAACGTCAGCACGGTATAGCCCTGCCCCGCCGCGAATTCGGCGAAGCGGCGGTAGAAGCCCTGCGGCACGCCGGTGGCGCCGGCCACCAGCAGGCGCGCCTTTTCCGGACCGCGGGCGCGGTAGCACATGGCCGCCAGCGGGTAGCCGTCGGCGGCGCGCAATTCCAGCTTTTCCGCCAGCAGCAAGGCGGCGGGAGGCAAGTTACTCATGTTTTTTCTCCACTTTCAGCATCGGCATCAGGGCATCCATGGTTTGCACCATCGGCGCCGTGTCTCCCGCCACGCGGGCTTGCAGCAGGCCGCCTTCGTAGGCGGCCAGGATCAGGGCGGCAATGCTTTCCGCACGGTGGCGGTCATGGCCGGCCTGCACCAGCGCGTCGGCCATGCGGCCGCGCAGGGCCGCGAAGCCGGTCTTCAGCGCGCCGCGGATCTCGACATCGTCGGCGGTGGATTCGAGCGCCACGGCCGCCAGCGGGCAACCGAGTTCGAATTCGCTGTCGTCCAGCCCGCGCAGGGCGCGCAGGATCCAGGCTTGCAGCGCGGCCTCCACGCCGGGTTCGCGCGCCAGGTAGCTGTCCAGCTTGTGGACCAGGAAGCTGAAGGTGGCTTCGATGGCCGCCACGGCCAGCTGGTCTTTGCCGCCCGGGAAGTGGTGGTACATCACGCCTTTCGGCGCTTTGGCCGTGGCCAGGATTTCGCTCAGGCCGGCGCCATGCAGGCCGCGGTGCTGCAGCGTGGTGATCATGGCGTTGATCAGGCGTTCGCGGGTGGTGAGGGTGGGTGTGGTCATGCGGGGATACTCTATAGACCGGTCGGTCCAGTGTCAAGTGCGAGAACCGGAAAAACCGGAAAACCGGGGTCCGACCCTCAGGGTCGTACCCCGGCGAGTCGCCCCCGGTTTCAACTGAGCTTGCTCCTTGGTAAAATACCCCTTTGGGCGATCGCCTGGTTTTCGAGAATTGCAAATGAGCCAACATTTTTCCGGCAGCCTGTTCATGGTTGCAGCACCATCCGGTGCCGGTAAATCGACGCTGGTCAATGCCCTGCTGGCGCAGGAACCAGCCATCAAGCTGTCGATTTCGACCACCACGCGCCCGCCGCGTCCCGGCGAGCAGCACGGCCGCGAATACTTCTTCACCACGCCGGAAGACTTCCGCAAGCGCGCCGACCAGGGCGAATTCCTGGAATGGGCCGAGGTGCACGGCAATTACTACGGCACCTCGCGCATCTTCGTGGAAGAGCAGATGAAGGCCGGCACCGACATCCTGCTGGAGATCGACTGGCAGGGCGCGCGCCAGGTCAAGAAGCAATTCCCGCAGGCGGCCGGCATCTTCATCCTGCCGCCCTCCTTCGCGGCACTGGAAGAACGCCTGCACAAGCGCGGCCAGGATGAGGTCCACGTGATCAACCGGCGCCTGCTGGCGGCCGGCGGCGAAATCGCCCACGCGCCGGAGTTTGAGTATGTTATTATCAACGAAGAGTTCCCGGTCGCCTTGTCGGAGCTGAGCGCGATCGTCCGATCGGCCCGTTGCCGGTTCGCGCAACAAGCCGCCCGCAATGCCAGGCTGATGTCCGAACTGGGCATCCACGCCGACCACGCAGAATAAATACCGCATTTACCCAGGAGTTAAAGCATGGCCCGTATCACTATTGAAGATTGCCTGAAGAATGTCCCTAACCGCTTCCAGCTGACCCTGGCAGCCACCTACCGCGCACGCCAGCTGCTGCAAGGCCACACCCCGAAGGTCGAAGCCAAGGACAAACCAACCGTGGTCGCCCTGCGTGAAATCGCTGCCGGCATGGTAGCCTTGGAAAGGCTTAAAAAGGGCCCTAGGTAAGCTGGTAACCTTTTTGTTCCCGATATGAACCTGACTTCCGCAGATCCCAACATCCGCTAACAGCCCGCACGGGGGGCACGGCGCCCGGCTAAGCAACAGCCGGGCGTTGACGTTTCTGCACCACCGGTTTCCTCTTCGCCGCTGGCCGCGCCGACCGTCACCACCGGTGTGGCCACCATCACCCACCTGACCGAGAAGCTGGCCGAGTACATGAACGAGGCCGACCTGAAGAAGGTCAAGGAAGCCTACCGTTTCTCGGACGAGATGCACCTGGGCCAGGTGCGTAAGTCGGGCGAGCCGTACATCTCGCACCCGATCGCGGTGGCCGAGATCTGTGCCGACTGGAAGCTGGACGCGCAAGCCATCATGGCGGCCCTGCTGCACGATGTGATGGAAGACCAGGACGTCAAGAAGGACGAGCTGATCGAACGCTTCGGCGCGCCGGTGGCGCACCTGGTGGACGGCCTGTCCAAGCTGGAAAAGATCGAGTTCCAGAGCCAGATCGAAGCGCAGGCGGAAAACTTCCGCAAGATGCTGCTGGCCATGGCCTCGGACGTGCGCGTGATCCTGATCAAGCTGGCCGACCGCCTGCACAATATGCGCACGCTGGAAGTGATGGTGCCGGCGAAGAAGCGCCGCATCGCGGCCGAGACGATGGAAGTCTACGTGCCCATCGCGCACCGCCTGGGCCTGAACAATATCTACCGCGAACTGCAGGACCTGTCCTTCTCCCACCTGTACCCGGTGCGCTACCACGTGCTGCACAAGGCCGTGAAAGCGGCGCGCGGCAATCGGCGCGAGGTAGTCAGCAAGATCCTGGAAGCGGTGAAGAACACCCTGGCCGCCGCCGGCATCAATGCCGAAGTGTATGGCCGCGAAAAGACCCTGTACGGCATCTACAAGAAGATGCGCAACAAGCACCTGTCGTTCTCGCAGGTGCTGGACGTGTATGGCTTCCGCGTGGTGGTGGACAGCTTCTCGCACTGCTACGTGGCGCTGGGCACCCTGCATTCGCTGTACAAGCCGATGCCAGGCAAGTTCAAGGATTACATCGCGATCCGCAAGCTGAACGGCTACCAGTCGCTGCACACCACCCTGATCGGCCCCTACGGCACGCCGGTGGAATTCCAGATCCGCACCCAGGAAATGCACCGCACCGCCGAATCGGGCGTGGCCGCGCACTGGCTGTACAAGAGCAATGACGCCAACATCTCGGACATGCAGCAGCGCACCCACGCCTGGCTGCAATCGCTGCTGGACATCCAGCAGCAGACCGGCGACTCGGCCGAATTCCTGGAGCACGTCAAGGTCGACCTGTTCCCCGATTCGGTCTACGTGTTCACGCCGAAGTCGAAGATCATCGCCCTGCCGCGCGGCGCGACGCCGGTCGATTTCGCCTATTCGATCCACACCGGCATCGGCGACCACACGGTGTCGGTCAACATCAACGGCGAACCCGCCCAGTTGCGCACGGAGCTGCGCAACGGCGACATCGTGGAAATCGTCACCGACCCGAATTCGCGGCCGAGCCCGACCTGGCTGTCCTTCGTCCGCACCGGCAAGGCGCGCTCCGCCATCCGCCACCACCTGCGCACGATCAACCTGCCGGAATCGATCCACCTCGGCCAGCAACTGCTGGCGCAGGCGCTGGATGCGATCAATGTGCCGGGCGAATTGCCGCCGCCGTTGATGGAGCGCCTGCTCAACGAATCCTCGGCCAAGTCGATGGAAGAGCTGTATGCCGACATCGGCATCGGCAAGCGCATGGCGGCGCTGGTGGCGCGCCACATCTTCGGCCTGCTGGGCGGCGAATCGGCCAGCGCGCCGATCGAGCACACCAGCGCGAAAGAGCTCGACCCGGTCACGATCTATGGCAGCGAAGGCGTGTCGGTGCAGCTGGCGCCGTGCTGCCTGCCGATCCCCGGCGACCATATCGTCGGCCAGCTGCGGCGCGACCAGGGCATGCAGGTGCACACCGGGGACTGCTCGGTGGCCAAGCGCCTGAAGCAGAAAGAGCCCGAGCGCTGGATCGCGGTGAAGTGGGGCACGGAGATCAACCGCCGCTTCGACAGCCGGATCCGCCTGCTGATCAACAATGAAAAAGGCATCCTGGCCCGGGTGGCCGCCGAAATCGGCGAGTCCGACGGCAACATCACCTTCGTCGGCATGGACGAGGACCGCGAGCACGTCTTGCACCAACTGCGCTTCACGATCCAGGTGAAGGACCGCGTGCACCTGGCAGCGTTGATCCGGAATGTCCGCAAGGTCGCCGGCGTCAACCGCGTCACCCGCGAACGCGCCTAAGAGGTGTCAGACCCTGCGGGTCTGACACCGGTTTACCGGTTTCCGTAGAGCAGCATCCCCCTTGATGGCAAACCGGATCCTCTCCAGATCTCTCCCCGCCAACGGCATATCGAACAAAGCCCGATAAGCCGACCTGCGTTCCACATCGTTCAAACCCAGGTCCAGATATACCTGATGCGGACAAAGCAATGAATCCGCCCTTCCCTCCGCGTTGGCCCGATAGCTTGAACACATATACCCGCCCGGAAACTCCACCATGCCCGCACGCACAGGATTCAGTTCGATATAGCGATGGCACATCAATAAATACGCTTCAGTATCAATCTGCGACGAGTGGTAACGGTTATCCCACGTGGTTCCTGTGCCGCCATGCCGCGCATGGCGCCACAGTGCGGTGCGCTGCGCCAGGGACTTCATCAATGCCGCTTGCGCATTCCGCTCGCGGATGCTGACCAGCAAGTGGAAGTGGTTGCTCATCAGAACGTAGGCGTGGATGTCGCAGGCTGATTTGACACTGTGCTCCCGCAGCAGGCGCAGGAACCCAAGCCGCTCTTCGTCATCGTTGAACACAACGCGGCCATTGTCGCCGCGCTGGGTCAGGTGCAGGCAGGTGCCTGCGGGGTAATTCCTGAGGGGACGGGGCATTTTGCTCTCCTTGA